>CADAKF010000008.1 GCA_902788415.1 uncultured bacterium
AATCTTGCATGCCGCAGGCCCGGTCCGGACGGTTCTCGATATTCTAGCCGTCTCTCAGCATCAATTCCCGAGAACACTCGTATTATATCATATTTCGCCACGTCACTTTCGCACATCGACCCGTGCAAAACAAATGTTATAATACGGACATGTACCACGAAGATGATTTCGCCTTTGTCGAAGGATTACTCAATGAGCAACCTTTGGACGACTTCTGCGGCTTGAGCGCAGATCAAATGTCCAAGCTGTTGCGCAATCCGTTTGAAGCGGATTGCATGACGATTTCCTATCCTGCCGACATCACGACCGACGAAGTCCCCCTGCTCAAGTTGCTCAAGCGCCTGGATGAACTGGCAACTCCTGCGCCTTTGAAGCTCTACGCATCCGGCAATCTCGCACCCGAGGTTTGGTCCATGTTGCTGAAAGAGTTGCATCCCGAAGAGCACAAGCGCTGGTTTGAAATCTACAAGCGTCCGCCCTATCGTCTGTTTCTGGAACTGACCGCACTTCAGGATTTGTTGGGAATGGCCAAATTGCTCATTCCGAAACGGAAAGGATTTGCCTTAAGGACCCCTTACGACAAACGCAAGCCATGCGACTGGTTCCAGCGGCTGATCGTCCCCGCCATGGATTGCTACAACTGGAACCACAGGAACCTCTACACATTCGAAGGTGACGAGGTGCAATACGAGTATGAATTCTACATCATCTATCTCGTCTCGTTGACCAAGGGTGAATTCCAAGCGGGCGAGATTTCGGAGCAATGGAAGACTGCTTTTGAAACTGGTTCAAAAATATATGACCCCTACGCGATCTTACGCATGCTTGAATTCTTTGGCCTGACAAAATCGATGCACGACGGCATCATCAGAGGTCCCTATGTGAAAACACCTCTCTTTGATCGCGTGTTCAAATTCACACCCGCCGCACCTTTCGATCCGATGGTTCGCATCAAAAATCACGCGCAGAACCCCGCCCGCCAGAAGGAGCTTGCCAACTTATACAGGCAGCTCAACGAGACTCGCGGCCTTCGCTAACATGTTCCAATAAATCTTGCAACGGAAGGTCTGACCTTCTGTTGCATGTTCAAAAGAAAGCCGCGGCAAAACTGCCGCGGCTTCTTTATAGGCTGTTCAGCCAAAGGGTTAGGCGACGGAGCCGCCGGCCTTCTCGATCTTCGCCTTGGCGGAGGCCGAACAGGGGACCTTCACGGTGAACTTCTTCGTGAGCTCGCCGTTGCCGAGGATCTTGATCTTCGGCTGCTTGTTGTCCGTGAAGCCCGCCTTCGCGAGCGTCTCGACCGTAATCTCGGCGCCGGCTTCGAACTTCTTCTCGAGGTCCGAAACATTGACGGCGAGAGCCTTAGCATTGAACGCGGCGTTGTTGAAGCCGCGCTTGGGCAAGCGGCGGACCAAAGGCATCTGACCACCTTCGAACAGCAGCTTATGCTTATGGCCTTTACGGGACTGCTGGCCCTTCTGGCCCTTGCAGGACGTCTTGCCCATGCCCGAGCCACAGCCGCGGCCGACGCGCTTCCGGCGCTCGCGGGCGCCAGGGGTGTTAGTAAGAGAATTGAGTTCCATGATGGAAATTTCCTTTCTTCTTATTGAAGCGGAAAGGATTCCGCTTCTCCACTGTTACGCACGGACCGCGGCGATCTCTTCCGCCGAGCGGAGCTTCGAGAGCGCGTTCAGCGTGGCCTTGACCACGTTGAGGCGGTTCTTGGAGCCGAGCGACTTGCCGACCGCGTCACGGATGCCGACCGCCTCGAGGACGGGGCGCATGCCGCCGCCGACGATCAGGCCCTTACCATCCGGGGCCGGCTTCAGAATCACGCGACCACCGTCGCAGACGCCTTCGACGTCGTGCGGAATGGTCTTGCCCTTGAGAGTGACCTTGTGCATGTCCTTGCGGGCCGCCTCGCCACCCTTGCGGATCGCATCGGCGACTTCGTTGGCCTTGCCGAATCCGAGGCCGACCTTGCCCTCCTTGTCACCGACGACGATGACGGCGGAGAAGCTCATGCGGCGGCCGCCCTTGACGGTCTTGGCGCAGCGGTTGATGAACACTGTGTGTTCGTCGAGATCGTCTCCCTGGTCCTGGGGGCGCTTGTCACGATTGAAAGCCATGATTACTTATCCTCCTTCTTCGCGCTGATGGCGAGGCCCGCTTCAACGGCTGCTTCGACGATGGCCGCGACGCGGCCCGTGTACTTGTTGCCGCCGCGGTCGACGACCACGATCGAGATGCCCGCGGCCTTCGCGGCCTCGGCAGCCTTCGCGCCGAGAGCCTTGGCAACCGCGAGGTTGGCCTTCTCGTCCTTGAGGCTGTTCGCCTGGGCGAGGGTCTTCTGCGCGTCGTCGTCGATGAACTGGACGTACATGTTCTTGTTCGTGACGCAGATCGACATGCGCGGACGCGCCGCGGTGCCGATCACGCGCTGACGGAGGCGAAGATGCCTCTTCTGACGCTGAACTTTGCGATTGAACATAATTCGTTCTCCTTACGCCGCGATTAGGCGACCTTCTTGCCCTGTTTGCGGCGGATGTGCTCGCCGACGTACTTGATGCCCTTGCCCTTGTAGGGTTCGGCCGGATAGTACGAGCGGATGCGGGCGGCGGCTTCGCCGACCATCTGCTTGTCGATGCCCTTGACGGTCACCTGAAGTCCGTCGTTCTCGACCGTCACCGTCAGACCCTCGGGGATCGTGAAGATCTTCGGGGAGGCGAAGCCCAGCGTCAGCGCGAGCTCCTTGCCCTTGACGACGGCCTTGAAGCCGGTGCCCTCAATGGAGAGCTGCTTCTGGTAGCCAGCGGACACGCCGATCACATTGGCGTTGATCAGCGCGCGGGCGAGGCCGTGGAAGTTGCCGAGATTGTAGTCGTCGGCGCACTCGACGATAATGTTACCGTCCTCCACCTTCGCCGTGATGCCGTCATGCATCGTATAGGAAAGCTCGCCGAGCTTCCCCTTGACCGTCACCTTCTGACCCGCGATCGTGGCCGTGACGCCATCCGCGAGCTTGACGGGTTCTTTACCGATTCGAGACATTGTCCTTGCTCCTAATTAAGCGACAGTGCAAATGAGTTCTCCGCCGACCTTCGCCTTCTTCGCCTCCGCGCCGGACATAATGCCCTTGGAGGTGGAGAGGATGGCGAGGCCCATGCCGTCGAGGACGGCCGGGATCTCGGGGACCGAAACGAATTTCCGGAGACCGGGCTTCGAGATGCGCTTCAACTCGGTGATGGCGGGAACCGCCTTCGCCGTGTACTTGAGCGTGATCACGAGCTTCTTCGGGAATTCGGACGTCGTGACGCAGTCGGCGATGTAGCCGGCTTCCTTCATGACGCGGGCGATCTCGCCCTTGAGATTGCTGGCAGGCGTCTGCACGGAGAAAAGGCGAGCCTTCAGTCCGTTGCGGATCGTCGTGAGCATATCGGAAATGGGATCGATAGTCATTTCGTTGATTCCTTTCCTAGATTACCACGAGGCCTTGGTGACGCCGGGGATGAGGCCGGCGACCGCGAGTTCGCGGAAGCAGAGACGGCAGACGCCGAACTTGCGCAGATACGCGTGACGGCGGCCGCAACGCTGGCAGCGGTTGTAGGCACGCACCTTGAACTTGGGCGTCTTGTGCTGCTTTTCGATAAGACACTGCTTAGCCATGATTAGTTCCTCCCTGCGAACGGCATGCCCATGGAGTTCAAGAGCTCCTTGCAGGCCTTGTTGTCAGACGAGCTGGTCACGAACGTGATGTCCATGCCGGAATGAGCGGACGACTCCACGAGTTCCGGAAAGATCGTGTGCTCCTTGATGCCGAGCGTGTAGTTGCCGGCGCCGTCGAAGCCACGGTTCGGAACGCCGCGGAAGTCGCGGATGCGGGGGAGCGCGGCGCTGATGAGGCGCTCGGCGAATTCCCACATGCGGTCGCCGCGGAGGGTCACCTTCGCGCCGATCACCATGCCTTCGCGCAGCTTGAAGTTCGAGATGGACTTCTTCGCCTTGCAGAGCATGGGCTTCTGGCCGGTGATCGCCGCCAGGTCGTCGACGAGGGTCTTCTGCTCGTCCTTGGTGACGATGCCGAAGCCCATGTTGATGACGATCTTCTGAAGGCGGGGAACGAGCATCTTGTTGGTGATTCCGAGCTTCTTCTCAAGCTCGGCCACCATGCGGCTCGCGTATTCGTCTTTGAGTCTTGCCATGATGTTTCGTTCCTTCCTTAGAGGGCCTTGCCGCTCTTGACCGAGACGCGAGCTTTCTTGCCGTCCTTCTCGCCCGTCTTGACACGGGTGCCGCACTTCTTGTCGGCGTCGTAGGGCATCAGCTTGCAGAGACGAATCGGGAGCTCCTTGTCAATCAGGCCGCCGGCCGTCTTCTCGGTGCGGCGCATCGCCTTCTTGTGGACGTTCAGGCCGCCTACGATCGCGGTGCCCTTCTTCGGGTTCACGCTCATCACCGTACCCGTCTTGCCCGCGTCATTGCCGCAGGTGACGATCACGGCGTCGTTCTTCTTGATTCTTGCGATAGCCATTTTCAGTACTCCTTATCAGACCACTTCCGGGGCCATCGAGAGGATCTTCATGTAGTTCTTGTCGCGGAGCTCGCGGGCGACCGGTCCGAACACGCGGGTGCCGATCGGGTTGAGCTTCGAGTCGACCAGGACGCACGCGTTCTGGTCGAAGTGAACCGTGGAGCCGTCCGCACGCCGGATCGGATTGCCCGTCCGGATGATGACGGCCGTCGCGACCGAACCCTTCTTGATGTTGGAGGTCGGCGACGCTTCCTTGATGGCGACGCGGATGACGTCACCGAGGTGAGCGTACTCCTTGCGCTGCTTCAGGATGCGGAAGCACATGGCGCGCTTGGCGCCCGTGTTATCCGCGACAACGAGATTCGAGAGTTCTTGCAACATGTTCGAGTCTCCTTACTTCGCGACGATGCGCCAGCGCTTGGTGGCGCTCATCGGACGGGTTTCCATGATGGAGACCGTGTCTCCGACCTTCGCCGTGTCGGCCTCGTCGTGCACATGATACTTCTTCGTGCGCGTGACGACCTTGCCGTACACGGGGTGGATCTCGCGGTACGAGACCACGACGACCACGCTCTTCGCGCCCATCTTGGACGCGACGACGCCCTTGCGCACCTTGCGCGCGCCGCGATTATTGGTTTCCGTGCTCATTAGATCTTAACTCCTGCGCGGGTGACAAACTTCGTGTGAATGCCGATCTTGGTCGCCGCGAGACGGAGGCACTCCTTCGCGACTTCCTCGCTGACACCGCCGACCTCGAAGAGCATCTTGCCGGGGAGGATGACGGCCGCCCAGAACTCCGGGTTACCCTTTCCTCCGCCCATACGCACTTCGATCGGCTTGCGCGTGACGGGGCGGTCGGGGAAGATGCGGATCCAGAGCTTTCCCTTGCGCTTCATCTCGCGGTTGATCGCCACACGGCACGCCTCAATCTGGGTGGCCGTCAGAAGACCGCGCGTCAGCGCCTTCAGGCCGAACTCGCCGTACGCGAGCTCCGCGCCCGAAGTGGCGTAACCGGAACGGTTACCCTTGGAGACCTTGCGGTGCTTGACTCTCTTAGGCATCAAAGGCATATCTTACCTCGCTTCCTTGCGGTCTCCGCGCTCGCGGCGCTCGCCGCGACGGCCCTCGCTCCGGGGAGCGCGCGCCTGGAAACCTTCCTTCTTGCAGATCCACACCTTGATGCCGATCTTGCCGGCCGTGGTGTTGGCTTCTGCGAAACCGTAATCGATGTTCGCACGGAGCGTGTGCAGCGGCACCTTGCCCTCGCGAGCCCACTCGACGCGCGCGATTTCCGCGCCGTTGATGCGGCCGCCCGCCTTGACCTTGATGCCGTCGACACCCATGTCCATCGCCACCTTCATGGCGCGCTTCATCGCGCGCTTGAGCATGATGCGGCGCTCGAGTTGCTGGGCAATCGACTCGGCGACGAGCTGCGCGTCGGCATCGGCACCCTGAACCTCCTTGATCTCGAGATAGACTTCCTTCTTGGTCATCTTCTCGAGCTTGGCGCGAATCGCCTCAACGTCATCGCCCTTGCGGCCGATGATCACGCCCGGACGGGCGCTGAACAGCGTGACGCGCACGCGGTTCGCATAGCGCTCGATCAGGATCTTCGAGATTCCCGCCTCGGCGAGCTGCTTCTTGCAGGTCTCGCGGATCTTCTGGTCCTCAACGAGGAGGGCCCCGAAGGTCTTCTTGGGCGCGAACCAACGGCTGCCCCAGGCGTGATTCACGCCGACGCGGAAGCCGATCGGATTAACTTTCTGTCCCATATTACTTTGCTCCCTTCTTGGCCTTCTTCTGGACCTCGTCAGTCAGAACGACCTTGCAATGGCACATGCGACGGGCGATTGGATGGGCCGAACCGCGGGCCGTGGGCCAGTAGCGCTTCATGCGGACGGACTCGTCGAGGACGCAGAGCTTGACCGTGAGGTCGCCCGCTTCCTTGACGCCGTTGTTGTTGGCCGCGTTCGCGACCGCGCTCAGGATCGTCTTCTTGATGATCACCGCCGCTTTCTTCGGCGAGAACTCGACGACCTTCAGCGCCTCCGAGGCCTTAAGGCCCTGGCAGGAACGCGCGAGCGGACGGCCCTTGGCCGCCGACATGCGTGCGTTACGGGTGATGGCTGTAACTTCCATTGTCTATCCCCTTACTTGGCCGCGACCTTGGCGGCGGAGTTGCCGTGCGCCTTGAACGTGCGCGTCGGGGCGAATTCGCCGAGACGGTGGCCGACCATGTTTTCCGTGATGAAGATCGGCATGTGCTGCCGTCCATTGTGAATCGCGAACGTGAGCCCGACGAAGTCCGGGAGGACCATCGAACGACGGCTCCACGTCTTGATCGGCTGCTTCTTGCCGCTCGCCTGCATCTTCTCGACCTTGCGGAGGAGGCTCTCCTCGACATAAGGTCCCTTCTTGAGAGAACGTGCCATCTGTTATTTCCTCCGCTTGACAATGACCTTGTTCGAGGCCTTCCGCTTCGCGCGGGTCTTGCCGCCCTTCGCGAGCTGGCCCCACGGCGAGCACGGATTGGTGCCGCCGGACGTACGGCCTTCGCCGCCGCCCATCGGGTGGTCGACCGGGTTCATCGCCACGCCGCGCACCGTCGGGCGAATGCCCATGTAGCGCTTGCGTCCGGCCTTGCCGAGCTTGATCGAAGCCCAGTCCTTGTTGCCGACCGAGCCGACGACCGCGAGACAGCGCCCGTCAAACTGGCGGACTTCGCCCGAGGGCATCTTCAGCGTCACGACGTTGCCGTCGCGCGCCATGACCTGGCAGGCGTTGCCGGCCGAACGGCCGATCTTCGCGCCCTGGCCCGGAACGAGCTCGATTGCGTGCACGAACAGCCCGAGCGGAATCTGGACGAGCGGAAGGCAGTTGCCCACCGTCGCCTCGGCCTTCGGCCCGTTCATCACCTTCATGCCCTGTTTGAGGCCTTCCGGCGCGAGGATGTAGCTCTTCTGCCCGTCGGCGTACTCGATGAGGGCGAGGTAGGCGCTGCGGGTCGGATCATAGGCGATGTCCTTGACGGTCGCCTCGACGCCAAACTTGTTGCGCTTGAAGTCGACGATGCGCATGCGCTGCTTCACGCCGCCGCCGTGATGACGGCAGGTGATCTTGCCCTGGTTGTTGCGGCCCGCGGTCTTGCGGACGGCCTTCGTCAGGGACTTCACCGGCTTCTTCTCGGTGATCTCCTCGAACGTGGCGGACTCGCGGAAGCGCATGCCGCACGAACGGGCTTTGTAAGTCTTCAGTGCCATAGTGATCAGTCTCCTTACGCGAGCTCGATGCGCTCGCCTTCCTTGACGGTGACGACCGCCTTCTTCCAGGTCGCCTCAGTCGTCGCACGGCGCGTACCGCGGACATACTTGAGACCACCCTTCATGTTGGCGGTGCGGACGGCGAGGACGTGGACGCCGAAGGCCTTCTCGGCCATCGCCGCGATCTGCGGCTTGCGGGCGTCGGGAGCGACCTCGAGGAGATAGCGGTTCTCCGTGGAGAGACGCGATCCCTTTTCGGTAATCAGCACGTTCAGGATGACCCCGTTCGTGTTCTTCTTCAGTTCTGCTTTCGTCATGGCTTACCTCTCCTTACTTGGCAATGCGCGCCATGAGGGCGTCAAAACCGGCCTTGTCGCAGACGAGCTTACGGTTCGCGAGAACCATATAGACATCCATCGCCTGGGCCGTCGAATAATCGACCTTCGGAAGGTTCGAGGTGACGAGGACGACCGTGTCGTCAACGTCCTTCTGGACGATGCACGCCGTGCGGTCGACGCCGAGCTCCTTGAGGAGCTTCGCCATCAGCTTCGTCTTCGGCGCCTCGAACTCGAACTTGTCGACGACAATCACGTCACCGGCGACGAGCTTGTCGGAAAACGCACGCGCGAACGCGAGCGACCAGACCTTCTTGTTGAGCTTCGTCTCGTAGGAGCGCGGCTTCGGGCCGTGCGCCACGCCGCCGCCGCGCCACACCGGGCTCTGGCGGAAACCGGCACGGGCGTTACCCGTCCCCTTCTGCTTCCACGGCTTCTTGTTGGAGCCGGCGACCTCGCCCTTGCCCTTCGTGCACGCCGTGCCGGCGCGCATCGCGTTGCGAATGGCGGTCACCGCATCCTTGACGGCCTGCGCGCCCTTGTCAAGCGTCAGCTGGGCCTTGTCAAAGGTAGCTTCGATCTTCTTCATAATTACTTAGCCCCCTTCTTCACGTTGTTCTTGAGGGACTTGCGGACAATCACGATGCCGTTGCGGGCACCCGGAATCGAGCCCTTGACGAGGAGCGCATTGTCCTCCTCGCGGACCGCCACGACCTCAAGGTTCATCGCCTTGCGGTTGACGTCACCCATGTGGCCAGGCATCTTCTTGCCCTTCTCGATCCAACCCGGGAGGTCACGCGCGGCAAGACCGCCGGTGCGACGCTTCGAGTGGCCGCCGTGCGTCATGTTGCCGCCCGCGAAGAGGTAACGCTTCAGCACACCGGCGAAGCCCTTGCCCTTCGTGACGCCCGTGACGTCGACGTACTTGACGCCTTCGAAATTCTTGACCGTGACCTTGTCGCCCACCTTGAGCTCCTTGTCACCGTCCTCCAGCGCGAACTCCTTCAGGACCTTCATCGTCTCGACGCCGGCCTTCTCGAAATGCTTCTGCTGGGCCTTGGCGAGACGCTGCTTCTTCTGCGCGCCGAAACCGACCTGAGCCGCGACGTAGCCGTCGTTCTCGAGGGTCTTGAGCTGAACGACCGGGCACGGGCCGACCTCGATAACCGTCACGCAGGTGCGGTTACCCTCGGCGTCGAACACCTGGGTCATTCCGATCTTCTTACCGATCAAACCTTCCATGACACCCTCCTATCAGACCTTGATGGTGATGTCGACGCCAGCCGGAAGGTTGAGCTTCTTGAGCTCATCGATCGTCTGCGCGGTCGGATTGACGATGTCGAGAAGACGCTTGTGCGTGCGCATCTCAAACTGGTCCATGGACTTCTTGTCGACGTTCGGCGAACGGTTCACCGTGAAACGCTCGACGCGGGTCGGCAGCGGGATCGGGCCCACCACCTGCGCACCCGTGCCCCGGGCCGTGTCGATGATGCCACCGACGGCCTGATCCAGCACACGATGATCGTATGCCTGGAGGCGGATGCGGACTCTCTGCTGTTGCATTTACCTTTTTCCTTTTTGTGTTTCAGTTTGAACTGTGCCTCTACGGTCGCGATATCCGCGCGCAAGGCTCACCTTTTCGAGTCTTGTTGGCGCGGGAGGCCCGTGTTGCAGCACCTCGCTCGCGACTGGGTTTCGGCCCAGTAACCCTCGCAAAATGAAGCCGCTCGCGGTCGTCGTAACCGCGAGCGATTTTCACTCAACAGTCACGACGCGGCAAGATCTACCTGCCCGTATCGCAACCTCTTCTTGCGAAGATTGGAGCATAGTATATCAAAAATTGCGGTTATCGTGCAAGGGTGTATTTTAACGTTTGAAGTTTTGGGGTTAGAAGTAAGAAGTTTTGGAGACCAAAACTCGCCGCGCGGACATTCATGAGGCCCACAATCTGTCGGCTCTCCTTCAAAAACTTCGCCACATCACATCATCCCGCCATCCGCTGTTCTTGATCCGCAGCATGTCGCCGTCAAGCGAATAAGCGACGGAATCGACGTACAGCCGATCCCGCCGCAGACGACGAGGAGCGCAAGGGATCCGAAGACAACAGACATCAGGATAGTGTTCAGCTTGCACCTCTCTTTCCGGACTTTCAGCCCATGATTGACTTGATGTCTCCGTCGACGCCGCCAATTCCGCACAGGCCGAACCGCTCGAGTAGCGTCCGCGCGACACCCGGCGAGACGAACGCCGGCAACGTGGGCCCAAGACGGATGTTGCGGAAGCCGAGCGACAGCAGCGCCAGCAGGACTGCGACCGCCTTCTGCTCGTACCAGGCGATGTCGAAGGCGAGCGGCAGCTTGTTGACATCGTCAAGTCCAAACGCATCCTTAAGCGCGAGTGCGATTCGCACCAGCGAATACGAGTCGTTGCACTGGCCGGCGTCAAGAACGCGCGGAATGCCGGCGATCTCGCCCTTCACGTCCTTGATGTACCGGTATTTGGCGCATCCGGCCGTGAGGATCACCGTGTCGTGCGGCAGCTCGAGGGCGAGACGCGTGTAATACTCGCGCGTCGCGTGGCGTCCGTCACAGCCGGCCATCACAACAAACTTGCGGATCTGGCCGGACTTGACCGCGGCGACGATCTTCTCCGTAAGCGCCAGCACCTGGTCGTGCGCAAAGCCCCCGACGACCTCGCCCGACTCGAGGGACTTCGGGGGCGGACACTTCTTCGCGCACGCGACGACGGACGAGAAGTCCTTCGGCCGCCCCTCCTTGCGGTCCGCGACATGCGGCACGCCCGGATAGCCCGCGACGCCAGTCGTAAAGATACGGCCGCGGTAGGCATCCATCACCGGCACGATGCAGTTCGTCGTCATCAGGATCGCCCCGCCGAAATCGGCGAAGTCCTTCTGCTGACGATGCCATGCGCCGCCGTAGTTGCCCTTGAGGTGCGGATACTTCCGAAACGCCGGATAGGCGTGGGCCGGCAGCATCTCCCCGTGCGTATAGACGTCGACGCCCGCATCCTTCGTCTGCTCAAGGAGCTCGGCGAGATCGCGGAGGTCGTGTCCCGACACGAGAATGCCCGGACGGTTACCGACGCCGAGGTTCACGCGCGTCATCTTCGGGTTTCCATAAGCGGCCGTATTGGCCGCGTCCAGAAGCGCCATCGCGCTGACGGCGTTCTTGCCGCAGTCGAGGACGAGCTGCGTCAGCTCCTCCGCCGTGCGTTTCTCGCCAAGTTCCCGCAAGGCCCGGAGGATGAAAGCGTAGACCGCCTCGTCCTCGCGCCCAAGCATCGCGGCATGATGGCAATAGGCGGCGACACCCTTCAGCCCGAACAGCGTCAGCTCCTTCAGGCTGCGCAAATCGGCGTTCGGTTCGTCAAACGCCCCCGGTCTCTTGCGCGCGCAGACACGCCCGAGACGATGCTCGGCTTCGGCAATCGCCGTCTTGAGGCGTTCGTCGTCGAAGTTTGCGTTCGTGAGCGTCAGGAAAAGCGACAATGTGACGAAGCGTCCGAGTTCAAGCGACGGTTCCTTCTCCGCCGCCAAGTCCTCAAGCCGCGCCACGAGCTCGTCCATTAGCCCTGCTGTGGCGGGACGCTTTCCGCACACGCCTCCCCGCGTGCAGCCGGAGTTCCCGAAGGCCTCCTGGCACTGGCGGCAAAACATGGTCTTCTCGCTGTTGTTCATGTCACACCATCCTTTCTCCTTTGTCGTTCGGAACCCCTTGGCGTCCCGGCCACTCGGCCGAACCCGCCTTTCCTCCCGACGGTGCACATTATGCACCATTCCGGCCTCCTTGTCCGTTGTAGTTACAACGGAATTGCAAATCTTCAGTTTCCGCCAATCCAGATGGAGCCTAACCTTATCAGCCCCTCGGGCCGCCAGTAGACCGCCAGCCCTTCGCCAGCCGTCGCGATTTTAACGATTTCTTCGTTATACTCAAGGCAAGCCGCCCGACCAAACTCAACCTCTTCGTTACCTTTAGCTAGCTCTAAATAGCGATTTTCGAGAAAAGCTTCAACATACACGCTTTCAGGCTTGTAGTTGAGCGGCATCATACTTGGCAATATTCGAATAAATTTCGCTTTTTTATTGCGACAACAGAGGTCTCTCACCAGCTTCTCGCCAGGGCTGATGAAGCCGCTAAGTATCGTAAATCCCCTCTCAATTGCGCTTTCCATTCGTTTTACGACTTCTTCAAGGTGTTTCCCTTTAACCTGCCGCGAAATACGAAGCGAGACAATCTTATTCTCTTCGTCTAATAGCGCGACGGTACCAACGCCTTTCCAATAATCGGCTCGGTCAAGCCGCGGCGAATCGAGTGGTTCAACAATGCGAAGCGCCTCTGGGCGATTCTTCATCAACTCCCATTTCGCGACGTTGTAGGCGATATAACGCTCGGTTGAGGCAATTTTCTGCTCGTTTGGCAGCAAATGGTCGTGATAGCCCTGCCGCCAGCCGAACTTGGCAGTTAGGCCAAACGCTGTTTGGCCATCGCGACTTACTTTAGAAATATGATTCTTCAGCCGCCTCACCGCGTTACCCAAAAACTTCAGTGGCTCGTTAAGCCCTGGTACGATATGGCAGTTGAAATGAAGATGATCTGGCATCACCACGCGACCGAAAAGCGACAGGCCCGGGTTGTAAAGTGGCAACGCCTCAAGCGACCTCAGCGCCTCTTCTCCAAGCGGCGTCAGTTTCAGCTTGCCGTCGACAATCGACCCAAACGCTGGTTGCCGCGGTTCAGTCACCAGCGTAATGAAAAGCGACGCCCCCCGGCTGTAATCCCAGCCCATAAATCGCCGATAGCGCTTTATCTCCTTGTGGGGCGAGGTCATCTCAATCAAACGGTCTCGCGCTTTTTTCTCCTGGGTGTCGCTTCAAATCTCGCGCCGCCAACCCGAAGCACGTTATAAGCATCAACGGACACCAGACCGCAAGAGTTCCTATCAGAAGCCCACAAATCATTTCTCGCGCAGTTTGATCATAAGAGGCGAAGCAGTCACGGAAGATCCATTTCGCTCCCCATTGACAAACAAACAACGAGCCAATGAGCAGCGCCAACCAAACCCGCGCAGCTGTTTTGGCGAAATTCAAAGTCACCCCAACAGCCTTGTACTTATCGTGGCGATAGACCCAAACGCGCGGGTCGTTTCGATTGTAATAGACGCCGAACTTCAACAAACTCTCAGGCTTCATCATCACCTCCCGAACCGTATCACACCAAACCAACCGCCTCTCTAACCGCTCCAACCCAACCAGTTCAATCCAGATGGTCGAGCTGTGCTCGACCTATCCTTCGTACACCCCTTCGATCTCGACGACGTAGACATCGTGGAGCGAGCCGCCAGGCTGGTTGCCGTACCACTTCTCGAGAATCGACTTGTCGATGAAGTTGGCAGCGGGTAAGGCGTACCTGCTCGAAGGTCATCGCACCGCTGTCAAGCGCCACGCCGAGCGCAGCAACCCCTTCTACAAACTCCTTGCGATCGATCTTTTGCATCATTCGAGTTTTAGTATATCACAAACCTCCACTTGAGGTCCTGATCAAGGCTCATGGCGCAGGCAATGCCGATGCGCGAGGTCTCCACAAAGTCCCTGAAAAGCGAAGGACCCGGAGAACTCACTCCGGGCCCTTGGGGAAGATCTACGCCTGAAACTCGAACTTGGAGCCGCTACCATCTCCTTTCTTTTTTGGCCCGCGGACATGATCTTCAACCGTTGCGCTGGCGTAAACTTATCCATCCCGACCTCTCGTCTCGATGGCGGCGGAACCGACGATGAACGCCGTGCCAAGCCATTGCAGCCAAGTCACCCCTTCGCCTAGAAAGGCAATGCCCATTGCCATCGCAATGACCGGCGTGAAGTAGGCCGTCATCGCCAACGTCGAGGTCCGAAGATACTTTTGCGCCGCGTTCCACGTCCAGAACGACATCAGCGTCGAGATGAGTCCGAGTCCGCCGACCAGTGCCCACGACTTCGGCGCCGACGGCCAGGCAAAGTCGCCGAACGGAAGGACGAGCCCGATCATGCCCGCCCCAAGCAGCATCGTCCAAGTCGTGAAGACGGACGAGCCCAGCTTCCGGTTGAGCCGCTTGCCGAAGACCGTATAGACACCCCACGTGGCCGCCGACAGGAGAATGTACACGTCGCCCATTGAATAGGCATTCAGCTTGAGACCGTTCCCATCGACAATCTGAATCACCAGCACGGCACCGATGAAACCGCTCGCAAGCCCGCACAACCCCTTCACGTCGACACGGCGACGAACCAGTGCGTCGACGAGATAGATCATGAGCGGCGTCAGGGCGTCGGCCATCGACGCGTTGGCCGTGCTGACGCGGGCGCAGCCCTTGAAGACGCACCACGCCATGATACAAGTTCCGACCGGAGCGAGCCATGCCATCTCCAGCCAATCACCACGCGTCGGGGATGCGAGCCGCGCACGCCCCTTCGCCGTCGCCGCCCCGGCCGCCAGCATCGCGCCGCCAGCAATCGCAAAACGCAGAAACGACAACACCTCCGGCGAGACGCCGCACTCCTTCGTCAGTGCCCCGCCAAACACAAATGTCGCCGCAAAGCCCGTGATGGACAGCGCAGCAAGAAAGAATCCGAGCAGAATCCTCATATCCCCTTCTCCCTTTTGCTGCATCAGTATACCACAAATCGGCATTTGCGGCCCTCAGACAACACGAAGGCCCGGAGAACTCGCTCCGGGCCCTTGTCAAGAGTCGCGTCCTTCAGTTCGCCAGGGCCTTCCACAGGCCATGCAGGTTGCAGTATTCGTAAACGGACTTCACCTTGTCACGCGGCACGAGCGCAAAAGTCGCTTCGGGCTTGTCCCCGGCCTTGAGCTCCTTGCGCTGATTGCCGTTCTCGGTCTCGATGGCGATCCACTCGATGCGGTGGGCATCCATCATCGGATGCTCCGCCGAACCGACCTTCACCGTGACCGTGCCGCCCGCCACCGTGTAGACTGGGACGTGCTTTTCCTTCGCGCCGTCGGTCGTCCCCGGGACGAGCTCGCGCATCGGCTTGCCGCAGCAGACCGTATCAACAGCCGTTGCCTTGACCATTGCAACGATCTTGCCGCAAATGTCGCACTTGTAGAATTTCATAGCAACACCTCCGTTTCGTTTGATTGATTATTCGCCTTCCGGACGATGATAGCCGCACTTCGGACAAGCCCCGTCCTTCAGCGCGATGCCGCACCACGGACACCGGTCCATCGTCATGCGGGACGGGAACTCGGCCGTCGCCACATTGACGCCACTCGTGAAGGTGATCTTCACGATGTTGAGCTTGTCCTTCAGGAGCTCGTACACCATCTTGATGAACCCCTCGACGGTCATGGTCTCCTTTGTGACCACGAGTCGGCACTCGGGATAAGCGGTGCAGAGGTCCGTCTTGAACGCAGGGCCCTTCATCGTGTTCGTGGGCGCGCCGTTCCGAATCCCCTGCTTCTCGTACACAGCAAGAATCGCCGGGAGGAGCGGATCGTCCTCGCGCAAGACAAGCGCGTGGTCGAAGTTCTTCAGGACGTTCCACGCCGTCTTCTGGATCTCGTTACACGGGAAAACCATGTTGACGCCGGGATTGACCGAGTCCTCGACCTCAAGCGTCAGCCCGCCGGTGTGACCGTGCAGGTACTGCGCCTCGCCCTTGAACCCGTAGAACCGGTGAGCGTACTGGATGTCGAGATGAGCGACGGACCGAATCGTCTTGCAGCAGCAGTTGGTGCTCTTGTTCATAGTCGTGATCCTTTCGTTATACGTTTGATTGGTAGGGCGCGCAACCCCTGCGCGCCGCAGTTCTTCTTCGGCGCAAGGCAAACTGTCTGACCTTGCGCCGAAGAGCGGAGGGCTTAGTTGACGCCTCCTCCGGCACCTGCCGTCACGCCGTCAGCGCCAGCGCCGACGTTCGCGTTCGCGGACATGCTGCGGCTCCCGACGTTCGAGTCGCTGCCGACACGAATGCCGTCCGTGCCAACCCCGACGGTCATCGAGGTGTTGACGCCGCTCGTTTTCTTCCCGCAGCACTCTTTCTTGCAGCAAGGATCCTTGCAGCAGTCCTTCGAGCCGAACATGCAGCAGCCCGTAAGAGCAACCGCCAGTGCGCCTGCCGTCACCGCAACCTTAACCGACTTCGTGATGATCTTGTTCATAAATCGTGCACCTCCGTTTTGTTTCGCGGGAAGAACCATTCCTCCCGACGCCGCACATTATGCACCATTTCGCTTTCGTTGTATGTTGGAAAAACAACGAAAATGAAATTTGGCCGAATCGACGAAACGAAAGGCGCGGCATTTCTGCCGCGCCTGAGTCGACTCTGCTTTTGCATTACTTCGTCGCGGATTCTTCAGGTCGCGCAATCGCGACGGCGGCGGCAACGGCAGCAGTAGCCGATGAATCCGCACACGATCAGGAATCCGACAATTCCGACAGCAGCCCAGATCAGGATATTCGTCATAGCGCACCTCGTTTCTCCTTTGTCGTTCGGAACCCCTTGGCGTCCCAGCCACTCGGCCGAACCCGCCTTTCCTCCCGACGGCGCACATTATGCACCATTCCGGTCTCCTTGTCCGTTGTAGTTACAACGGAATTGCAAATCTTCAGTTTTCGTATCTGCCGCCGAAAGACGCTTCATCTGCTCTTCAGCCTGATCAGATGAAGTTCGTCTGCACCAGCTGTTCCTTCTCGGGCAGTCCATATTTCTCCTTGCCGAGGGCAATCGACTTCATGAGAAAAACCATGTTCTTCGCGAGGGTACGCATCGTTTGCAGGCCCTCGGCGTCTTCCTCCGCCTCGCCGGGCGTACAGCCGTGGACGCTGTTCCAGTACTGGCTCGAGGCGATCGGCATGCCGGAGATCGTGAAGTACTTGTTCAGGACATCGAACGTCGCCGAACAACCGCCGCGGCGAGCGACCGCCACCGACGCGCCCACCTTCATCCGCTTGTCGAACGGAGTGGAGAAGAACAGCCGATCGAGAAAGGAGACGAGGGTCCCGTTCGGCGAGGCGTAATAGACCGGCGAGGCAACGACCAAGCCGTCGGCCTCCTTGAACTTGTCCGCCGCCTCGTTAACGACATCCTCGACCACGCACTTGCCGAGTTTCTTGCACGTGTAGCAGCCGAGGCAGCCGGGAACGCGCTTGATGCCGAGCTCCACGTTTTCGACTTCGACGCCTTCTGCGGCGAAGACCTTCTTCAGTTCACCAATCGCCACGGACACGTTCCCGTCACGATGCGGACTTCCATTTACAATCAGAACCTTCATTTTCCGTTTCCCTAAAACAGTCCGGAAAAAGCGACGGGACGCGACTTTTTCGCCGCACCCCGTCGCTTGAGTCTCAGACCTGCTCAGTTGTAGGCCGGCTCAAAGTCGTTCTTGCCGACGCCGCAGAGCGGACAATGCCAGTCCGCCGGCAGGTCTTCGAACGCCACATTGTTGTTCTCCGCCGGATCGTAGATCCAGCCGCAGATCTTGCACACGTACTTTGTCTTGTTCATATCACACCTTCCTTTCTCTTAAAGTCGCTCGTTTCGTTTGACGCCCTATATTATACACTATTTCGCTTCCGCTGCATGTTGGAGATACAACGAAAACGGGAAAGTTCCAACAGCCACGCCTCACCCTGTTCTTGCGACACTTTTTCGCATTATGTCACACTGACGTAGCAGAATATGCTATACTCTCTCTATCTAACAAGGAACAACATTGGTGAATGATATGGACATAAAGGGCATCGACTTTTTGCCGCATCGAGAACCGTTTCTTTTTCTGGATAGGCTCATCAGCTATTCCAAGGAAGACTCGGTTGGACAGGTAACCTTTGGCGTCGAACGTGATTTCTTTCGCGGACACTTTCCCGGCCATCCGATTGTGCCCGGCGTCATTCTTCTTGAGGCCATGTGCCAGTCGGCGGCCGCAGGCGTTCTGGCCTGGCGACGCGACCAAAATGAAAAGGCCGCTCCCGAGATTCTGCTTTTCGCCGGCGCGGACAACGTCAGATTCCGCCGACAAGTTCACCCGGGTGAAACGTTAGTGACACAGGCCACGGTCTTGCGTCTCGGACATGGCATCGGAAAGTTTCATGTCCGCGGATCGGTCGACGGCGTCTTATCCGCCGAAGCCGACCTGACTTGCATGGAGCAGAAGGAACCGACGAGATGCTGACCGTCAAAATCAGCGGAACGGGGTCGTATTTGCCGACTCGCGTCGTAACGAACGAGGAAATGTCCGTGCGCATCGGTTCCACCCCCGAATGGATCTATTCGCACACAGGCATTGCCAGCCGGCATGTCGCCGACGCGACTGAAAGCGCCGCGACCATGGGAGCCGAAGCGGCGCGCCGCGCGCTTGAATCAGCACAGGTGAAGCCAGGCGACATCTCCATCATTGCCCTGACGACAACCACCCCAGATTACTGCAACTACCCTTCAACGGCCTGTCTGGTGCAAAAGGCGCTTGGATGCAGGCCTGCGGCAGCATTTGACCTCTCGGCCGCATGTTCAGGATTCGTGTACGGACTTGAAATGGTGAAGAGCTACCTTCTCTGCCATCCGGGCCACAAGGCGCTGGTGATCGGGTCGGAGGTTCTCTCGCGGCATGTCGATTGGGCAGACCGTTCGAGCGCAATGCTATTTGGCGACGGTGCTGCCGCCGTGGTTCTGGAGACGGTCGACTGCCCTACCCCGCACCTGTCAGCTTCGCTTTTGGGCGCAGACGGCGGCGGATCGGACCTCATTGCGCGTGAAGGAGGCGCACGCAAGCCACTCAGCGCAAATCTCTTGCAGGAAACGGTGACGAGAATGGATGTCCCGTATTTGCAAATGGATGGACACGCGGTCTATGCCTTTGCAGTCCGCAAGCTGTCAGAAGTCGTGACCGCCCTCTGCAACCAAGCGCCGACTTCGTTGGAGTCACTTGACCTAATAATTCCGCATCAGGCCAACTACCGTATCCTCGAGGCCGTCGCCCGGAGGATGTCCGTTCCTCTCGAAAAGTTCTACTTCAACCTGCAAGACGTCGGCAACACATCCTCGGCATCAATCCCACTTTGCCTGGACAAGGCAGTCCGGGAAGGATCGCTTAAGCCCGGTATGCGGCTGGCACTTGCCGGCTTTGGCTCGGGGCTGACCTGGGCAGGGATGCTTGCAGAGTGGCCGTATTTATGAGTCGTGGAAACGCAGAAATTTGACAATCGACTCAAGATGAAAAATAAACGTCCGCAGACAACGGGCGAAGAGATTGCCAATATGGTGACGCACGTCATTGGCTCGCACCTTGGAGCGGCAATGCTGACCTTACTCGTTTGGCAAGGATTTTCAAGCGGAAACCTAATCGCATGGAAAGTAACAAGCGCGGCGGTTTTCGGGGCAAGCGTGATTCTCCTTTACGCCGTCTCGTCGACTTATCATGCCGTTTCGCATGCGCCCGCCAAACGCATCCTGCATATTCTGGACCACATGGCGATCTTCTTCTTGATTGCAGGTAGCTACACTCCATTCTGCCTTGTGTCGCTTCGTCCGGAGCATCCCGCATTGGCGTGGTCCATCTTCGGGATCGAATGGGGCCTCACCTTGGTCGGAGTGGCCTTCAAGATCCTGACGACGGGCCGCTACCGCTTCGTCTCGACGTTTTCATACATCATCATGGGCTGGGTGGCAATCCTTGCGATAATCCCTTTGGCCCATGCGCTTCAAGATCTAGGAACGATGTGGCTGGTGCTGGGCGGAGGACTTTACACGCTCGGCTGCGTCTTCTACCTCTGGACATCCCTGCCCTATTCGCACACGGCCTGGCACCTTTTCGTCCTGGCCGGCACGATTTGCCACTTCTTCTGCCTTCTCTGGTACGTCATGGCATAGTCAATACACATCGACCTTGCCCTCGCGAACTCCTACGGATTGCGCTGTTTGATCTTTTGGTGTTGCCGACAAAGCTTCCCGCCCGAGATCGAATTGCGCTTGCAACGGTTGCCAGATTTCGTGACGGCTTCGCACTGATGTCTCAACTGCTTGTCCGCCGCAGCATTGGCGAAGGTTGATTTCACTGCTGGCGCGTTTGTCGCCACAGTGACGGACACCACGTCTGGAACGGCGTTAGTGACCGCAGGCACAGCAATGCAGGAAAGCGCCACTGATAGCGCAAAAACAAGCAAGGCAAGTCCTCTCATTTCTTCCTCCAATTCGCAATTGCAACCCCGATGATGATGCAAAGTCCACCGAACGTCGACATTGGCGTCGGGCGCTCGCCCAGAAAGACCGCAGCGAAAACAACGCCCACAATCGGCGTAAGGTAAAGCCCGACGGTCGCCCGAACGACCCCAAGCTCCTTGCAGGCATAATTCCACATCGCAAAGCAAGCCGCCGACGCAAGCAACCCGAGAAATCCAAGGTTCATCCAGTTCAGCCAACCGGAGAATCGCTCGACATTCGCCGTCCAATCCAGCGTCACCGAAAACGATCCGTCAAGCGCACAATATCCGGTGTCGGTCACACCCCAAACGCAAAACGGCAACATCATCACCAGCGCCCATCCAAATGCCTTGCGAATTGCCAATCCCGGCGGATAGCCCTTCTCATTCGCCTTGCCAACCAAGATGGAGTAAACGCCCCACGACACCATCGCCCCAAGCGCCATCAAATCGCCAAGCGGACGAAGATGCAGATTGACAACACCGTTCATGCTCACCAGCGCGACACCGACCACGGCAATCAGCGAACCGACCACAAGTGCCGCGGACAGCGATCGGTCCTTCGTAAACATCCGCGCAAGTGCCGCAGTCACGATCGGCCCGAACGAAACAAAGATCGCGACATTGCTTGCATTCGTGTAATAGATCGCGCAGTTCTCCAGAAACTGATAGCAAAATATTCCGCAGAATCCCATCGCGGCAAACAGCCACTCGTCGCGCCACGAGCGCCCATCACCGTACCGTCGGCGTCTCGCGCCGTGGCGTTGTACGGCACCCACGATCCACAGCGCCGCCCACGCCAAGCCAAACCGCACGACCAGAATCTCCAGCGCCGAAAAGTCCTCCAGCAGCGCCCGCGTATTGGCGAACGTCATTCCCCAAATGAGGATGACAACCGCCGCGACCGCCCATGCCCTAAAAACCACACTCATCGCGCACTCCATCACATTGCGCAACTGGCGCAATCTCCGTCTCCACATAATCGGAAGCATCAAGTATTGGTTCGCCAGAGTAATACCGTCGTCGAACGATCATTTCAGCGTCTTCGGCAGAACTCGCCTCAACCTCAATCACCCTTTGCAGGGTTTCTGTAATCTGAATTGCAAACCTCATCTTGCAGACCATACATCACGGACATGCAAGATATTATACAAAATAAGACGGCGCCGATCCATTGCACTTCAGAAACCTCGCGCAGAACAAAGAGCGTCTATTTTTCCCCACCGCATGCCGCGCATAATGTTTGCAGCGTCCAGCAATCACCGAACTATTTGCATAGTTCGATCCTTTCCTTTATCGCTGTCACGAAGCCTTGTAAGATCTGGAATCCGGCGGCACCATACATCGTAATCTTTCTCGTATTCAATCCTTCTCCTCTTGGACAACTCCAGAAACGCCTTAGTTGAATCGACACCAACAAACTTACGCCCAATCAGATTTGCCGCAATTCCTGTAGTTGAACTACCCGCGAACGGGTCAAGCACAAGCGCATTTGCCTCCGTACTTGCAAGTAGTGCTCGAACAACCAATGATAGCGGCTTTTGAGTCGGATGCTTCCCACACGATTTCTCCCAGCGACCGATAGCCGGCAGTCGCCAGACATCCGTCATCTGCCGATCCCCTGCCAATCGGCGCATAAGATCGTAGTTGTAGTAATGCGGAACTCTCTTTTGCTTTCGAGCCCAAAGCAATATCTCCGTGGAATGCGTAAAGAAACGGCAACTCAAATTTGGCGGCGGATTCGTTTTCTGCCAAATGACTGAATTGAGAATTCTAAAATCCAACTCCGATAGGACAGTTGCAATAGAAAAAATGTTATGGAACGTACCACAAACCCAAATCGTGCCGGATTCCGAAAGCCGCTCCCGGCAGGATTTTATCCATTGAAAGTTAAATTCCGTATCCGCTTTCAAGCCACGAGACTTATCCCATGCTCCTTTGTTCACAGACACCTGCTTGCCCGCTTGGACCGAAAAACCGTCATTCGACAGAAAGTATGGTGGATCGGCAAAAACCACGTCAAACAAGCAAGACGACAATCTCGGGACAACCTCCCGACAATCTCCCTTGTAAAGACTAAAGTCCCCCTTCGTCGTCCTGTAATACGGTCTCATGAGAGATCACACAAAAAGTGTGGCTGCAATTCCGCCTTCAAGTTCTTTAATGTTGTAGAGGGTAGGAAGAACTTCAAATGTTTCACGTAGATTTTGCCTCGCGCTTCTCCACCCAGCACCATCCGTAAACCAAACGAACTTGAATCCCGCAATATCACGTGCCTCAATTGCCAGCATCTTATAACTACGTGCCGTCTCGTTCAACTTCGACCCGCTGCTTCCGTAGAAATTCGTTTCAATCGCATAAACGCATGTTGATGTATGCACAACAAAATCAAAGCGCTTTTCCGTTCGTCCAGTGTTTGTCAACGACGACAAGTCAATACCCCAACGGTAACGAACCTCGCTGGCATACATTTCTTTGTAGTATTCCAATCGTGCCTTCTGAAGATACGACTCGACAAGATCTTCCATCAAATGCCCGCCACGATTCTTGCGCCCGTTTGAATCCAAGCCGGTTTCAACCCCCAAAACATAATCATAGAGATTATTGACTATATGACGCGACATCAAATCAAACAACCCCGTCTTTCGCATGAAGAGACAGTATTCATCCGCACTATGCCGTATACGATCAAAACGATAAAGCCCGCCCGTTTCATTATCGACAGCGTATATTTCATGTTCCCGAACAGCAATCAAAATCGGAACAACGGATATTATCGACGGATAGCGTGTCAGCAATGCCTTAAATTCCAATTCAACATCTTGACGTCCAATAAGCGAATTTAACAGATGCAACTCCGCCCTGTAACGTTCTGCGTTTGCCACGACCTTGTCGAAATCAATGTAATAGTCATAACTTGAAATGCTGTCACGGAATTGCGCCAGCCAAGTGTCGAAATCTCTCATACAACTACTCCTTATAATTTCGAATGGCCAGCTCTGAGATCTTACCGCGGCCGTCGGACTTTGAATTGATCATCCGACTCGCCGAGACACGATGAATGTCAAACCCTTTGAATATCTCCTCGAAAAACATATCGTTCGGGTTAGCATTATGCGGATCCGAGTTGGACAGCAACCACTGATGTCCGTCCTTATCTAACAGCCGACAAAAATCGGCCAGCCGCTTCTGCTGTTCGTCACCAAAACCTTCTTTTGAATAAGCCGTAAAACTCGCCGTCTGCGTCAAAGGTCGGTATGGTGGATCGAAGTAATAGAAGGCACGCCCCTTTACATGCTTCCCGACTTCTTCAAAATCACCATTCAGAATCTCAACCTTTTGAAGAAGTTTACTATCTGCGCGAATCGTCTCCTCATCACAAATCAGGGGCTTCACCGCCTTCCCGAACGGGACATTGTAAAATCCTTTTGAATTCACACGATAAAGCCCATTAAAACACGTTCGATTCAAAAAGATGAACAGTGCCGCCGTTTCAACATCCCCTGCGTTCCTTGTGTTGTAGCGTTCTCGTTTCGCCAGAAAAAACTGCTTGCGTCCATCTTCGGTCAGGCATGCGTAAAACGCTTTCTGCATTTTAGACAGTTCATGGATCAATTCATCGGGACAATCGCGAATCGCCTTATAGGTTTTGACTAGATCGCCATTCAAGTCATTCACGACTGCATGCGTTATATTCGTGTAATTCGACAACATGTAGAAGAGCATTGCTCCACCGCCAACGAACGGCTCGACATAGACGAGGCCCTGCCGATCTTTAAGGCCATTGGGCAACAACGCCGATAGTTGCTCCAGCAACTGCCCCTTGCCACCGGCCCACTTAATAAACGGCTTCGCCTGCACCTTCTCACCTTCCGCACACAAACAGGAGGCAAGTGTTATTCCGACAAAGCAAAGGATATGTGCCAAGCTTCGCAAGAAGCGACACGAATTACCTCTGTCTTTCATCACCATTCCCTCCAGACGCGAATCGCCGCCGGGGAATTCCGATACAGAAAAAGGCGCGCCCCTTCCCCTGTACTCAGCGGTAGCCCTTGCAGAGGCCTGTCAGAATACAGGAAGAAGGAACGCGCCTTGTGCATTACTGCACATCGGCGCGTTCCCGCAACCATGCCGTTCTGACAGTGAAAAACCTGCAAGTATTTCCGCTGAACGTCGTGTTTGCGTAAACGCAAAAATCAACTGATGCGGTCGGGGGTGGAGCGGGGACGGAGTCGCTTGCGGCTTGTATGCGGCAGGCGTTCCGCCTGTCCCGTCAGTTCCCAACCTATGGTCCCTACTCACCCGCCCGAAGAATGGGTTTCAGGATGGGAATAGTATACCAAAAGTTGTCGCGGGGTGTCGGACACGCTGCGCCAATTTTTTGCGCGTGTCGTTTCGCTCAGCTACTTCGCCCGACCGTAGGGCGTGGCCGAAGTTTCGCCGGGCATCGCGCCAAAGCCAATCTTGCGGCGAGGAGTGTCGGGTACAGAAAGCTGCTTGACCAGATAATTCATGCCGCCTTTGATCTGCTTGATGTTGCCTTCCGCGACATCCATGCGACGCTTCAGCATGGCAATCTCCCGCACATCCTCAACACGCTTCAGGAGCATTTCCCGCAACACACGCGTCGCCCATTGGCGGAAACGAGTGCCCTCAAAAGACTTCACGCGGTAGCCGACTGAAATGACGACATCAAGATTATAAAGCGCAACCGGTCTGCCACCAACTTCAGAGGTTTTATGCAAAATTTGCATAAAACCCTCTTTCGGCAATTCTCCTTCCTTGAACACATTACTGATATGTCTCGCGATGACCGACTGATCTCTTCCGAACAATCGACACATTTGGTCTTGGGTCAGCCAGACGGTCTCACCGTCGGTCTTGACTTCCATCTTGACGTTCTCACTCTGCTTGTATACTACTATCCGCTTCTGCTCGCAGATTCGATTGACTCTCATTTCATCTTTCATAACAGCCCTTTCTTTCGTCTTATCAGATCTTCGTCGTTCGCCTTGCCCTCGCGAAGAGAATCGCACGCAACCGCCTTTCGTATTCGTCCGGCAAATCCCTTTTCTCGAGAATCGCACGGATCGTCTCCTCGTGCTCATCGTCGGCAACGAACTGCAACCGGATAAAATCGGTCGACGCACCTCGAACGACGCCGTTCCAGCGCGTAATTCCCTGCGAGTCAAGGCAGGTCGCCGCATCAAGGCGGAACGTTCCCGAGCGATGATAGACAAAATCGCCAATCGCCGCACGAAGTTCCAATTGTCTTTCAGGCGCACCCAGATGTCCTGACTTGAAGTACTCCAGGGCGGCACGATGGTCGCGCTTTTTCCGAGAGGTGTGCGCCGCCTGTCGGACACATTCGATTGTCTCACTGTCGTAGACGCAGGCATTTTGCAAACAGCCGATCGCCGTCTCGGCATAATCGCCTTTGGCAAAAGCGAGCCACCGTCCCCTCGCTTCGTCTCGACTCGGATGATGCCGAAGCGTCTTGAGCGCCATGCGCACGACCGGACCTACCTTTGAAGCGAGCGCCGACTCGACAACTTCCATTGGACATCGCCCTTCGGCCTTCGCCTCGGCCAGCACCTCCCATTGATTCAACCAATCTGACGACAGGTCTTCTCCCCGCGCACGACGAAGATAGTAACCCGAATAGCCAAAGCGAAAGCATTCGCCCAATCCCCGCCAAATGCCACCCATCCCGCATCCCAGCAGCGTCAGATGCCGTTTCGCTCGGCTCATCGCCACATATAAAAGGCGTTGCGCTTCATCCCGATCCGCACCAGGCCCCCCTTCGGACATCTCCCCCGCGCCAGGAATGACCACGGCATCAAACTGACGCCCCTTCGCCTTGTGGACGGTCGAGATGACGATCTTCTCGTCTCCGGCCAGCAAATCGGCTTCCTTCAACTTGGACAGCTTCTGTCCGTCTTCGGAAAGGACTTGTGCAAACGGCCTTTCCTCCTTCACATAGATCACGTCGACATAGCGGAAGAAAATCTCCATGCGCCGCAAGGCATACAGCCGAGCCTCATCCGCCGTCAACTCGCGATGGAGTTCCTCTTCCATCGCCCTTTTCTCCGGAACTAACTCGCGGATGGAATACCGCAGGACCTTGCCGAGCGCCGCTTCGGCAAAAACGGAAAACAACACGCGAAAATCAACCCTGCCGCCGAGGCGAGGCAAAACCGCATCAACAGCGGGCTTGAGCCGTCTGCGCAGCGAAGACAGCACAGGACGATTCCACCACGCCCACTGACGCGCGCGATTCCACGGATGCGGAACGCTCGGTACGGGATCCTTCAACCCGAAAAGCGACATCGGATTCCATCCCGACGCAAACATGCCGCGGACAAAATACCGCGCCGCCGAACTGCGGTAGACGCCGTCCGCAAACCGCCGCACGAGCGACGCCCAGGCCGTCCGCGGCGGCTTTTCGGCAAAGATCGAGACGAAGGCCAGGAAGTCGCGCATCGGCGGATAGGAGAACAGATCAAGGCCCGAGACCTTGACCGTCCGATAGCCGAGTCTGCGCACAAGCCTTTCGCATGCATCGGCCTCACGGTTCGTGCGGACGAGAATCGCCACGTTTTCGGCGACCTCGTCCCCCAGCAGATGACGGACGCGCTCCAAGACGGCTTTCGGTCCGTCCGCAGGCGACAACGTCACTTCACCGTTCGCACGGGCGACGTCGGAAGGTGCCGGCAGGAACTCCCAGTTAGAACGCAACACGTCCAGCGAATATCGCATCAGGATCTCCAACAGCAGCGGCGCTGCGCGGAAGTTCGTCCTGAAGTAATGACGCTCGCAATCGGCGACAGCCGTCGCAAACGAACTCGCCGAAGCTCCGAGAAAAGAGAAGATCGACTGTTCGACGTCGCCGAAGTAAACGCTGACTGCACGGGACGACGTCAACTCCTTGACGATCCGCCACTGAAGCGGATTCAAGTCCTGCACTTCGTCGATCTGGATCCAGTCAAAGCGTCGATCGTCTTCAATCGGATTCTGCGTCAGATACAGGAACGTCTCGTTGATGAGATCGTCGAAGTCGACCGACCGAAACTTGCGCTTAAGTCCCGAATAGGCCAGCTCAAGCGCCGCGACAATTCCACGGTCAAGAAAGACGGACATCGTCATCGGCACCTGCCGGAGATAGCACGACGGAATGCCCAGTTTCCACTGATGCGCGATCAGCACCGCGGAAAGGATGTCCGGGTACGGACTTCTGTCGTCCTTCTCGCAATCCGCAAAGTACTCCTCGACAATCTCCGAAAGCGCAATACACATCGGTTCGCAAATACCCTTGACCGTCGCCACGACGCTGACACCATGCGTTTTCTTCAAATCGGCAGTTCTCCCCTCTCGCAACTCCTCGCGCAACACATCTGTCACCTCTCGGATGAAATCAAGCTGCTGCGACTCGTCCAGCACATACTTGCCAGGATGGATCCGCCGAACCGACAGCAAGAACCGATGGCAGATGTGATGGAGATTGCCGACATCGGGGAGCGCGCAGTCGGGTCCCGCCGCGCCGGAGACCCGATCGCGCATCTCGAACGCCGCGCGGTTCGTGAACGTCGCACACAGCATCCGCTTTGGATCGACGCCCGACGAAAGCGCACGGAGAATCCGCTGCGACAGCATCTCCGTCTTCCCCGATCCCGGCGGAGCCAGCACGAGGTGGCGCCCCGCGACGAGATCAACGACGGCGAGCTGTTCGTCCGTAAGCGTCATGACCGGCGCGTCACTCCGCCTTCGCGGCGTCCTTGGCCTGTGCCTTCGCTTTGCGGAAGGTGCAGCGTTCCTTGACGGACATCTTCGCCCACCTCTCGGGATCGCACCCCGCCTTCTCGGCCGCCTTCTTGTTGTTCGCGGCCTTCATTTCGGCGACGGTCATGCCGAGCGCCTTGGCCTTCGCTTCCTGTTTCGCTTCCTTGCGCGCCTTCTTGGTCATGGTCTTCCACTGCTCGACCGCAATGCCGCAGCGCTCGGCGTCCTTCCGTTCGCGCACGGTCAGTTCCGCAGGTTCCGCTGCAAATGCCGCCGTACCGATTGTCAGGGCCGCCGCAAGAGTGATGATGAGTTTGTTCATAGTTTGTTTTCCTTTGTTTTTTGTTTGCATATACCGCTTATTCACTCAAAACGGCATCTCTCCGTCTTCGGCTCCGTCGACGGTCCCCGCGAGTTCCTCGGCCGTCGGCGCAGCTGCGGTCACCTCGACCTTATGCGCCGTCAGATCGCAGAAACAACGAATCTTGTTTGTTTTCGGATCCTGCCAGTCGCGGCCTTCAATCGAGAAGGCAACTTTGATCTCGGCGCCGACGGCCAGCGTGTCGACAAGCGAGACGTCATCGTTCTTGAAGACGACTGGCACCGGAACCGGTCCCCGCTCGCCGCCGGGCTGTTCGACGACAACCTCACGCTTGGTGAAACCGCTCGCGAACGTCTGCTGTTCGCCAAGGCGTCTGATCCTTCCACTCAGTTCGTACATGATGTGATTTCCTTTCTGCCCCTTCGGACAGAAGGAATAATATCACATCCGCGGAAAAGAAAAATTACAGGAAAATTACAAGCGGATCAGGGGCGCCAGACGTAACCGGTACCGCGGACAGCCTTCAGGCCAGCCGCCGATTCGCCCAGCTTCTCGCGCAAACGCAGAATGGCGATGCTGAGCGTCGAGTCATTGCCGTCAAAAGAAACTCCCCAAAACTTGGCGAAGAGGAAGTCTCGTGTGAAGACCTCTCCCGGGTGCCCGGCAAACCAGCGCAAGAGCGCCACTTCGCGTTCGCGCAGCGCTACGACATCGCCCGCACCGTGCCGCATCGACTGTCTCGCCGGCTCAACGCGCCAATCGGCAAAGTCAAAGTCGCCCGTCGGTTCTTCATGCCGATGCCGCCGCACCGCCGCGGCAATGCGCGCGAGCAAGATTTCGTTCGAAGCCGTCTTGGAAATGTAATCGTCAGCGCCGACACCAAGTCCCTTCAGTTCGTCGACGTCCGAATCGAGCGCCGTGAGGAAGAGAACCGGTGTCTCGACATCTGTCTTGCGAATTGTCCCGCAAACGTCATAGCCGTTCATCTTCGGCATCATCACGTCGAGAAGCAGGAGGTCGGGACGTCGCTCGCGGTAGAGCCGCAACGCCTCCTCACCGTTCTTGCCCGCTCGCACGTCATAGCCGTTCGTCTCCAGCAGTCCTACGAGTGACTGGCGAATCAAGCGCTCGTCATCGGCGAGAATGACGGTTGCGTTCATAGGACCGTCATCCGAGCAGCTTGAAGTGGTTCTTCACCGATTCGACCTTGCGTTCGCGACGGAGCTTCGAAAGCTCGGCCGAAAGCGCGCTCCGGTCGACACACAGGAAATCGGCAAGCTCCTGACGGTCGAACGGAATGTCGAACTCCTTCGCCTGCTTACGCTTCGCAAGAATCCGCAGGAACAGCAACAGGCGTCCGCGGATCGTCCGCTGCGACAGGATACGAAGCTTCCGCTTGATCTGGAAGGTCGTCTGGCTCATCACCGTCAGGAGATTGTGCAGAAAATGGAGATGCGCTGAGCAGACCTTGTGACAAGGGCGCAGGATGCGGTCCGTGCCGAAGAGAAGGACGACCGCCTCGCCGACGGCGCTCATGCTGATGCCCATCGTCTTCGCATCGCGGAAGACATAGGTCATACCGAACGCACCGTTCTCGGAAATCGTCTCGAGGACGGCGCGAGAGCCGTCAAGCTGCTGGCACGAGAGCTGCACCGCTCCCGTCGCAACGACGCCAATGCACGTGCAGGGATCCGACTCGCGCACAAACGTCTCCTTGTTCTTCAGCCGCAGTTCCCTCACGTTCATGCATTCGCAGATCTGGCGAAAGCCCGCCTCGTCGAGGTCCTTCAGGAGCCGGCAGGCACGCGGAAAGATGATCTTCGGACTTTTCTTCACTTCTTCTGCGGATACTGACGATTTGAAAGACGGCGAAGCAGATGAACGGCGACGGGCGTCACGTTCGTCCCGCGCCAGTACCAGCAGCCGTCCTTCTGTGAGGAAATCAGCGAAATCGCCTGCGCCGTCGCGCTCATCCCGTTCGTCGCGTAAAGGTGCGCAAAATCGCGCGCCGCCGTCGAAAGGGGGACGGCGTTCGTCGACGCGACGTTCAGCGCATGGTCGACTTCGTTCTGAACGCTGGGTTCAAGAACCTCCTCGTTGACGAGCGGCTGCGCCGTAATCACTGCGGATAGGAATAGTCCGGTCAGAACCATCACGCCAATTATATCACATCTGGTGGAGACTGAGGGACTCGAACCCCCGACCTTGACCGTGTAAAGGTCCTGCTCTAACCAACTGAGCTAATCGTCCGAAATCGGAATCAGTCGGCCAGCAGGGTGATAATCATCATGGGGTTCATGTTCGCTTCCCTTTCTGAAATCAGTCGAGCTTCTTGCGGATGACGCGCTTGGCCTTGCCCTCCGTCCGCGGCAAGGCGCCGATCGGAAAGACATCGCCTTTCGGCAGAAAGCCGAGGCGCTCGCGGAGATGCTTCGCGACGGTATGGCCCGTGACGCCCGGCGCCGCCTCAACGTTGACCGTCACGTCCGTCATCCCGTTCCTCTCCTCGAGAATAATCTGGAATTCGTCAGCCACGCCGGGAATCTCCTTCAGCGCCTGCTCGACCTGGCGCGGATAGAAGTTGACGCCCTTCACGATCAGCATGTCGTCCGTTCGCCCCGTAATGCGGTCGATTCGAAGCGAGGTCCGTCCGCACGCACATTTCTCACGCGAGAGGATGCGGGTAATGTCGTGCGTGCGGTAGCGGATGATCGGCATCGCCTCGCGCGTAAGCGACGTGAAGACGATCTCGCCGTACTCGCCGTCGGGAAGCACCTTGCCGGTTGCGGGATCGATGATCTCGGTGATGTACTGGTCCTCCCAGACGTGAAGGCCGCAATGCGCCTTGCAGTCCTGTCCCGTCGTGCCGATGCCGCCGGTCTCGGTCATACCGTAGATGTCGAAGCACTCAATGCCGAGACGGGATTCGATGCGCTTGCGGGTCTCGTCCGAGAACGTCTCGGACCCGAAGATGCCGACCTTCAGGTACGGCAGGTCGCGCTCGCCTTCCGGACACTCGTCCAGCTTCTCAATGAGCCGCGGCACATAGGAGACGACGGAGACGAAACCCTTCGTCTTAAAGTCCTTCATCAGCTTGATCTGACGCTCCGTATTGCCCGAGGACGCGGGGATCGTGAAGAGCTGCGCCTTGCGCGCGCCGTGGTAGCAGCCAAAGCCGCCGTTGAAAAGACCGAACGTCGGCATGATCTGCACGGCGTCGCCCTTCTCCATCCCCGCCATCGCGTAACACCGCGCCATACACTCCGCCCACTGAAGAAGGTCGTTCTTCGTGTACGCCATCACGACCGGCGTGCCCGTCGAACCGGAGGACATGTGGAACTCCATCAGGTCCTGGCGGTCGACACAGTTCATCTTAAGGGGATACGCCTCGCGGAAATCGTCCTTCGTGAAGAATGGAAGGTTCGCGAGATCGTCGAGCGACTTCACGTCTTCGGGCGAGCCGACGCCGCCCTTCTGCAGACGCGTGCGGTAGAATTCGTTCCCCCACACGCGCTTCAGGGATTTCCGCAGCCCTTCGAGCTGGATCTTCGCGTACTCGTCGCGGCTGAGCGTTTCCGCCGTTCTGTTCCACATCGCCATAACGTCACCTCGTCAGATTCAACGGACCGCCCCTCTGCTCCAAACACCAGTTGCGGCAGTAGATGAGAATGTCGACCAACACCACGAAGAAAAGCACGACATACATCCAGATCACCCAATTGTAGCTGTACAGGATCTTGTGGATGATGCCGAAGACATAGCCGAACTCAATCAGGACCATGAACATCAGGCTCTTGCCCCGCGTCGAGCGGGACCGGATTGACTTCGCAATCGAAAACGGCCAGGAGAAGCCGAAGCAGAACAGCATCAAAAACTCGAAGAGTCCCATTACTTCGCCGCTGCAGCGCGCCCGAGGAGGAACGCCTTCTTGTTGACCTCGAGAAGCGTCGCCTTCGGTCCCGTCAGCATCTCGGTCATCGCCTGGATCCACTCGGCTTCCTTAAACGGACAGAACACCGACAGCGCACCGGCGATCACCATGTTCATCGTGCGCGCGTTGCCGACTTCCTCCGTCGCGATCTTCATCGCGTCAACGAGGACGAGCTTCCTAAACGCCTTCTTGACCTTGCCGTCCAGATCGGCGACCGGGGCCTGCTGGCCGGACGACACCGTCACCGGAACGAGATAAAGGTCATTCACGAACGCCACGCCGTCCTTCGCGAGAATGCCCTGGTTTCGGAGGGCCTCGACCTTGTCGAAGCTGACGAGGATGTCGGCCGTTCCCTCCTGGATGATCGGCGAGGAAACTTCCTTCCCGAAACGCACCTGAGAAGTCACGCTGCCGCCACGCTGGGACATGCCGTGGATTTCGGACTTCTTGACGTCGTAACCCGCAATCGCCGCGGTCTTCGCGAGAATGTCCGCCGTGAGAATGATTCCCTGCCCGCCGACACCGACGAGAGAGACGTTAACCGTCTTCATGCCTCAACCCTTTCAACCGTAATCTCGGGATCAATCTCCTGCAGACCGACCTCAATGCCCTGCTTGAGGGTCATCATCGCGAACGGGCAACTGCCGCAATGGCCGACGAGCTTCAGGTACACGACCTTGCCCTCGATCTTCACCAGCTCCAGATCTCCACCATCGGCCTGAAGGCCGCTGCGAAGCTCCTCCAGTTTCGCCTTGATTTTCTCTTCCATCTGCTGTCCTCCTGAAATTTGTGGTTATTATAGCATATTTTGCCGGATTACCGGACGAACAGCGGCGTCGAGAAATAGCGCTCGGCCCTCGTACTTGACGAGGACCTGCGCCATGTCCGACGTGACCATCCGCTGAAGCCGCACGAGCGGCGTATGGCCGAGAGCCTCGAGAATGTTGTCGCAGATCATAGTCTGCGTATTATATCACAATCACTCCGTCCTTCGCCGTTACGCGGATGATTGCGCCGGGTAGGAACTTGCCGCCGACGATGAGCTTCGCAATCGGGTTCTCGAGGTCGCGCTGGATCGCACGCTTGACGGGACGCGCCCCGTAGGCGGGATCGTAGCCGTCCGCGACCAGCACCTTGAGCGCCGCGTCGTCCACCTCCAGCGTGAACTGCTGGTCGGCGAGCCGCTTCGTCAGGTCCTTGAGCTGGAGCTTCACGATCGCCTCGATCTGCTTCTCACTCAGGGGCTCGAACTCGAGCACTTCGTCGAGCCGGTTCAGGAATTCGGGACGGAAGATGTCCTTGAGCGCCTCCTTCGGTGCGTTCGAGGTCATGATGACGACCGTGTTCTTGAAGCTCACCGTCCGTCCGTGGCTGTCCGTGAGACGCCCGTCGTCCAGCACCTGCAGGAGGAGGTTGAAGACGTCCGGATGCGCCTTCTCGATCTCGTCGAGGAGGACGACCGAGAACTGCTTCCGCCGCACGGCCTCCGTGAGCTGTCCGCCGTCCTCGAAGCCGACGTATCCGGGCGGCGCGCCGACGAGACGCGACACCGCGAACTTCTCCATGTACTCGGACATGTCGAGACGCACCATCGCGTTCTCATCGTCGAAGAGTTCCTGCGCGAGAGCCTTCGCGAGCTCCGTCTTGCCGACGCCGGTCGGCCCGAGGAAGAGGAACGCGCCGACGGGACGCTGCCTGTTCTTGATGCCCGCGCGCGAACGGATCACCGCGTCCGCGACCGCATCGACCGCCTTGTCCTGTCCGATCACCCGCTCGTGCAGGGTCTCGCTGAGACGCATCAGCTTCTCGCGCTCGCCCTCAACGAGCTTGGTGACGGGAATCCCCGACCAGCGCGAGACGACCTCCGCGATCTCGTCCGCCGTCACCTCTTCTCGAAGAAGTGCCGCGGCACTGTTCTGATGTAGATTGTCCTCATGGGTCTTGAGCTTCTTTTCGAGCTCGGGGATGACGCCGTACTTGAGGCGAGAGGCCTCGTTGAGGTTTCCTTCTGCTTCTGCCCGTTCATAACGATTCCTTTCTTCTTCCAACCTTGCCCTCACGCGCCTGACGTCCTCAAGCGCAGACTTCTCCTCCTTCCACTGTGCGGTCATCTTGTCGGACTTGGCCTTCAGGTCCTTCAGCTCCGCCTGCAGCTCCTCGAGCCGCTTCTTCGAGTTCTCGTCCTTTTCCTTCTTGAGCGCGACCTCCTCGATCTCAAGCCGCCGGACGTGCCGCTGGATCTCGTCCAGCTCCTGCGGACACGAATCCATCTCCGTCCGGATGCGCGCGCACGCCTCGTCGAGGAGGTCGATCGCCTTGTCCGGCAGGAAGCGGTCCTGGATGTACCGCGCCGACAGCACCACCGAGCTCACCAGCGCCTCGTCGCGGATGTGCACGTTGTGATACTTCTCAAAGCGCTCCTTGATGCCGCGCAGGATGGAGATCGCGTCCTCCTCACTCGGCGCATCCACGAGCACGGGCTGGAAGCGCCGCTCCAAGGCCGCGTCCTTCTCCATGTACTTGCGGTACTCGTCCAGCGTCGTCGCGCCGACGCAGTGCAGCTCGCCGCGGGCCAGCATGGGCTTGAGCATATTGCCGGCGTCGGACGATCCCTCGGTCTTGCCCGCACCGACGATGGTGTGGATCTCGTCGATGAAGAGGATGATCTTCCCCTCCGACTCCCTGATCTTCTTCAGGACCGCCTTCAGGCGCTCCTCGAACTGTCCGCGATAGCTCGCGCCCGCCATCAGCGCCGTCATGTCGAGCGAGAAGACCATTCGGTCCCTCAGCCCCTCCGGCACGTCGCCGCGGACAATCCGCTGCGCGAGGCCCTCGACAATGGCCGTCTTGCCGACGCCCGGCTCGCCGATCAAGACGGGATTGTTCTTCGTCTTGCGCGAGAGAATGCGGATCACGTCACGAATCTCCGTATCGCGTCCAATGACGGGATCGAGCTTTCCCGACCGCGCGAGCGCAGTCAAGTCACTGCCGTACTTCTCCAGCACGTTCTCATTATCATCCGGTGGCGTATAGCTTGCATTCATGGTTTGTCCTCCTTTAAATCTCCACAAAACATGTAGCAAAAGCCATGCCAGTAATCAAAAAGGAACGACATTGGGACGTTTTGTCTCACAATGTCGCTCTCTCGCTGCTTTGCCCAGTTGCCGCGGCGTTCTTATTGCACGATGACTCGTTGCTCGTAATGACCAGGCTGCCAGACACGGACTGTCGAGCCATTCGACTGTACCTGATCGACATAGCGCCCTTCGACCCAAACGTTCTGCGTCTGCTGGACCGGTTGCTGAACGACGACTGGCTGCTGAACGACGACAGGCTGCTGAACGACCGTCGGCGTCGTCACGACTGTCGCAGCGGGCTGAACAACCACGGTTTCCGTGTAGTACGGACGCGTAATCGCAGTTCCAACCACGCCACCGACGAAGCCGCCGACAAAGCCCGGCCAGAAAGAACGACCGCCATGATGATGGTGCTGCCATCCATGATGGACAGGCGGGGGACGATGGAAGCCGCCGTGATGTCCGAACGGCCGCGCGAAGCACGCCCCGGCGCACAAGGTAACTGTGCAAGCAATCGCAATTGTCTTCATTTTCATGTCTTTTCCTTTCCGGACTGTTTGTCCTTACGAAAGGATAGGCAATCAATCGGACAAAACCTGACAAAGTTTCTTACAATAATCCACCTTGATCTCATCCCAGATGTCGCACATCGAATCCAATTATATCATAAGCCGCTCGACCGCCTTGCGGAAATCCTTGTCGTTCGTACGAACGGAAAGGTTGGCGGTGAGGCCGAGATAGGCGGCCATACGGACAAAATCAATGATGAACTTGTCGGCGCGGTGTTCACCTTGTCCGCCGGTGTAGGAGATGCGGACATTGCCGTCGAGCGTGACGTTCTCGTCGTGCCCGTCGAAAACGATCCAAACGCGCTTGCCGGAAGCCTTCGCCTGCGCGATGAGGTCGGCACGGTCCTTCGCCTCCTTCGGCGAGCCGAGGACAAGGTTCCAGCCGTCCCAGATCTCGAGCGGCTCGCCGCCCTTCAGGTCCATCGCCGCGAGAAGCGCCAGGTCGAAGTGCGCTTTCAGGGAGTCGAGCTCATTTCGCAGCGCGGCGTTTTCCGCCGCCGCCTTCGTGAGCGCGGTCTGCAGTTCGCGCACATGCGTCAGCTGCGAACTCCTAATGATGTCCTGCGCATTCATTTCAGAATCGCGGACGCATACCGGTCGTGACCAGCATAGTCCTTCTCAGTCTTGATGTCATCGAAGCCGCAGTCGAACATCAGCTGCCGGACGGACTCGCCCTGGCTCTCGCCGATCTCGAAGAAGACCGCACCGCCCGGCTTCAGGAGATTGACGGCGTCCGAAAGATAGCGCTCGTAGAAGTCGAGTCCGGACGTCCCGCCGTCCAGCGCAAGACGCGGCTCGAAGTCCTTCACGCGCGAATCCAGCGTCTCGCAGACCGCGGTCTCAATGTAAGGCGGATTGGAGACAATCACGTCCACGCACTGCGGCTCGTCAAATTCGTCAAGTCCGTCCATCACCGCAAACTTCACCTTGTCCGCCAACCCACACTTCGCGGCATTCTCCTTCGCGAGCACAATCGCATCCTCGCTCACGTCCGTTCCGAGAAAGGCGGCTTCGCCCTTCCATTCGCGAGCCAAAGACAAGATGATGGCGCCGGTTCCCGTTCCGACGTCGACGACGAGAGGACGTGAGACGGGAGACGGAAGACGCGAGTGAAGATGGGACAATACCCGCGTGACGAGTTCTTCGGTCTCTGGCCGCGGAATGAGCGCCCGCCTGTCGCACTTCAGCGTCAGCGTGCGGAAGTCCCATTCGCCCAGCACATACTGGATCGGTTCGCCCTTGACAAGCCGCGCCATGCCGCGGCGCATCGCCTCGACACACTTTTCGGGAACATTTTTCTCCAATTCCCCCGCAAGCAGCCCTCGCCCCACACGAAGCAAGCGCGCGGCGAGCAGTTCGCTCGCCACGCGCGCATCGGGAACACTCTTCCCCTCAAGGTAGTCAGACGATTTGGAAATGATCTCTTTCCAGATCATCTCACCCTCTCACCCTCTTACCCTCTCACCTTCTGATCGCGCGCCGCGCGATCAGAACGGCATGTCATCCACGTCTCCGGCGTCGACCGGCATGTCCGGCTCGGCCGGGGCGGGAACGGGCTCGGTGGACGTGCCGTCCGCATTGAGGACCTCGATCTTGAGCGCCGTGAGGTCGACGAAGTACTGCGTGCCCTTCGGACCGTCCCAGCGACGGCCGTCGACAACAAAATGAACCTGGACGCGCTGGCCCTTCTGGATGCCGTCGAGAAGCGAGCAGTTGTCCTTCTTGAAGGTGAACTTGACTGGATTCGGATACTTCGCCGGCGAGTCAACGTCGTTGCCGACGATCACGTCGCGCTTGGTGAATCCGCTCGCGAAGGTCTGCACGGGAAGAACGTCTTCCACAACACCGGTATAGTCAAAGAACTGGGACATGGTCAGTTGTTCGTTGGTAGATGATAGTTGGGAGTTTACTTGTAGAAATTGCCGAGCGCGCGGAGCTTGTCGTAGCGCTTTTCGAGCAGTTCGTCGAGATCGAGCTTCTTCAGCTCCTCGAGTGCCTTAAGGACCGCCGTCTTCACGGCCGCACAAGCCGCCTTGTGATCCTTCTGCGCGCCGCCCGCGGGCTCCTTGACGATCTCGTCGATCGCACCGAGCTTCTTGAGGTCCGGCGCGGTGATCTTGAGCGCGGCGGCCGCCTCGGGGGCCTTCGTGCCGTCCCTCCAAAGGATGCCTGCGCAGCCCTCGGGGGAGATGACGGAATAGACCGCGTTCTCCATCATGAGAACCTTGTCGCCGACCGCAATCGCAAGCGCACCGCCCGAACCGCCTTCGCCTGTGATGACCACGACGACGGGAGTCTTCAGGAGCGCGAAGAACTCGAGCGACTTCGCAATGGCCTCGGCCTGTCCACGCTCCTCGGCCTCGCGCCCTGGATACGCGCCGGGCGTGTCGACGAACGTGACGATCGGCAGGTGGAACTTCTCCGCGAGCTTCGCGAGGCGCATCGCCTTGCGGTAACCGTCCGGATTCGCCATACCGAAGTTGGCCTCCATATTCTCCTCGACCGTCGCGCCCTTGTGGTGGCCGAGAATGAGCAGCTTCTCCTTCCCGATCGTGGCAAAGCCGCCGATCAGGCCCCGGTCGTCGTTCGCGAGCCGGTCGCCATGAAGCTCCTCGAAGTCGGAGCAGAGGTACTTGATGAAATCCTTCAGATGCGGACGCTTCGGGTCTCGCGCCAGCTTCACACAATCCATTGCCGTCTTCTTCGCCATGATCAGAACCCCCAGTAGTTAAGCATCTTCGCGATGAACGCCTTCAAGTCCTTGCGCTCAACGATCTTGTCGATGAAGCCGTGCTTCTCCAGGTACTCGGCGGACTGGAAGTCTGCCGGCAGCTTCTGATGGATTGTGTTCTCGATCACGCGACGGCCCGCAAAGCCGATGAGCGCCTTCGGCTCGGTGATGTTGATGTCGCCGAGCATCGCGTAGCTGGCGCTCACGCCGCCCGTCGTCGGATCGGTGAGGACGGAGATGTAGGGAAGTCCCGCCTCCTTCAGGTAGCCGATCGCCGCGGACGTCTTCGCCATCTGCATGAGCGAAAGGATGCCCTCGTGCATACGCGCGCCGCCCGAGGCGGAAAAAAGGACGAGCGGACGCCGCTCGCGGATCGCCTGCTCGCAGGCCCGCGCGATGCGCTCGCCCGTGCCAGTGCCGAGGCTGCCGCCCATGAACGCAAAGTCCATCACGCCCAGCATCGCGGGGTGCCCGCCGATTTCGCAGGTACCCATCACGACGGACTCTGTCTCTCCCGACTTGGCGATCGTCGCCTCGACCTTGGCCTTGTAGGGACCTGTCGCGTCGTGGAACGCGAGGTGGTCGGAGTAGGAGACTGCGCGAAAGACCTCCGCGAAGGTTCCCTCATCCGCGACTTGCGCGATGCGCTCGCGGGCGGAGAGCCGCCCGTGGTAGTTGCACTTCGGACAAATCGCGTTGTTCTTCTTCCAGGCCGCCTTCTCAAAATGGCTCTTGCACTTCGGGCAAATCGCCCACAGCGCCTTCGCCGGCGGAATCTTCGGCTTCTCCGATTTTGCGACGAACCAACTCATCTCTTACCCCCTAAACCTAGACCTTCGACCTTGACCTATTTCAGAACGGCATAAACACGATTCCATAGATGGAGGCCGGCTTGCCGCCGAGCGCCCGGAGCCCGTGCTTCACGACGGAATTGTAGTAGGCCGTGTCGCCCGGGTTCAGGACAGACTTCTCGTTGCCGTAGGTCAGCTCCACCTCGCCGGCGATGCAGATGATCAGTTCCTCTCCCTCGTGGGAAGAGACTTCGTCCACGCCGTCCGCGGCGAACTCGATGCGGAACGGGTCCATATGCCGGTCGGGCTTGCCGAGCGCGAGCGAATGCGAGGCATAGCCGAGGACGTTCGTCCCCTCCTTCGCGACCTTCTTCGCCGCAAGATCCTTCGCGCGGGTGATGATCGGATCGGGCTTGAACTGGTCGTCCATGAACGTGCCGAGACGCTGCCCGAGCGCGCGGGAAAGCTTCGTGAGGACGCCGAGGGCCGGAAGGACCTGCCCTTTTTCAATCGAATTGATAACCTTCTCGTCGATCCCGCTCTTCTGGGCGAGGTCGTAGACGCTCATGTCGAGCTTTGTGCGGTAAGTCTGGATGCGCTTACCAACGCTGGATTCCTTGGACATCTTCCGTTTCTCCTTTGAGACGGATATTATAGCACAAT
>CADAKF010000009.1 GCA_902788415.1 uncultured bacterium
TCGCGGTCAAGTTCGTTCCCGACTGCATGGCGGCCGACGACGTCGTCAAGGCGCTCAAGCCGGGCGAAGTCGCGCTCCTCGAGAACACCCGCTTCTACAAGGCCGAGGACGGCAAGGTGAAGAAGGACGACGAGAAGAAGGGCATCCACCTCACGGACGAGGAGTTCGCCGCGAAGAAGGCCGAGCTCAAGGCCGAGCGCGCCGAGATGTCGAAGAAGCTCGCCTCCTACGGCGACCTCTATTGCAATGACGCCTTCGGCACGGCTCACCGCGCCCATGCGTCGACGGCGGTGATCGCCGACTACATCCAGCCTGCGGTTTCGGGCTTCCTCCTCGAGAAGGAGATCCAGTTCCTCGGCGATGCGGTCGAGAATCCGGTCCGTCCGTTCGTCGCCATCCTCGGCGGCGCGAAGGTCTCCGACAAGCTCGCGGTCGTGAAGGCGCTCCTCAATAAGGTCGACACGCTCATCATCGGCGGCGGCATGGCCTACACCTTCAAGAAGGCGCAGGGCCTCAAGATCGGCAACTCGCTCTGCGAGGACGAGCAGGTCGCGTACTGCAAGGAGATGCTCGACGCCGCGGCGTCGAAGGGCATCAAGATCCTCCTTCCGATCGACAATGTGATCGCGAACAAGTTCCCGGAGACGAAGGACGCCAGCGACATCGAGATGAAGACCTGCGAGGGCGACATCCCGGACGGCTGGATGGGCCTCGACATCGGCCCGAAGTCGGTCGCGCTCTTCAGCGAGGCGGTCAAGGGCGCCAAGACGGTGGTCTGGAACGGCCCGATGGGCTGCTTCGAGTTCGCGCCGCTCTCCAAGGGCACCTACGGCGTCTGCGAGGCGGTCGCGACCGTGAAGGCGAACGGTGGCACGTCGATCATCGGCGGTGGTGACTCGGTCAGCGCGGTCAAGAAGTCCGGCAAGGCGGCCGAGATGAGCCACGTCTCCACCGGCGGCGGCGCGTCCCTTGAGTTCCTCGAAGGCAAGGTCCTTCCCGGCGTCGCGGCGCTCACGGCGAAGTAAGGGGGAAGCGGAATCCTTTCCGCTTCAAGATAAAAGGACAAGGACCGCGGTTTTGCCGCGGTCCTTCCTTTTTGCCTAGGCCCGCCTTCGCTTCTGCGAAGCTACGGCGCGGCACCAGCCTTCGTTGCCGCTTCGCGTCAACTACGGCTCGCCAAGCCTAACCCTCGCCTCTTATTTGCGAACGCTCGTCCAGCGCCCGACTTGAAATACTGTTCAAGCGACGCGGCTGTTGATTTGTCTTTAACTGCGACAACGGCGTCGATCTCCCATGGACGAAACTTAGAAGTGTGCGGAACCGAGCCGGAGTTGTGGACTTCCAAACGCGCAGCAGGTTTGAGGGATGTCATACCGACATAGTGATGCGTATGTGTTGCGCAGTCGGAAAGCATATAGACGTAGTAGAACACGGTTATTAAACCTTTCTAAATATGGACATATTGCCTAGGCCCGCCTTCGCTTCTGCGAAGCTACGGCGCGGCACCAGCCTTCGTTGCCGCTTCGCGTCAACTACGGCTCGCCAAGCCTAACCCTCGCCTCTACGGCTCGCCAAGCCTAACCCTCGCCTTTCAGGCTCGGTGGCTTGCCGAGCCGTAGCTCAGCTCCGCTGAGCGAAGGCTGGTGGAGGTGGCGAGAGTCGAACTCGCGTCCGAAACAGAATCAGCCAAACTTCTACGCGTGTATCCTGCCTTTAGTCTCGGAAACGGCAAGCGGACAAGCGCGCTAAGCCGAATCCATCCGTTCGGTTCGGTACCCTGCAGCGCCCGAGCGGAGAGTCCTGCAGCGTAGCCAGATAAATTAAGCCTCCCCGCTCATCTGACGTCGGCGGTTCGACTTCGCGGCCGTTATTTAGGCGGCGAGAGCGTAATCGTTGTTCGCAATTACTGTTTGTTCTCGTTTTTTACGTGGCCAACGAGAATCCACGACGCGCGATCTGACCTCAACATATCCCGTCGAAACCGGATCACCCCCAGTTGGGTTGGTGCGTGTATTATATCATATTGTGATTCCCAAAGGGTACTCGGTCAGTTCGCGTGGTGTATTGACGCGTGCGGAGATTCTGTGATATAATCTCCGCAAAACATACGGAGATTATTCCTTGAAATACATCTGGCAGCAGAAGGGCTGGCCTCACTTCACCTGGGATGCGCGCGCGGTAGCGGGCGTGCTTTCGGGGGTTGTGTTCAAGGAAGGCCGGTTTCTGGGCGAGCTGACGGGAATCGGCTTCGAGTGTCAGAGTCAGGCGGGTTTTGAGGCCCTCTCCTCGGAGATCGTGAGTTCCGCGGCCATTGAGGGCGAGGCGCTGAATCTTGCCGCCGTCAGGAGCTCGGTCGCGCGGCGGATGGAGATCGTGCTGGCGGAGAAGGGAGCCGTCTCCCGGGAACTGGACGCACGGGTGGACATGATGATGGATGCGACGCGGGGTTGGAAGAAGCCGATGACCGTCCGTCGGCTGAAGGCCTGGCACGCGGCGCTCTTCCCGAATGGCTATTCGGGACTCGCGAAGGTCCGGGCGGGCAAGTTGCGCGATGACCGCGAGGGGCCGATGCAGGTCGTGTCCCGCTACGGGGCCCTGACGCGCGTCCACTTCGAGGCGCCGCCGGCTTCCGCCCTGTCGGACGGGCTGAAGGAGCTGACGGGATGGCTGGGTGAGGATGATCCGGCGACCCCGCCGCTTGTCCGGATCGCCCTTGCGCACCTGTGGTTTCTGACCCTGCATCCCTTTGAGGACGGAAACGGACGCCTTACACGGGCGCTGACGGAATACCTGCTTGCGCGGCAGGAGCAGACAGCCTTGCGTTTCTATTCGCTTTCGGCGCAGATTCAAAGGGACAAGGCGGCGTATTATGATGAGCTTGAGCACGCCCAGCGCAATTCGCTCAATGTGACGCGGTGGGTGAGCTGGTTCCTGTCCCTCCATTCGCGGGCGCTGGATTCCGCGGCGAAGTCGCTGGATGCCATCCTGAAGAAGGCGCGGTTCTGGCGGGACCATGCACAGGATGACTTCAACGCGCACCAGCGGAAGGTTTTGAACATGCTGCTGGACGGATTCGAGGGCAACCTGACCTCGTCGAAGTGGGCGAAGATCTGCAAGGTCTCGCAGGATACCGCCGCGCGTGAAATCGCACCGCTCGTATCCTCCGGTGTCCTTCGCCAGGAAGGCGCAGGTCGTTCAACGCATTATGTGATCTGATATGGAATTCGCGGCGATAGACTTCGAGACGACGGGATACGAGAACGGCGGCACCAACGAGCCGTGGCAGCTCGGGCTGGCGATCGTGCGGGACGGCGTCATCGTCGAGACGACCGAGTGGTTCTTCGACGTCGAAGGCGCGCCCGCGCGGGCGCACGAGTCCGATGCGCTCGGCACCCTGCAGAGCTCGTTCGAGACCTGGGCTCCCATGCTAGAGGGACGCCGCCTCGTCGCGCACAACATCGCCTGCGAGCGGACCATCCTCACGCGCACCGCGCCGCTCACGAAGTGGGGTCCGTGGACGGATACGATGAAGCTCGCGAAGGCGCGGTATCCGAAGCTCCCGAGCTATGCGCTCGGCGACCTCTGCGAAATGTTCGGACTTGTTCCCCAAATCGAGGGACGCACCTGGCACGACGGGCTCTACGACGCCGTCGCCTGCGCGAACCTCGCCAACTTCCTTGCGATATGATCATAGACGTCCATAGCCATGACTTTCCCGATGCGATCGCCTCGCGGGCGATGAACGGCATGTGCCGGATGACCGAGGGCAACCTCTGGCCGACTGGCGACGGGACGCTCCAGAACCACCTCGATGCGATGGAGCTCGCCGGGGTCGACAAGGCGATTTCGTGTCCCATCGCCACCAAGCCGAAGATGTTCGAGGGACTCTTCCGCCGCGCCTGCCAGATCAGGGACGGCGAACTCGGGGAACGGGCGCGGCGGATGATCATCCCGTTCGCCTCGGTGCATCCGCTCGATCCGGACGTGATGACCCACCTCGAGATGATTGCCGCGGCGGGACTGAAGGGCGTGAAGTTTCACTGCTACTACCAGGACTTCTCGCTGGCGGACAAGAATCTCTGGCCGGTCTTCCGGAAGATCGCGGACCTCGGACTCGTCGTACAGTGCCATTGCGGGACGGACATCAGTTGGAAGGACCTTACGGGATTGTGCGGTCCAAAGGAAATCGCAATTCTCCTCAAGAACGTGCGCGGACTCGCCTTCATCGCCGCCCACCTCGGCGGGTCGGACGGCTATCCGCCGCATGACACGGATCATGTGCTGGAGTGCGGCGCGTACATCGACACTTCTGTTCTTCATCGCCGCTGGCACTATGACGAGCAGATGCGTATTCTCCGATCGTGGCCGACAGACCGCATCCTCTTCGGCACGGACTTCCCGTGGGTCCATTACCCCGAGGCGATCCGCTGGGTGAAGTCCGTCCGCGACCCTCGGGACTGGGACGCGCTCTTCGGCGGCAACGCCTGTCGGCTGCTTGGAGTTTAGGATCGTTTTATTCCCAAAACTGGAAATTTGCGGAGTCAAATATTGGAAAATTACGGAGTCAATGATTGGAAGAATACGGAGTGGCATTGACTACTGTCAGCCGATATGATAGTATTATCACATGAAAGCTGAATATTTAGGACGAGTATGTGATTCTTTGCTTCTGGATTCTCTTGAGGCAACTGGTGCGGTCGTTGTTCAGGGCGCAAAGTGGTGCGGAAAAACGCGTTTGTGCGAACAAGTGGCCAAGAGTGCTGTTTATATGCATGATCCAGATCGGGCGGAGGCCTATTTGGCGCTTGCGGAATCCAAACCCAGTCGGTTGTTAGAGGGAGCTTCGCCTCGTCTCATTGATGAGTGGCAGGATGCGCCGCAACTTTGGAATGCGGTCCGTTATATGGTTGATCAGCGTGGTGGCGAGGGGCATTTCATTCTCACCGGAAGCGCAGTGCCGCCGCAAGAGGGAGAAAAGGACAAGGGCCGGAAGAAGTCGGTTGTCAGGCGACATACGGGGACGGGACGGTTCACCTGGCTGACAATGCGTCCGATGACCCTATGGGAGAGCCGTGAGTCAACCGGCGAGGTCAGTCTTGCTGAACTTTTTGCGGGGAATCTCGACGTCTCGGGAGAGTCGAGACTTGAGGTCGAGGACCTGGCTTATGCCATTTGTCGGGGCGGATGGCCGGAGGCCGTGACTGCGCGACATGGCAGGGCGGCGCTTCGCAAGGCGAAAAGCTATCTTGATGCGGTTGTCGAAGAGGACATTCATCGGGTGGACGGCGTCGAAAAGAATCCGCAGCGCGTTCGGGCGCTTCTTCGTTCCCTGGCAAGGAATGTGTCGACGCTGGCGACGGGCGAGACGATCATGGCTGATGTCCGGGCGAACGATTCCACGATTTCGGACAAGACGCTTTCCGCCTATCTGAATGCGCTTCGCCGTATTTTCGTCGTTGAGGATGTTCCGGCCTGGTCCCCGAATCTTCGCAGCCGGTCGGCGATACGCACGTCGTCCAAACGGCAGTTTGCCGATCCTTCCATTGCGGCGGCGGCGTTAGGCGTCACGCCGGAGAAGCTGATGCTGGATTTCCGCACGTTCGGATTTTTCCTCGAGTCGTTGGCCGCGCGTGATCTTCGCGTTTATGTCGATGCGCTTGGCGGAACGGTCAGGCACTACCGCGACGAGTCCGGCCTTGAGAGCGATTTCATCATTGATCTTGACGATGGCCGTTGGGCGGCTGTCGAGGTGAAGAAGGGGGTGCACGACATTGACGAGGGCGCGGCGAATCTGAACACGTTGGTGAAGACGGTGGACACGGGGCGCATGGGCGAACCGGTTTTCAGACTCGTCCTGACCGGCACGCCATTCGCCTATACGCGCCCCGACGGGGTGATTGTCTGTCCTCTTGGGTGTCTGAGGCCATAAGGCCCATTGCTCAGCCGCGGCGCACTTTTAATTGAACCTTTCCTGACTTTGCGCATTTTCACCACTAGATGGAACTTTACGAGGAGATCAAGGCGGATCGCGAGGCCGGCGCGCGTCGGCTGGTGGACGAGTATCGCTCGCGCCTGATGGGCATGGCCATGGGCCTGACGAAGTCCTCCCACGAGGCGGAGGATCTCGTGTTCCGCACCTTCGAGCGCGTCATCCTGAAGATCGACGACTACAAGCCGACCGGCTCCTTCTACTACTGGATGTGCGCGATCCTCATGAACTTCCACCGGATGGACGTCCGCAAGGCGGCGGTCCGTCCGCAGTTCGCCGGCGACGGCAAGATTCCCGAGGTCGCCGTGACCGAGACGCACGACATCTCCGACGCGCTTGACTTCGAGGCGACGACGGAGGCGGTGCGCCAGGCGGTGCGCGAGCTGCCGGAGAATTTCCGCGAGGTGGTGGTGCTCAAGTACTTCGACGAGATGAGCACCGAGGACATCGCGATGGTGACGGGGCTCAACGTGGGCACGGTGAAGTCGCGTCTCCACTACGCGAAGGAGGCGCTCTACGCGAAGCTCCACGACACCGAGCTCTCCGCGAAGTTTACCGACCGCCTCATCCTCGCGACGAAGCGCCGCGCGTTCATGAAGTGGACGGTCGGGGCGGTCGCGATGCTGGCGGTCTGCACGCTCGTCGGCGGCGTCGCGCTGTCCCTCTCGACGGGCGACTCGGGCTTCGGCTTCGGCGGCGGGCAATTCCACGGCTATGGCGGCGGCACGGTGCGTCGCGCGGCGGGGATCGGCGGCAAGGCCGTGACGGCGGACGCGACCGAGCGGGCGATTGCCAACGGGCTCGAGTACCTCGCGCGCACGCAGAAGGACGACGGGTCCTATCCCGGGGAGTACGGCGACAGCGCGGCGATTCCCGCGCTCGCGGGCATGGCGTTCCTGGCGAAGGGGCACCTGCCGGGGTCCGAGCCCTACGGCGAGCGGATCAACCGCGCGATCGACTGGGTGATCGGCTGCGCGGACATGCGCGAGACGGCGCAGTTCCAGGGCTACATGGGCGGCAAGGGCGGCGGGCGCATGTACGCCCACTCGATCGCGACCCTGTTCCTCGCCGAGGCGAGCGGCATGGTTGACGCGAAGCGCCAGGAGAAAATCGACAGGCTGCTGCCGCTCGCGGCGAAGGTGGTTCTCGACGCGCAGAACCAGCAGAAGGGCGCCCCCCATCTCGGCGGCTGGCGTTACGAGCCCAACTCGTCCGACAGCGACCTCTCCTGCAGCGGCTGGGCGCTGATGGCCCTGCGTAGCGCGCGCCTCAACGGGGCGCAGGTGCCGCCCGAGGCGATCGAGAAGGCGGTTCTCTACATCAAGCGTGCCTACAGCGAGTCGGCCGGCAACTTCGGCTACCAGGGCGCGACCGGCCAGAGCGCCGACACCCTGACGGGCGCGGCGATCCTCTGCCTCGAGCTCTGCGGCAAGCACCTCGACCCGATGTCGCTGAAGGGCGCGAAGTACCTGGAGAAGATGTATCCGCGGACGCTGGCGACCAGCGGCCAGCGCTACTACGGGCTCTACTACACGGCGCAGGGGCTCTTCCAGATCGGCGGGCCGATCTGGCGCAGCTTCGCGGCGTGGATGTACGACACGTTCGTCCCGCAGCAGCGGGCGGACGGCTCGTGGAGCGGCACCGGCAACAACGGCAGCGACGCGTTTGCGACGGCGATGACGGTGCTGTCGCTCACGGTCCCGTACCGCATGCTTCCCATTTACCAACGTGACGAAACGGTTGATCCGGAAACGGAAAAGGAGGTCAAATGACAGTCGAGAAACTGAAGGACGACGACGTCGAGCTCGTCGAGAAGCTCCATGTGAAGTACGCGGCCCTGAAGCGCGAGCTCGCGAAGGTGATCGTCGGGCAGGAGGACGTGATCGCGCAGACGCTGATCGCGGTCTTCTCGCGCGGCCACGCGCTCCTGGTGGGCGTTCCGGGCCTCGCGAAGACGCTCCTCATCCGCACGCTCTCGGAGGTCCTCGACCTCGGCTTCCGCCGCATCCAGTTCACGCCCGACCTGATGCCGGCGGACGTCACCGGCACCGAGGTCCTCGACGAGGACAAGGCGACCGGCCAGCACTCCTTCCGCTTCGTGAAGGGACCGGTGTTCACGAACATGCTCCTGGCGGACGAGATCAACCGCACGCCGCCGAAGACGCAGGCCGCGCTCCTCGAGGCGATGCAGGAGCACCGCGTCACGGTGGGCGGCGAGTCGCGTCCCCTCCCCGAGCCGTTCTTCGTCCTCGCGACGCAGAACCCGATCGAGCAGGAGGGCACCTATCCGCTTCCCGAGGCGCAGCTCGACCGCTTCCTCTTCAACATCACCGTCGACTATCCGAAGCGCGAGGACGAGATCGGCATCTACCGCGCCGAGACGGGCGCATCCGACGTGAAGCTCGAGAAGATCCTGAACGCCGAGGAGATCCTGAAGCTGCAGGAGGTCGTGCGCCGCGTGCCCGTCGCCGACCACGTCCTCGAGTACGCGGCGGACCTCGTCCGCGCGACGCGTCCGAAGGAGCCCGCGGCGCCCGAGTTCATCAAGGAGATGGTCGCCTGGGGCGCGGGTCCGCGCGCGGGCCTCTCGCTCATCCTCGCCGCGAAGGCGCGGGCGATTCTCGAGGGACGTCCCTACGTCATCACGAAGGACGTGAAGGCGATGGCCCTCCCCGTGATGCGCCACCGCATCTCGACGACCTTCAACGCCGAGTCCGCGGGCGTCTCGCCTGACTCCATTATTGAACGTCTCCTTGAAACGGTGAAATCACATGAAGAACTGGACGTTTGAGTTAAGGGTTAAGAGTTAACCCCAGATGTCTGCACCCGCCTATATGCGTTGGCTTGAGCCAGAAGTGATTTCTAGGCTCGGGCATCTTGAGTTCTCGCCGCGCGGGACGGTGGACGGCTTCATCGCCGGCAAGCACCGGAGCGCGCGGAAGGGCGCGTCTGTCGAGTTCGCCGAGCACCGCGAGTACACGCCGGGCGACGATTTGCGCAAGCTTGACTGGAAGCTGATTGCGCGGCGGCAGCGTTTCTACGTGCGCGAGTTCATCGACGAGACGAACCTCCGCGCGACGATCCTCCTCGACACCTCGGGCTCGATGGGCTACCGCGGGGCGGTCGCGGCGGGCGGGCTCTCCAAGCTCGAGTACGCGCAGCATCTCGCCGCGGCGCTCGCGTACGTGCTCATCCGCCAGCAGGACGCCGTCGGCTTCGTCGCCTACGACAAGCGGCCCAACGTCATCATGACGCCGAAGGCGCAGCCCGCGCAGCTCCGACGCATCCTCATGGAGATCGACAAGCTGAAGTCCGGCGGCGAGACGGACGCCGCGGCGGTCCTGCACGAGATCGCCGAACGCGTGCCGCGGCGGAGCGTCGTCTTCGTCGTGAGCGACCTCTTCGGCGATCCGGACGCGATCGTGAACGCACTTCACCACTTCCGCTTCCGCTGCGACGAGGTCGTGGTGCTGCAGACGGTGGCGGATGAGGAGCTGGAGTTCCCGTTCGCCGAGATGCTGCGCTTCGAGGACGCCGAGACGCCCGCCTTCATGAACATCGACTCGCTCGCGCTCCGGAACGAGTACCTCGACCGCCTCAACGACTTTCTCACGAAGCTGAAGCGCGGCTGCGGCGAGATGCGTATCGCCCACGAGCTCGTGAACACCAAGGTTCCCTACGCCGAGGCGCTTTCCGACTTCCTCGTCCGCGACAAGGAACTGGGAGGGGCGCGCTGATGCCGTTCTTCGCCCCATTGATGCTCTTCGGACTCGTCGCCGCCGCGGCGCCGATCCTGCTGCACCTGTTCCGCAAGCGCACCGCGCGGCGGATCGTGTGGGGTGCGTGGCAGTTCCTCGCCGAGTCGATGCGCCGCCAGCGCCGCAAGCTCATCGTCGAGGAGATCATCCTGCTCGTCGTCCGCACCGCAATCCTCGCGCTCGCCGCCCTCGCCTTCGCGCGTCCGTTCCTGCCCGAGTCCGGCTTCTTCGGCGGCGGCGACAAGGACGTCGTGATCGTCCTCGACCGCTCCGGCTCGATGAACCTGAGGCGGAAGGACGGCACCACCGCGTTCGACGCGGCGGTCGAGGAGGTGCGCGAGCTCGTCGACCGGGCGCCGCACGGCGTGTCGTTCGGGCTTGTCCTCGGCGGACGCGATGCCGAGGTCCTGACCGTGACGCCATTCTCCTCGAAGCGCGAGGTGCTGAAGCTCCTCGAGAACGTGAAGGCCGGCGATGAGACGATGGACGTCCCGCGGGCGCTGGAGGCGGCGGGCGAGGTGCTCTCTGGCGGCAGCCATCCCGACAAGGAGATCGTCGTCTTCGGCGACGGACAGGCCTACGGCTGGAAGCCGGAGGACGTCAACGCCTGGCGCCGCGTCGAGAAGATGCTCGGGAACTTCCACCGCCGGCCGCCCGTCGTGTGGCGCACGCTGGAGCGTCCGGAGGGCGTGCGGAACGCCGCGATCGCCTCGGTCGTCCCGTCGCGGCAGATCTTCGGCACGGACCGTCCCGTCACGTTCACGGTCGACGTCGTCAACTCGGGCTCCGTCGCATTCTCGCCGGGCGAGCTCGCGCTGGAGGTGGACGGCAAGCGCGTCGCCTCGCAGCCGGTCGGGCAGGTCCTGCCGGGGCTGTCGCGCACGATCCCGTTCTCCTGCACCTTCGAGAAGCCCGGCCCCCACACGGTCGTCACGTCGCTCGCGGAGGCGGACGACATCGGCTCGGACAACGTCGTCACGAATCCGGTGAGCGTCATCAACGAGCTGAAGGTGCTGCTCGTGAACGGGCGTCCCGGCCTCACGGGCTTCGAGCGTCCGACCGCCTACGTCGAGGCCGCGCTCCGCCCCGAGCTGAAGGACGACAAGACCCCGTTCCTGGTGAAGCCCGTCGGCGTCCGCCCGACCGAGCTCGAGTCCACCAACGTCTTTGCGGACGTCGCAGTTACGATCCTCTGCGACGTCCCATTCCTTTCCGAGAGGGCGTCCGACAACCTCGCGCGCTGGACCGCCGCCGGCGGCGGGCTCCTGACCGTGCCCGGCGAGCGGGCCGAGTCCGGCTTCTACACGAACTGGACCTGGCACGCGAAGCGCGTGATGCCGGCGGTGTGGACCAACTTCAACAAGTTCGTCTCCAGCGACGGCAAGCCGCCGCTCTTCGACAACGCGCCGGTCATCGGCCGGATGCTCTTCGACGAGAAGGCGATCGACACGAACACGGTGAAGATCGTCTCTCGGATGTCCGACGGCGAGCCGGCCGTCGTGAGCGGACCCTTCCACAAGGGCCGCGTCGGGATGCTCGCGATGCCGCTCGACCTCGAGTGGACCGGGCTTCCCGCGCGTCCCGGCTTCGTGCCGTTCGTCCACGGCCTCGTCTACGCGCACTCGGCCGTCCGCAGCGCCGAGGGGGCTGACGCCTTCTCGTGGAGCGCGCGCGAGGGCGACGTCACGCCGCTGACGGCGGACGAGACGGACGCGATCGCGACGCACGTCGACCTGTCGTTCGCGCGGCTCCAGGACGACGTCCTCGCGGCCGTCGTCGGCCGCGGCTTCGGCGTCGAGATCTGGCGGCCCCTCGCGATTATCGTTCTCCTGCTGATGCTCGTCGAACTGCTCCTCTGCCGCGTCATCGACGGCTCGCGCGCCGGCGAAGGGGTGCGCCCGCCGCGCTCGCGCGTCCGCATCGTCCTGCGGACGCTCGCGTTCCTCGCGCTCGCGTGGATGCTCGCGCACTTCATCTGGGTGCACGACCGCACCCGCAAGGTCTCGCGCAAGGTGGCGGTCATCGTCGACCAGTCGCTGTCGATGCGGCGCTACGACCTGGGGGCGGACGGCTCCACGAACGCCTGCTCGCGGCTGGACACGGCGACGAACGCCGCGGCCCGCCTCGAGGCGACCCTGTCGAAGAAGTACGACGTCGAGGGCTTCGCGTTCGGCGGGGACGCCACCGACTTCGCCGCGGCGCTGGAGGAGGTCCGCGCGCGCATCCCAGCCGAGGAGCTCGCGGGCGCGGTGTTCGTCACGGACGGACGGCCTACGGCGGGCGCCGACGTCGAGGCCGTCACGCGGCACTTCGCCCGCCAGGGCGCGAGGATCTCGTCCGTCATCGTCGGCAACATCACCAACCGACCCGACCTCGCCATCCAGGACGTCTTCGTGCCAGAGAGCATCTTCCTCGGTGACAAGGTCCACGCCCAGGTGTTCCTGCGGGCGGACAAGCTCAAGGGCGAGAAGGCCGTCGCGCGCTTCTTCTGCGGCGACAAGGAGCTCAGCAAGGAGGAGCTCTCGATCGACTCCGACGACTGGACGAAGGAGCTGCGCTTCACCGACGAGCCGAAGACGAACGGCGTCGTCCGCTACCGCATCGCGCTCGAGTCGCCCGGAAAGGACATCGAGTCCGCCAACGACGCCTGGCCGTTCGATGTCGCCGTCTCGGACGACCGCACGAATGTGCTGATCGCGGACCGGCGCCCCCGCTGGGAGTTCCGCTACCTGAGGAACCTCTTCTACGGACGCGACAAGTCGGTGCACCTCCAGTACCTGCTGACCGAGCCGGACCGGCTCGGCGGCACGCCCGCGCCCCAGCTCGCGGCGGCGGACGCGACGCGTCCCTTCGGCGAGGCCGAGGCGGGGTGCCTGCCGGCCGGACGCGACGCCTGGCGCAAGTTCGACGTGATGGTCTTCGGTGACCTCAATCCCGAGACGATCCTCGACGAGGAGATCGCCGACATCCGCGCCTGCGTCGAGGAGCGCGGGGCGATGGTCGTCTTCATCGTCGGCGACAGGTTTATGCCGCTGGGCTTCGCGGAGAGTCCGCTCGCCGAGCTCCTGCCCGTCTCGCTGACGAACGCGGAGGGACGCGTCACGGCGGAGTGGCGCCAGGGCGCGTTCCCGTTCGCCGTCACCGGCGCGGGCTACGCCCACGAGATCATGCAGCTCTCCGAAAGCGACTCCGAGAACGTCCGCATCTGGCAGTCGGGCTGCGAATGGCAGCGGCGGCTCGAGGGCCTCACGGTCAAGCCGGGCGCGGAGATCCTCGCCTTCGCGGGCGACTCCTCGGCGATCAAGAGCCCGCTCCTTGTCGTGCAGCACCGCGGCCGCGGCCGCGTCGTGTTCCTCGCGAGCGACGAGACGTGGCGCTTCCGCTACCGCATCGGCGACACCTACCACCACCGCTTCTGGGGGAACGTCCTCAGGTGGGGCGCGGGCGCGAAGCTCCGCGACGGCAATGCCTACGCCCGCGTCGGCACGGACCGCATCCACTACGCGCCCGGCGACCGCGTGAAGATCCGCGTGCGCCTGATGGACGCCGACTCGCTGCCGATGGACGGCCTCGAGCTCTCATGCACGGTGCGCGATCCGAAGGGAGGCAGCCGCGAGTTCCCGCTTAAGGCACGCAATCTCGCGAACGGCACCTACGAGGGCGAGTTCGCCGAGACGACCCCCATCGGCGCCTACTCCGTCGAGATCGCTTGCAAGGAGGCGCGGCGCAGGCTCGGGGACAAGTGGCCGGCGAAGGGGCTCGCGACCTCCTTTGAGGTGAAGACCGCCTTCGCGCCCGTCGAGTACGCCCACCTCTCCAGCGACCGCACCCTCGCCGACGAAATGGCCAAGCTGACCTCGGGCGAGGTGCTCCTGCTCGGCGGTACCAACGGACTTCAGAGCTTAGACCTCAGACCTCAGACCACCAACCAACCGCCGAACCGCGCAACCGCTGAACCGCTTAACTTCGACTTCGGCGCTGGACGCAGCGAAGTCGTCGACCACATCGAAAGTCACATCTGGGATCATCCGCTGGGCTTCATCGTCCTCGCGGCGGCGCTGATCCTCGTGTGGATCCTCAGGAAGAGGAGGGGACTCGCATGAAGGGGATTCCGTTCAGCGTCGGCAGCTTCCTGGAGCACGCGATCGCCCGCGTCCGGCGCATCTACCTCATCCGCGGCATCGCCGCCGTGGGCATCGTCTGGATCCTCGGCATCGCCGCGGTGATGACGGTCGACTCGCGCATCGTCATCTTCGACGACCGCATCCGCTGGGCGATGACGGCCGGCGTGTGGCTTGCCGCGCTTCTCGTGGCGATGTGGGCGATTGTGCGTCCGCTCCGCCGCCGGCTCGACTTCCGCCGCCTGGCGGGTATCCTCGACCGGCGCCATCCCGAGCAGGAGGAGCGCCTCTCGACGCTCGTCGAGCTGTCGGAGAGCGATGCCGCGAAGGCCGGTTTCTCCGCCTCGCTCTTCGCGCTCGTCTGCGATCTTGCCGAGAACGACGTCGCCAAGCTCGACCTCCGGCGCGAGTTCCCCATGTTCGGCGCGTGGCGCCGGTTCGGGATCTTCGCGCTGATGATCGTGGCCCTCGGCATCGGCGCCGCGATCTCGCCGAACATCGTCGGACTCCTCTTCGTCCGCGCGGTCGCCCCTTGGGCGGACATCGGCAACCTCTTCTCGGACGAAATCGCCGTGAAGCCGGGCGACATCACGATCCTCTCCGGCTCCGTCATTAAGATTGAAGCCGCTCCCTCAACCCTTAACCCTCAACCCTCAACCCTCAACTCATACGCAATCCGCATCTCCCGCAAGCGTCCCCACGGCTGGAGCGAGGAGACCGTCGAGGAGATGTCCGGCGGCGTCTACGAGACCACCGCCGACCTGAAGGAGCGCGTGTGGCGCTACCGCGTGACGGCCGGGCATGCGGTGACGCGCTACTACTACGTGCGCGTCTCGCAGATGCCGCGCTACGACCTCTTCACGGCGACGGTGGACTATCCCGCCTACACCCGGATGAGGCCGCTCGTCCTCACCAATTCCGCCGTCACCGCGATCACCGCGATCCAGGGTTCGCGCGTGAAGTTCGACGTGAAGGTCTCTGACCCCGGCACGCTCGTCGACTTCCGCATCGCCAAGGAGCCCGTCTTCGAGCACACGATGGTCTCGAACAAGACCGTCAACTGGTCGCTCGACCTCGTCAACTCGGACGGCTTCCGCGCGGAGAAGGGGCGCCATCCGCTCACGAGCTTCATTGACCAGCCGCCGACCGTGCTCATCGAGAAGCCGACCGGCACGCTGCGTCTGCCGCCGCACGCGAAGATCCCCGTCGAGATCACGGCGTCGGACGACATCGGCATCGCCGATGCCTACTTCCGCGTGTCGATCGACGGCGAACCCTGGGCCCAGCACTTCGGCACGAAGATCCCCCTCTCGTCCTCGTCTGAACCGCTTAACCGCTTAACCGCTAGACCGCAAAACCCCACATTCCTCCAGACCGTGGCGGACGTCGACCTCTCGTTTTACGACCTCTTCTTCGCGAAGAACGTCCGCTTCGACGTCGTCGTCACCGACGCCTGTCCGCCCGAGTTCGGCGGACCCCACTCCGCGACCTCGACGCCCTTCACGGTGCAGTTCGCCGCGGACGAGGCGACGTATGCGATCAAGGAGCTCAAGCAGGAGGTGGCGAACGCCCACCGGGACATCGAGGAGGCCCGCAAGCGCCTGAACGACGCGCAGATCCTCGCGCAGCAGGTGAGGGACGAGCTCAGGCGCGATCCGAAGCCCTCGACCGCCACGGAGGAGAGAAGCGAGCGCCTCGCCCACGAGCTGCAGCAGGCGGAGAAGCGCGTGAGCGAGCTCCGCGACGAGTTCCTGCCCGACGAGCGCTTCGCGCCGCTGGCGCGTCCCCTCGAGCGCATCCTGGAGGAGACGCTGAAGCCCCTGCTCGAGGACGTCGAGAACACCCAGTTCATGGACCGCAACGAGCGCGCGGAAGCCGTCAACGACGCGCTGCCGGAGATGGCGAAGGCCGTGCAGGAGCTCTCCGACTTCTCCGAGCGCCTCACCGAGCGGGCCGACAAGGTGGACGCCTTCGAGAAGGTGAAGGACCTCGCCGCGCGGCAGGACGCGCTCGTCCAGGCGGCCGAGGAGCTGACGCGCGAGCGTCCGCTCGACACGGCGAAGCTCGAGGCGTGGAAGCAGCTTGAGGAGGCGGCGATGCGCAAGGCCGACGAGCTCGCCCGCCAGGATCCCGACTCCGACATCGCCGAGGCGAAGCGCAAGATGGAGACCGCCGCCCGCGAGATGGCGCAGCTGAAGGCGGAGATTGAGGCCGCCGCGGCGGAATCGAACCGCCTCGCGAAGGCCGCGACCGACCAGCAGAAGAGCTTCCAGGACCAGCAGCAGCGCCAGGCGCAGGAGATCGCCCAGGCCGTGGCCGACCAGCAGCGCGCCCTCGACGCCCTCTCTGAGACCAATCTCGCGGCGGCGGCCCAGTCCCAGCAGGCGGCGAAGGCCCACCTGCAGAATGCCGATTCGCTCCCCGCCGTGAAGGCCCTCCAGGACCTCGCGAACGAGGCAAACCGCTTTACCTCTCTCGCCCAGTCCCTCCAGCAGGCCGCCGCCGAAGCGGCGAAGGCCGAGCAGGAGATCCGCGAGGCGCTCGCCAGCCCGACGAACAGGGTCAGCCGCCAGGCGCTTGAGAACCTCGACCGCAAGCTGCGCGCCGAGCTGCCGAAGCATGAGTCCGCCCTCGACGCGGCGAAGGCCGCGGATGCGGAGCGCGCGCGCAATGCCCAGCTGGGCGCCGCGTCCGAGGACCAGAAGCGTGCGCTGGAGGCGCTGGAGAAGGGCGACGTGCCGGCGGCCGAGGCCGCCCAGCGCGAGGCTGCGGACCACCTCGCCAAGGGCGAGGCCACGCCGTCCGTAACGGCTCTGCAGAAGAGCGCCGACGAGGCGGCGCGCAATGCGGAGGGCACGCCGCGCGATTCTGCCGCGATGGAGCTGGCGAAGGCCGAGCAGCGCGTCGCGGCGAAGGCCCTGCAGCAGGAGCGGGAGATCCGCGAGGCAATCGCCCGCGGCGAAAAGTCAAAGGCCGATCTCGACGCCTTCGACAAGTCGTTCCGCGACCAGATCAGGGCGAAGGCCGCCGATCAGGCCGCCGCGGCGGAGAAGAAGCTCTCGCCCGGCCAGGCGAAGCAAGAGGAGGCGCAGCGGCAGGCCGAGGAAAAGCTGCTCGCCCAGGCGGCCGCCGAGCAGAAGAAGGCCGCCGACGAACTGGCGAAGGGCAAGCCCCAGAGCGCCGCGGTCGCCCAGCGCTCGGCCGAGACCAAGCTGAGCCAGGGCCATGCGACCGAAGGCATCAAGCGTCTGCAGCAGGCCGCCGGCAAGGCCGCCGAAGCCGCCGCGAAGTCCGCCGCGCAGCGTCCCGAGCAGGCGAAGTCCTCTTCGCCTGACGCCGTGCTCCCGTCCCTCAAGAACGCGCAGGAAGCCCAGAAGGCCGCCGCCGAGGCGCTCGACAGGGAGCGCAAGGTGCGCGAGGCGATGAAGAAGGGCGAGGCATCGTCCGCCGAACTCGATGCGCTCGACCGCGCCAACCGCGCCGCCGCGGACGAAGCGGAGAAGAAGCTTGAGGCGGCGCAGGCCGCCGACAAGGTCGCCGATCTCGCGACCGCGGCCGACGCGCAGGCCGACGCGCAGAAGGCCCTCGACGCCGTGGCCGCGAACCGGTCCGCCGCCGAGGAGGAGCGCCGGAAGGGGGAAGCGGAATCCTTTCCGCTTGATCAAAAGGGGAAATCCTCTATTTCGCCGCTCGACGCGAAGCACCGCGCGTCACTGGCCGAGAAGATGAAGGCCGCCGCACAGGCGGCGAAGGAGGCGGCCGCGGCGCAGAAGCGGACGAACGATCTCCTGGCGCGCGGCGAGGCGACGGAGGGCGTGAAGGCGCTGCAGCAGCTGGCGCAGAAGGCCGCCGACGCGTCCGGGAAGGCGCCGAACGACGTGGACCGCGCCCGGCGGGCGGCCGCGGCGCAGCAGGCGGCGGCGAAGGCGCTCGGCGCGGAGAAGGCGCTGCGCGAGGCAATGGCGTCTGGCAAGAGGACGGCCGCCGACCTCGAGGCGTTCGACAGGGCGACGCGGGACGAGGCCGCGGAGCAGACCGCCGCGTTCGACCGCGCCGAGCAGGCCGCGGCTCGGTCCGACCAGCTCGCCGAGCGTCAGCTCGGTGCGCAAACCAGTGACCTCGCGCAGGCGGTGGCGGACCAGAACCGCGCGCTCGCGGCGATGGCGAAGAAGGACTTCAAGCGGGCGGCGGAGGCCCAGCGCTCGGCCGAGGACCGGCTGGAGCGGAACGAGGCGACGGAGGGCGTGAAGGCGCTGCAGCAGCTGGCGACGACGGCGGCGCGGAACGCCCGCAAGGCGCCGCAGACGCAGGAGAAGTTCGATCTCGCCAAGGCCGCGCAGAAGGCCGCGACCGAGGCGCTGCAGAACGAGCTCAAGATCCGCGAGGGAATCCGCAAGGGCGAGATGACCGAGGCGGACCTCGCGGCGCTCGACGACCAGCTCAAGGACGGACTCCTCAAGATGGCCGAAGAGCGGACGGCGGCGGCGAAGGCCGCCGCGGCCGAGGCGGTCCGAAAGGCGAGGGACGTGATCGGCACAGATGACGACGATCAGCTCGCGCCACTCGCCGACGCCGCGCTCGTGGCGGCGAGGGACGCGGTCTCGTCCCAGCTCTCCGAAAGCAAGCTGAAGGACGACGACGCGCAGTCCGCCGCGCTGCGGGACGCCGAGGACGCGCTGGACGCGATCACGGCGGAGGCGGCGGACGCGCAGGCCGTCGAGGACCGCATCCGCGGTCTGCAGAAATCCGTCTCGGAGGCGCTCTCGAGCAATGACCGCGGCCGCGCGCTGAACCTCCAGAAGGAGATCGCGAGCGCCCAGGCCCGTGCGGCCGACAGCGTCAACGAAGAGGACGAGAAGAAGGCCCGCGCCGCGGCGAACGCCGCCCAGGCCGAGGCGGCCGAGGCGGTTCGCAAGGCCTATGACGACTGGAACAACAGCACCAAGGAGGCGGCGATCGCCGCGCAGAAGGCGGCCGCCGAGCGCGAGCTGGAGGCGCAGTCCGAGGCCAAGGCCGTCCGTGCGCTCTCCAAGCTCGCGGCGGCCGAGAAGAACGCCGCCAGCAAAACCGCCGCGGCCGATCCCGACGACTCCTCCCGTCCTGATCAGGCGACGTCCTCGTCGCCTGAGGCCCCTGATCCCACCGAATCCGCGGAAGCGGCTTCCGACGCGCTGGACCGCGAGGTGAACGCGCAGGCGGCGGCGCTCGGGATGAGCAAGCGCAGCGCCCAGTCGGGGGCGAAGGGCAAGGGGGACGAGAAGAGCAAGGGCGGCGGAGGCGGCGTGAAGGAAGAGGTGAAGAAGCTGGCGAACGACCTCAAGCGCAACGACAGCTCCGACTTCCTGAAGTCGCTCTTCTCCCGTCTGGGCTGGTTCAAGATCCGTGGGCTTTCGCGTGACGGTCTCGGCACGCCCGACCTGAAGGACGTGCCCCGCGAATACCGCGACCTCGTCCGCCGCTACTTCCTCAAGCTCTCCGAGGATCAGCCCTGACGGGATTAGTCGAAGTCATAGGAGGGATGGCATGATCGAGCGGAAGGCTTATCTTTTGGCGGGACCGACGGCGAGCGGCAAGAGCGCGATCGCCGCGGCGCTGGCGCGCGAGATGGGCGCGTGGATCCTGAGCGCCGATTCGATGCTGGTTTATCGCGGGATGAACATCGGAACCGCGAAGCCGCCGCAAAGTGAAATTGACGAATTTCACATGGGCGGGGTCGACGTCGTGACGCCTGCGGAGGAGTTTTCGTCCGGTGCGTGGCTCAGGGCTGCGGCGGACTGGGCGGCGAAGGTTCCGAAGGATCGTCCGATCGTCATCGTCGGCGGGACGGGACTTTACTTTTCGGCGCTTTTACGTGGCCTGGACCGCAAATGGGAGAAGCCGGCGCCAGAATATCCGGTCATCCGGATCGATCGTGCGGTCGTGCGGGAGCGCATCGCCGCACGGCTCAATGACATGTTTTTGTCCGGCCTCGACGAGGAAAAGCGAAAACTGCACGAAAAGTATCCGGTCTGGTCGAAAACGGCCGCCCTTGCCATCGGTTATCGTGACGGTGATGATCGTGAGAAGATTTTGACGCGAACCTGTCAGCTGGCGAAGCGTCAGGACACGTGGTTTCGTCATCAGGCAACGCCGATTTATGTTGAACCGACGGTGGAGTCCGTTCGTGCCTGCTGGGAGGCGCACGGCCCCTGGACTGTCCGTTTTATGGTATAATATGCCCGTCTATGGGCAGGTTTTGCATTTTAGCACTTGGTCTTTCGCTTGTCTGTTCGTCGCAGGCGAGTTGGTATTGGCCGTTTGGATCGGATGACGATGACGGAACGGAGGCGCCGCGTCTTTCGACGCTGATGGAGCCGGCGACGGCGCTCATTGACGAGGCGTCGGATCTGGCCGGCGACGGGAAGTCCGTCGAGTCCGTCGAAAAATACCGTGAGGCGCTGAAGGAGCTCGACCGGATCGAGCGCGAGAATCCCGAGCGTGCGGCGACGTCTGAATTCGCGACCTTGCGCAACAAGCGCGCCTATGTGAACGCCGCCATCGACTCCTTGCTCCTTGGTCAGGTGAAGTCCAACGCCAAGGCCGTCGCCGTGAGTGACACGACGGAGCTCGAGCGGAAGCTGGCGGAGGAGCGGGGAGAGAGGAAGGTGAATTTGACCGTCAAGGCCGCGAAACCCTCCAAGCCTTCTAAGCGTCCCAAACATTCCAAGCCCCTTACGAAGCGGGAACAGGCGATGGTCGACATTGCGGCCGGCGATTTCGCCGCGGCGGAAATTCTTATCAACGAGATGCTGGCGGCGAAGCCGAACGGCGTCCTCGGCCTCAACCTGAAGGCGACGATGGAGGTTCGGCAGGGCAAGTTCAAGGAGGCGGAGCAGACGCTTGACCGGGCGATCATGAACAATCCGCGCGACCACTTCGCTTACTACAACATGGCGCTGCTGATGCTGCAGCAGAATCCGGACAATCGGGATCCCGCCCGCCGCTATTACGAGACGGGCCGCACGTACGGCGGACCGAAGGACGCCGAGCTGGAGGCGCTTCTGAAGTGATTGTGCTTTTGGCGAGCTTCCTCATCTCCACGAACGCGCCGGCGCGCGAGCTTGTGGCGAACTGCCGCGCGATGATTCCGGCGGACGTCGAGCTCTCGGGACGGATCATTCGCCGCAACCGCAAGGGCATTTCCCAGGTCGAGCACGATTACGTCCTCTCCCGCTCCAATGCCGTCACCCGCCTCACGGTCGACGGCAAGGCAGTTTCGGCTCCATCAAACGCCCAGGATCCTCTTTTCGGCACGGACGTCACCTGGAGCGACCTGACACTCGACTACCTCTGGTGGGACGACGTCGCGTACGACGCGGAGCGCGAGGGTGAGACGGTGCACGGGCAGGTCTGCACGGTCGTTGTGCTGAAGAAGGACGGGCGGACGGTGCGCGTGTGGATTGACCGCAAGACTGGCGCCCTCATGCAGGCGGAGGAGTTCGCGGACGGCAAGCCGCCGCGGCGGCTGTGGGGGAGACGGCTGAAGAAATTTGGTGAACGGTGGATGGCGAACGTTCTTGAGGTCGGGACCGACGGCTCCAGCCACCGGACAAAGATAACAGTGGAGGAACTGAAATGAAGCTCGTGAGGATTCTGTTGAAGACGGTCCTGTGGATCGTGGCAATCGTCGTCGTGGTGCTCTTGATGCTTCCGCTCTGGTTTGGACCCGTCGTGAAGACCGCCGCCAATTCGGTCGTTCCCGGCATCGTGAAGACTGACTTCCATCTCGGACACCTTTCGCTCAATCCGTACACCTGCCGCTTCGAACTCGGCGACCTGCAGCTCGCGAACCCGGCGGGCTATCTGGAGAAGTACGCGGCGACGGTCGGCGACATCGCCTTTGACGCGGATACGCTCTCGCTGGCGACGGACGTCATCCACATCGAGGAGATCAAGGTGAAGGACATCTTCGTCTCCTATGTGAGCGGCGGCACGGGCGAGGAGAAGGTCAACAACTTCCAGCAGATCCAGTACAATATCGCCGGCGGCAAGGAGAAGTACGAGCAGGCGAAGGCCGAAAAGGCGAAGCGTGAGCCGGAGCCGAAGGCCGAGGAGAAGCCCGCGAAGTCCAAGAAGCTCATCATCGACCGGCTCGAAATCTCCGGGCTTGTCGTCCAGCTCGGCATTCTGCCGATCCGCGTGCCTTCCATCACCTTGACGGATCTCGGTAAGAAGTCCGGCGGAGCGACTCTGACGGAGCTCGGCCAGGAGATTTGGAATGGCATCCTGAAGGCGGCGGGTAACGTCGGCGAGGCAATCGGCGAGATGGCCGGCCAGGCGACGGAGGCGGCGAACAAGGCGGCGGCGCAGGCGACGGAGGCGGCCGGCCAGGCCACCAAGGCCGTTGGCGATGCGGCCGGTCAGGCCACCAAGGCCCTTGGCGATGCCGCGAATAAGGCGGGCGAGGCGGCCGGCAAGGCGCTTGATTCGCTCAAGAAACTGTGGTGAGAAGGTGAGAGGGTGAGAAGGTGAGAAGGTGAGAGGGTTTGAAGGTTGAAGGTTTGAAAGGTTGAATGTATGGCGACAAGGAAGGGCAAGGACAGAAGGGTCGAGATGTCGGTCGAGGGCCTGAAAGAGGACTTCGCATGGCATCTGAGGTATTCGCTCGCGAAGGGCGAGACGCGCGTCACGGAACGTGACCAGTACACGGCGTTTGCCACTGCGGTTCGCGATCGTATCGTTGAGCGCTGGATCTCCACACAGGAGGAGTACGGGCGCCAGAACACGAAGCGCGTCTACTACATGTCGCTCGAGTTCCTGATCGGACGTCTTCTCGGCAACAACGTCATTAACCTGAAGGCCGACCAGCTCTGCCGCGAGGCGCTGAAGGACTTCGGCATCGACTGGAACAACCTGCGCGACTTCGAGACGGACGCGGGCCTCGGCAACGGCGGCCTCGGGCGCCTCGCGGCCTGCTACCTCGACTCGATGTCGACGCTGGACCTCGCCGGCATGGGCTACGGCCTCCGGTACGACTACGGCATCTTCCGGCAGAAGATCGTGGACGGCAACCAGATCGAGGAGCCGGATCCGTGGCTCAAGCACGGCTATCCGTGGGAGATGGCGCGTCCCGAGTATTCGCAGCACGTCCATTTCGGCGGCCACGTCGAGTGCCTGGCCGAAAACGGCCGGCAGAAGTGGGTGTGGGTTCCGGAGGAGATCGTCGAGGGCATTCCCTACGACCTGCCGATCGTCGGCTACTGCAACGCCGTCAACTCGCTCCGCCTCTGGAGCGCCAAGGCGGTCGACGACTTCGACCTCGCGAACTTCAACAAGGGCTCCTACTCGGACGCCGTGGCGCGCAAGGTGCGGGCCGAGAACCTGACCAAGGTCCTCTATCCGAACGACAACACGACGGCCGGCAAGGAGCTTCGCCTGCGCCAGCAGTATTTCTTCGTCGCGTGCTCGCTGCAGGACATCCTCCGTCGCTACAAGCGCTTCAACCAGGGCTGGGAGGCGTTCCCGGACAAGGTGTTCGTCCACCTGAACGATACGCATCCGACGCTCGTCATCCCCGAGCTGATGCGCCGACTCATCGACATCGAGGGTCTTGACTGGGACACGGCGTGGGATCTGACGCGCCGGTCGACGGGCTACACGAACCACACGATCCTACAGGAGGCGCTCGAGAAGTGGCCGGTCGCGATGATGGAGAAGCTCCTGCCGCGGCACCTGCAGATCATCTACGAGATCAACGGACGCTTCCTGCAGCAGGTCTCCTCGCTCTATCCGGGCGACGTGAAGAAGCTGCAGCGGATGTCCCTCATCGACGAGAGCGGCGAGCGGTACGTCCGCATGGCGAACCTCTGCCTCGTCGGCACGTCGTCCGTGAACGGCGTTGCGAAGCTGCACACGAAGATCCTGAAGGAGGATCTCTTCAAGGACTTCTACGAGCTCTGGCCGCAGAAGTTCCACAACGTGACGAACGGCATCACGCCGCGGCGGTGGCTCCTGAAGGCGAACCCGACGCTCTCCCAGCTCATCACCGAGTCGATTGGCGACGGCTGGATCACGCATCTCGACGAGCTCAAGAAGCTCGAACGGTTCGCACAGGACGACGCCTTCCTTTCCGCAATGGCGAAGATCAAGCGGTCCAACAAGGGCCAGCTTGCGAACTGGACGATGAAGAACGATGGCATCAGGCTCAATCCGGATGCGATCTTCGACGTGCAGGTGAAGCGCCTGCACGAGTACAAGCGGCAGCTCCTGCTGGCGCTCTACATCATCGTCTTCTACAACCGGCTCCTGGACGATTCAAAGTACGATCCCGTGCCGCGGCAGTTCATTTTCGCGGCGAAGGCGGCCCCGGGCTACTACATGGCGAAGCTCATCATCCGCCTCATCCACGGCATTGCGAATGTCGTCAACTCGAATCCGAAGACGCGCGACAAGCTGTCCGTCGCGTTCCTCCCCGACTACCGCGTCTCGCTTGCCGAGAAGATCATGCCGGCCGCTGAGGTTTCCGAGCAGATTTCGCTCGCGGGCATGGAGGCGTCGGGAACGGGCAATATGAAGTTTATGATGAACGGCGCGCTGACGCTCGGCACGCTCGACGGCGCGAATGTCGAGATCCACGAGGAGGTCGGCGACGAGAACATGTTCCTCTTCGGACTCAGGGCCGAGGAAGTCGCGAAGCTGCGACCGACTTACATCTCGAAGTCCTTCTACGAGAAGGATCCGGAGATCAAGGCGGCCCTGGACATGATCAAGGCGAACGCGTTCTGCGTCCTCGAGCCCGGGCTCTTCGATCCGATCATCCGCAGCCTCCTCGAGTACAACGACTACTACATGCTCCTGGCGGACCTGCGCGCCTACTGCGAGGCGCAGGACCGGGTGGACGCCACCTACCGCGACGCGAAGAAGTGGAACCGGATGTCGCTCGTCAACATCGCGCGCTCCGGGCTTTTCTCGTCCGACCGCGCGGTGCAGGAGTACTGCGACGAGATCTGGCACATCAAGCCGGTGAAGTTCAGCTGTTAGCGATCAGCGCTGGCAGTTGGTTTGAACCGCCGCGGTTGACGAAGCCGCGGCGTTTTTGCTATAATTCGCATCACTTGACCGGTGGGATGGCCGAGCGGTTAGGTCGCGGACTGCAAATCCGCTTACAGCGGTTCAACTCCGCTTCCCACCTCCAACCAAACCCCGCAGCTGCGGGGCTTTTTGGTATAATATGGGTCGCATGTCAGAAGGAGAGAAGGAAGTTTCCGTGAAGGTGCCGAAGCTGGCGATGGTCTTGACGGCCATCGGGTGGTTTTGGACGGCGTACGAGTGCGACACGATCGGCATCGACGTCTTCGACATGCTGCTGAAGCGGTTCCCCGGCCAGGTGTGGATCATGGCCGCTGTGCTCACGTATCTGACGATCATCTGGATGCCGAAGAACCTGCTGACGCGCTCCGTGATGGGCATCTTCATGCTGATTCCGGCGGAGCTCTTCAAGATCACGCGCCCGCTGCTGCCCGACGGGGGATTCGCGCCGGTGCAGATCGTCGTGGCGATTGCGTACGTTCTCGCCGTCATCGGCATGTACGGGATGTTCTACCCGTGGCGGATCGAGACGGCGTTGAGGTGGATTGGATCTTGCGCTTCGCTTACAAGCGGAAAGGATTCCGCTTCCCCACTCGATAGGAAATGAACGAGGCTTTGACGATACTTCTGACTGTGCTGGGGGGATTGGGAATCTTCCTGCTCGGGATGAAGCATTTGTCCGAAGGGCTGCAGGCGGCCGCGGGGAACGGGCTCCGCAAGTTCATGAGCCGGGCGACGGGCCACCGCATCGTCGGCGTCATGAGCGGCATCGTCTCGACGATCATCGTGCAGTCCTCGTCCATCATCACGGTGATGCTCGTCGGGTTCGTCTCGACGGCTCTCATGACGCTGCCGCAGGCGTTCGCCGTTTTGATTGGCGCGAACATCGGAACAACGGTGACCGTCTGGATCATCGCGTACGCGCCGAATCCGCAGTTGCTGGGCCTCGTGGGGCTGGCGCTCGGCGGGGCGATGTACTTCTTCCTGCGCGGGGAGCGCGTCCACAACCTCGGGCTGACGGTCATCGGGCTCGGCCTCGTCTTCCTCGGCCTCGCGTTCATGGCGCAGGGCGTGATGCCGATCCGTCAGAACCCAGAGATCGCGAAGATCTTCACGGCGATGTCCGCCGACTCCTACTGGGGTATTCTCAAGATCGCGTTCGCGTCGACTCTTCTCACGGCGGTCATCCAGAGCTCGGCGGCGACGATTGCGATCGCGATGGCGCTCGTTTCGCAACAGCTCATCACCTACGAGGTGGCAATCGCCGTCCTCTTTGGCGCGAACATCGGCACGACGGCGACCGGGTGGCTCGCGGCGATCGGCGGGACGGCGGACGCGAAGCGGACGGCGCTTTCGCACACGCTCTCGAACCTGATCGGCTCGCTCGTCCTCGTGTGGTTCTTCTCTCTCTTCCTGAAGGTTCGGGATGTCATCCCCTCGGAGATGGGGGCGATCGCCATCACCGACACGGTTTTCGCGATCTGCCGCGGTTGCATCTTCTTTCCGCTGGTGAAGCCGTTTGTGAAATTCATCGAACGCCTCGTGCCGCAGCCAGAGAACGAGAAGCCGCATCTTTCGGCGCTCAGGTTCGGCGTGCGGCTCTCGCCGGTCATTGCCTGCGACCAGGCGCTGATGGAGGTCGACTTCATGAAGGCCTCGAACCTCGAACTGCTCGACTGTGTGCGACAGGTGCTGTCCGGCACGGCGGGCGCGGACGTCGAAAAGCACATCGTCCACCGCGAGGACATCCTCGACAATGTGCAGAAGGAAGTGACTGAGTTCCTCGGCTCGATTATGTCCAAGCGTCTGGCGTTCGACGTTTCCGAGCGGGCGCGGCGGCTTCTGCGTCTCACGGACGAGCTCGAATCCGTCTCGGACGAGTGTGCGACAATCCTGAAGGTTGTGAAGCGCTTTCGGCGGCAGAAGCAGCAGATTTCGGAGAAGTCGTTGAAGGTTATCCTCAACGTCCATGACCGCGTCTCGGCCTATGCCGCCGAGGTGACGCCGCTCATCCGTTCGCCGCGCGGGGTTATTCCGCTTGAGAAGCTGCAGGCCGAATCGAAAGCCCTGCACGAGCACGTGCGCGAGTGCCGCAAAATCCAGCTCGGGCGGATCGGTCCGGAGGATCCGGGCTCGTCGATCCGCGTTCTCGGCGAGCTCGACATCATCAACGCTTACGAGCGCATCCGCGCCTACTACCTGAACTGTGCCGAAACGCTCGCCGGCGGAAAGAGGTAGTTGGTTTATGGCGAAACGACACTTGATAGGCATTGGTGGGGTGGGAATGAGCGCCTTGGCAACGGCGCTTGTGAAGCTCGGCGACACGGTGACGGGCGCGGA
>CADAKF010000010.1 GCA_902788415.1 uncultured bacterium
TGAATTAGCTCCTCACACAAACATTTACTGTTTTCTCAAAAACCGACTTTCAAAGATCAATGTCCGCTATCGGGCGAACGAGTGCATAGTATATCAAAATGTGGCCGTGTCCCGCAAGGGGGTATTTTCAGAATTTCAGATTGTCACACTGATTCTCTTACTTCCAGATAGAGATGGCGCGGATGATGTCCGAAAAACGGACCTTCGCTGCCCTAGAATCCTTCTCGGTTCCAATTACAATCCGCATCGCGCAGGACTCAAACTGGGCGTAAAGCGCGTCGGAAATGCGGTCCACCACAAGGATCTTCGGCAATTCGCCATTGCCGATGGCGTACTCAATAAGCCGCTTGAGGGCGGTGCGCGTCCCCGCCGTGAAGCGGGCGATGTTCGGCCCCATCTCGACACCGGACCTCGCCATGCCGACGACGAAATCGAAAACCGCGACCAGAAACTCCTTGTTCTTGAACATCTCGTCCACCACCGTATGGCAGATACCCTCGAGCTTCTCGGTGTTCTTCATCCGGGACGCCATGATCTTCGTACAGCGCTTCTCGACGCCGTCCGTCACCATCACGATTGCCGCATCCATCACCTCGCGCTTCGAGCAGAAGTACCGGTAGAGGACCGTACGGGAAATCCTGGCCGCAGCCGCGATCATGATCAAGGAGACGTTATCATACCCAACCTGCGAGAACAAGCGGATCGCCTTCTCGGCTATCTCACGCTTGCGCTGCTCATGATCAACTTTCTTGGCCATCTTAGCTATTAACTATTGGCTGTTCGCTGTTAGCCATTACGGCTAATCGCTAAAAGCTAACAGCTCCTCTCATATTCAAGTTCGTTCCTTGCGAATTTGGACTTACTTTGCCTTACAATTATACCATACTTCGCGGGGTCTTTGGCGATCGGCGAATGGATCGTGAGCGCGAAGCGATGCCAGAAACATGACTGGATGAGCCCCTTCTTCGCAAGATCCTTCACGTACTTCTCCGCGCCCTTCTGCTCCGTCTTTGTCTCCGTCGGAAAATCATACATCAAATACGCATGAACGAAGATCTTCGCCGCCTTGAACGCCTTGAGGACCTTCTCCGCACTCGCAAGCGTAATCCCCTTGTTCATGAGCTTGAGAAGCCGATCGTTCGCGCACTCAAGTCCACCCGTCACCGCAATGCATCCCGCCTTCGCCATCAACTTCGTCAAAGCCGGCGTAAACGCCGCATCAAACCGGATATTCCCCCACCACTCAACCTTCAATTTCCGTCTCAAAATCTCCTCGCACATCCCCTTGATCACCTTCGGCGGCATCGCCTCGTCCACGAAATGAAAAGAGGTGAGAGGGTGGGAAGGTGAGAGGGTGAGAGGATGAGCATAGGATTCCATCGCATCCACAATCTCTTTCGCCTTCGGCATCCTGAAGCAGCCAATGTACGGCAACACCACATCGCAGAACGCGCACTTGTGCCAGTAGCATCCTCGCGCCATGACGAGCTTCACCCACTTCCCCGAGTTCCACAGGTTCGTAACGAAGTTATCGGTCTCCACCACGTCAAAATACTCGTTCCAATCAATGCCGCGATAGGAGGGCTTCACAAATGCAGGGATAGAAGTCGAATTGATGAAATGTCCATACCCCTCATCAAACTGGAACTCATCGAAATACCGATACGGCCTCTTGTCCGTCATCTCCCTCAGCTCGGTATTCACATACCCACCACCCAACAGGAGCTTCACCTTCGGATAGTGCTTCCTCACGTATTTCGCGATCTTGAACGCACCAACAAGCGTCCCCGGAAAGGGACACGTGATGCCAACAACGGTCGGTTTCACCTCGTCCATCGCCGCCTTCAGGTGGCGCTGAAGTGGTTTGTCCATCACCCCGCGGCGATTAACGAGCTTCACGAGCTTTCCGAAATCATCGACCACGCGGCACTTCGCCTCGGCATAGCGTGAAAAGCCGAACTCCTCGTCAACATTGTCCCGAATCCAGATCGCGAGCTCGTCAATCAGCTCACTCGCCTCGCGCTTCGCCTCCAAGGGCGCGGGACCGCCCAGGAACTCAATGAGTTCCTCGGTCGTCTCGTCGCCGTATTCAAACAAGATATCCCGAACGACCTTGATCGACAGGTCGCGCTGGTGGACGTCGAATCCCCGCGACTCCAGGAACCCCGTCAGGTGCATCGTCGCCGGATACGGCGTGTTCGTCTGCAACAGCGGCGGGGTCAAAAGAAGTATACGAGGTGTCCGTGTCACCATTACATTGTCCAAGCTTGCCAGTTCCGGCGAGAATAAATGAAGCGCCGCACTTCCATCGTCCGCCCGATTACCACATAAAGGACAATGAAATTACCGACCGGGATGCGATAATACGGATGCGCCCTGTCGAGTTTGGACGGATAGGGCTCAAACGCCGTCGGCGCATCCAATCGTCCGTAAATCGCGTCAAATGCATCATCGACAAGCTTGGCGGCCGCCATCGGATTCCGCAATGTCAGGCGAATGTAATCAACCGCCTCCCGCATATCCTCCTCGAACTGAGGAAGGAATTCAAGCGCGTACTTTGCGTCCGCCACGAGCGTAGTCCTTCAAACGCTTGTAAACCTCATCCGCAGAAAACCGCCGAGAGTCATTCGCCGCAATCCGATCCGTCTCCGTCAGAATCGCTTCCATCGGATCAACCATGGACTGATAGGCCTCAATGGACAACATAACCGACGCCCCATAGCCGTTCTTGGTGAAGAACACCGGACCGGACTTGATGTCCACCTCGATTTCATTGAACTTGTTCCGCAAATCCGTTACCGGTCGAATGTTTATCGCCTGCATGCACACCTCCTCCAGATGCACAAATTATATCATAATATGTGCATTCATCTCAACTTGAGGGGTAGATTTCAAGTAAGACGGTCGACCGGCATTCAATTGCTGGACCAGTTGGCGTAGAGGATCTGCCCGTCCACTCCGCGCACCGTTCCTGACCCGGTCGACCCGGTCCTCATAGGTCCGCGGACGCAACGTTCCCCAAACAGCCGCCAGCAAAGCAACAACCGGAACTGACCATCCGAGAATGGAAAACGGAACCGGGAAAGGCAACTCAGCCAATGCTGCCGACGCAAGCAACATCGCCAACATGCCCCACGCCCACGCCAGTGCGGCGCGTTTGAGCGCGGAAAACGCCTTGTTGCGGAAGGGCAAGGCGTCCGCCGGAACGGACGCCTTGCGCCAGCGCTGCGGGCTGACAAGATACAGCGCGACCAGGATTGCAAGCGGAACGCCCAGGACGAGTGCAATCCCGATCATGCGGACGCCCTCCCTACATCGCCGCGGCGAGGGCGTTGCCGAACTCGGAGCACTTCACCTCGGTCGCGCCCTCCATCTGGCGGGCGAAGTCGTAGGTGACCGTCTTCGCGGCAATAACCTTGTCCATCGCGGCGATGATCTTGTCCGCCGCCTCGGTCCAGCCCATGTAGCGGAGCATCATCTCGCCGGAGAGGATGAGCGAACCGGGGTTCACCTTGTCGAGACCCGCGTACTTCGGCGCCGTGCCGTGCGTCGCCTCGAAGACCGCGACGCCCGTCTGATAGTTGATGTTCGCACCCGGCGCGATGCCGATGCCGCCCACCGTCGCCGCGAGCGCGTCGGAGACGTAGTCGCCGTTCAGGTTCAGCGTCGCGATTACGTCGTACTCGGCGGGACGCGTCAGGATCTGCTGGAGGAATGCATCGCAGATGCAGTCCTTCACCACAATCGCATTGCCCGTCTTCGGATTCTTGAACTCGCACCACGGGCCCTTGTCGATCAAGGTCGCCCCGTACTCGCGCTGCGCGAGCTTGTAGCCCCAGTCGCGGAACGCGCCCTCGGTGAACTTCTGGATGTTGCCCTTGTGGACGAGCGTCACGGACTTGCGGTCGTTCGCGATCGCGTAGTCCAAGGCCGCCTTCACGAGACGCTCCGTGCCCTCGAGCGACACCGGCTTGATGCCGATCGACGCCGTCTTCGGGAAGCGAATCTTCTTAACGCCCATCTCGCCGAGGAGAAACGCCTTCACCTTCTCGACCTCGCTCGTCCCGTTCAGCCACTCGATGCCCGCGTAAATGTCCTCCGTGTTCTCGCGAAAGATCACCATGTCCGTAAGCTCGGGACGCTTCACCGGAGAAGGCACGCCCTTGAACCAGCGGACGGGCCGCAGGCACACGTAGAGGTCGAGCTCCTGGCGCATCGCCACGTTGATGGAGCGGATGCCGCCGCCGACCGGCGTCGTGAGCGGCCCCTTGATGCTGACGAGGCAGTCGCGGCATGTGTCGAGCGTTTCCTTCGGCAGCCACTCGCCCGTCTTGTTGAACGCCTTTTCGCCGGCGAGAACTTCCTTCCACTCGATCTTGCGCTTGTCGCCGTACGCCTTCTCCACCGCGGCGTTCCAGACGGTCATCGCCGCACGGGTGATGTCCGGACCAGTGCCGTCGCCTTCGATAAAGGGAATGATCGGGTTTTCGGGGACGGCCAGCTTGCCGTCAATCATCTTAATCTTCTCTGCCATGATACAAGTTATGGGTGTTTGGGTTGTTGAGTGTTTGAGTTGTTGGGTGTTTGAGCTAAAAATCAGATGCGCATCAACAAGTCGTTGCGGTACAGTGCACGGATGGCGTCACAGTCGAGCGTGTGACCCGCGCGGAAACTCACGACCGTGCCGCAGAACCGATCTTCGCCCGTAAGCGCCAGGGCTGCCATCAGGTCAAGGGTCGCACGATGCCAAACGGGCTCAAGGAACTTCTGCCCGACCGGAAAGCGCGGCTCGGTGTAGAACTTCTTCGGTCCATGAATGAGGATATTCCGCTCGTTGTAGCCCCAATGCCGCGTCGCCGCGAAGAGCTTGCCGACCGTCTTCGCGAGAAGATACTGCCTGCGCGTCGCATTCGTGCGCGCAAGCGCTGCATAAGCAAACGTCTCGGGCGTCACGTCGAAGAGGATGCGCTGGTCGCCGATTACGGTATTCCAGGAGATCGCGCAGTCGATGCGGAGGTTCCGCTCGCCGTTCTCCGCCGGCAGGAACAGGAGAAAGTCGCCGCGTTTGCCGCCGAAAACGACTGGCTCCTTCACCGTCACATACGTCGCCGCTTCGGCGGTCGGCACGATGCCGACGTCCGTCATCGCGCGGACGAGCGGACGGGACGACTGGTCGAAGAGCGGGGGATCGCCCGAGCAGACCTTCAGGAGGACATTGTCCACGCCGAGCCCGCACTTGAGCGCGATGATATGCTCGACCATACGGAGATAGTTGTGCGGCGAACCCGAGCGAAGCACCAGGTTCTGCGCGCTCGTCCAAAGATTCGCGATGTCGACTTTCGTGTCGAGCTGCTCCGGCTGGTCCAGGCGACGGATCCACCAGCCCGGCCTCTCGCTCGGCGCGAACGCCAGCGACTGCCGCGCCCGGCCGTCAAACGTTCCAACGTCGGCGACGACCGCCTCCTTCGCCAGTGTCTGCCGGCAGGACGGGAACGGCGATTCGCGCGTCGGCGCGAGACGCGTCTCGTCAATCGGCTGAACCTTAAAGCGGTCGTAGGCGGCCTGAACGGACGCCGCACTGCCAAAGACGATTTTACCAATCCTGTACGAGGGCGTTTCCATGGGATCAAAACTCCGATTTGACAAACTCCGCAAGTGCGTCCTTCCAGTTCGGCGTACGGTAGCCGAGGAGATTGAGGACACTCTTCTTCAGCGCCGAGTTGTGCGGACGCGGCGCAGGACGCGGAAATTCAGCAGTCGTGCAAGGCTCTATCTCCCGCTGGAATCGTTGAGCGGTCAAGCAGTTAAGCGGTTGAGAATTCAAAAGCCGCTTCAACTCACAGGCGAGGTCGTACCACGTGCACTGGTCCTCGCAGGTTCCGTGGACAACGCCGGAGACATCCGGCTTCGACAGGAGAAACCGGATGACGTCCGCCACCGTCTTTGCCGACGTCGGATTGCCGCGCTGGTCGTTGACGACCTTGAGCGGCGCGCCATCCTGCGCGCCGAGCTTCGCCATCGTATGGACGAACGAGGGGCCGCCCGCGCCATAGAGCCACGCAATGCGGAGAACGACGGCCTTGGGGAGGATCATCTGGATCATCTGCTCGCCCGCGAACTTCGACGCACCGTAGACCGTACGGGGACGCGGAATGTCCGTTTCGCTCCAGGCCCACGGCTCACGCGGCGGCTCGCCGGAGAAAACATAGTCCGTCGAAATCGCGATGAGACGCGCACCGCTGATTTTCGCCGCAAGCGCCACGTTCCGGGAACCCTCCTCGTTCAGCTTGAACGCAAGCTCGCGGTTCGTTTCACAGTCGTCGACCTTTGTCATCGCCGCACAATGAACAATCGCATCCGGCTTCGCCGCACCGACCTTCTCCGCAAACGCCGCGTCGTCCGTAATGTCCCAGTCCGGGAGGTCCGCAACGACGATCTCGTGTTCGCCAAGCTCCTTCTGGAGCGTACGGCCGAGCATTCCCTTCCCACCAGTAATTAATATCTTCACCCTCTCACCCTCTCACCCTCAAACGCCTTCACGAAGCAGGCCCCAAGCAAAATGACCTGCCAGCTCATGTAAAACCAGGCGAGAACGATCGGCAGAAACGCAAAGGACCCGTAGAGCGCGGAGGACCTGGCGATGCCAACCTGGGCGACGGCGCAGAGCTTGAGGACGGCGCCAAAAAGGACGGCCGTCAGGAGTCCGCCGATCCAGGCGTGACACCACCGCACCTTGCCATTGGGCATAACCCAGAGGAAGTAGCCGAAGGCGATTGAGGCGAAGCCAAGGGAAATCGCCAGGCGGAACGGCCACCAGTCGATGAACCAGCAGAGCCCGTCCGACACCCACTTCGTGAGCCATAACGTGCCCATCGTGGCGACGATGACGTTCTTGACGACCTTCAGGATCGGCAGGGACATCGCCAGCGTCGCCAGAACCGGCATCACCGTCGCGACGAAGAGATAGAGATAGGCCTTCTTCCAGATCGGACGCGCCTTGGGAATCCCCCAGATTTCGTCAAAGCTGACCTCGACCTGTCCGAGCGAGGAGATGACCGTCCAGAGAAGCATCGCAAAACCGATCCACCCGAGCCTGCCGACGTCGAACTTCTCGATGCGGGAGAAGAGCTGGTCGGAAAAGCCGCGTACCTGCTTGGCGAACTCCTCCGCGGCAATCTGCTTCTTGAACGCCTTTTTCTTTTCGGGATCCTGCTCCGCCTCCTCGGACGTGATCTGCTGCTGACTCTGCTCGATCTGAGAAATCATCGAATCGATCCGCGAGTTGATCTGTTCGCGCGCCATCTGGTCGACGTGCACCGCCTTCGCCAGCACAAGAATGCAGCAGAGGACCGGGATGAGCGCCAGCATCGAGAAATAGGTGAGCCCCGCCGCATGAAGGGAACAGTGGCAGTCGAGGAATGACGTGGCAACGTCCTTTCCCCAGCTGACAATCCTCATCAAAAAGCGTTTCATGCCCATATTATATCAAATCCGCTCGCCCGCAGCGCTTTCCGCCACGCGACGGACCTCTGTGGCGGTCGCTTCGCCCACGCCGGCGGTCGCGGCGATTTCGCCAATCGTCGCGCGAGCAATTCCGTAGACGGACCTAAACTTCTTCAAAAGCTTCATCTTTTTCGCCGCGCCGATACCAGTCACCTCATCCAGAACCGATTCGCGGATATGCCGCTCGCGAAGGTTGCGATGATAGGTAATCGCGAAGCGGTGCGCCTCGTCCCGAAGCCGCGTCAGGACGAAGAGCGCCTGGGAATCCCGAGGGAGAAGCAGGTTTTCACGTCCGTCGTCCAGGACGACCTCTTCCTGGCGTTCGGCAAGTCCGATCGTCGGAATGTCCATGACGCCAATTTCCGCAAACGCCGCGCGCGCCGCGCGAAGCTGGGTGATACCACCGTCACAGACGAAAAGATCGGCCCTCGGCGAGGTCTTCAGGAGAGTCGAATCGGGCCCGTAGCGCCGGCGGACGACCTCCGCCATCGACCGGGGATCGTCCGCGCCGACGACCGTCCTGATGCGGAAGTGCCGGTAATAGCGTCCGTCCGGAAGCCCTTCTTTCGCGACGACCATCGAAGCGACGGAATCCGTCCCGAAGAGATTGGAAATGTCGACGCACTCGATAATCCGCGGCGGTTTCTTAAGCCCGATCGCCTCCGCAAGTTCCAGAAGGCCCCGCGCCGCGTCATCTTCGCGAAGGTGTGGCGCCTTGCGGATGAAATGCGCCTTTGTCATCTCCTTCAGCGCGAAGACCGTATCCCTCAGCCGCGCGGCGTTCTCGTAGTCGCCGGCCGAGGCCGCTTCGCGCATCCGCGCCTCGACCTCCGCCAGCACCTGGGGCCGCCTGCCCTCGAGAAACGCACACGCCTCGTCGAATCGCTCTCGGTACTTCTCCTGCGAGATCTTGCCGAGACACGGCGCACTGCACGTGCGGATCACGTCCGCCAGGCAATGCCGGTGACAGTCGGCGTCCGGCGCAATCGCCTCGCACTCGCGGATGCCGTAGCGCTTCTCGACGAAGTCCTTCGCCGCTCGGACAACTGGTGCGGACGGAAACGGGCCGAAGTAGCGCGCGCCGTCGTCCCGCACGATTCGGCAGCAGGCGAAGCGCGGCCACGTAGCGGAAGGATCGGCCTTCAGTGCCAGGTAACGCTTGTCATCCCGCATCAGGATATTGAAGCGCGGCTTGTACTTCTTGATGAGCGAAGCCTCGGTGAGGAGTGACTCTGCCTCGTTCTTCACCGTCATGAACTCGAAGTCGTAGACCGTGTCCACCATCGACCGCACCTTCGGCGCGTGCTTCGCGCCCGGGCGAAAATAGGACGAGACGCGGCGCTTCAGGTTCTTCGCCTTGCCGACATATATGATGACGCCCCGGCGATCTCGCATGAGATAACAGCCGGGGCGGTTAGGAACGGTCTTGAGCCGTTCTCGAACGAGGTCCGTCAGGCGAGCTCCTTCGCGGGCTCCGCGGACTTGGCGAGATCCGCCTCGTCCTTCTCGCCCTCGGCGAGACCCTTCTTGAACTCGCTCTTGGCCTTGCCGAGCGCTTTCGCCAGATCAGGAATCTTCTTCGCGCCGCCAAAGAGGACGAACGCGACGACCACGCAGATCAGCAGCTGCCAGGGGCCAATGTTCTGGAGAAATGCGAAAGTCATTTCTGATTACTTCGCGGCGTCGTCGCCATAGCCCTTCGAAGTCAGATACTCGACGACCTTGCCGACGGTGGTGAGCTTCTCGGCATCCTCTTCGGGGATGGCCGCGCCGAATTCCTCTTCGAACGCCATGATCAGCTCGACACTGTCAAGCGAGTCGGCCCCGAGATCATCGATAAACGAAGCCTCGGACGTAACCTGCTCGGCGTTAACGCCAAGCTGCTCGACGATGATGTCTTTGACGCGATCTTCCAACTTTCCTGCCATAATTAGTATACTCCTTGTGTTTGGATGTTTGAATTGTATCAAATTGGCGCTGGCCGCGCAAGGGGGGCTAGATCATTCCGCCGTTGACGCCGACGACCTGACCAGTAACGTAAGAGGCGTCATCGCTCGCGAGCCAGACGACAGCTTTCGCAACGTCGTCGACGTTTCCGAATCTTTTGAGCGGAATCGACCCCAAATACGCCTTTTTAAGCTCGTCCGAAAGTCCGTCCGTCATCTTCGACTCGATGAATCCGGGAGCGACGGCGTTGCAACGAATGTTCCGCGACCCGAGCTCCTTGGCCGTCGTTTTCGTAAGAGCGATGACCCCGCCCTTCGAAGCCGTGTAGTTCGCCTGACCGGCGTTGCCCGTGATGCCGACAACGGATGAGATGTTGACGATGGAGCCGCTCCGCTCCTTCATCATCGGACGCGCTACCGCACGCGTGAAGAGAAACGTCCCCTTCAAGTTAATGCCGAGAACCTGGTCCCAGTCATCATCGCTCATCCGCATCAGGAGCCCGTCCTTCGTGATGCCCGCGTTGTTGACGAGAACATCGATCCGGCCAAACCTCTCAACCACCGTCTTCACGCAGGCGTCAACCTGCGCCGAATCGGAGACATCAACCTTCAGGCACAGTGCCGCACTTTCGCAAGACTCGATTGAACGCGCACAGGCGACGACCGTCGCACCTTCTTCCGCCAGCTTCGCCACAATCGCTGCGCCGATTCCGCGCGACGCGCCCGTCACAATCGCGACCTTGCCTTCCAATTTTCCCATAACGCCTCCCGTCTTTGTCTAAAGTCCTCAAACAACCGCGAGGGCAGCCTCAAGCGTTGCCAGATCGCTGACGTTCGCCGTCACGAGCGCCGCGTCGATCTTCTTGATAAGGCCCGAAAGGACCTTGCCGGGACCGAACTCGACGAATGTCGTCACCCCAAGCGCCTTCGCAGCCTCGACGTCTGCCGCCCAGTTCGTCGTACCCGTCACCTGTTCGAGCATCATCGCCTTGATCGCACCCGGATCGGACGCGTGAGGCTTGCCCGTCACGTTGGAAAGGACCGGAAACTTCGGGACCCCGAATGTCACCTCGTCTAGGACGGGCGCCAGCTTCTCACGCGCCGGCGCCATGAACGGAGAATGAAAACCGCCCGCCGTCGCCAGCGGAATTGCCCGCTTGATGCCAAGCTCCTTCGCCGCCGTCGCAGCCGCCGCAATCGCGTCCTTCGAGCCGGACAGGACCTGCTGCGCGGCAGAATTGACGTTGGCGACCGTGCAGCCGGTCTTCTCGCAGAGCGCCTTCAGCTGGTCCGGCGTTGCGCCGACGATGGCGATCATACCGCTCGGCGTCGCCTCGCACGCCTCCTGCATGAAGCGTCCGCGCGCCTCCAGGACCTTCAGCGTCGAGTCGAAGTCCAAAACGCCGGCGGCGCACAAAGCGCCCCATTCGCCGAGAGAAAGGCCCGCAGCACAGGCGAAGTCGATGTTCTTTTTCTTCTTGAGCGCGAGGTACGCAGCGTAGCTCGTCACAAAGATTGCCGGCTGGCAGACATTTGACTTCGTCAGCTCCTCCGCTGGCCCCTCGAAGCAGATCTTCTTGAGGTCGAAGCCGAGAACGGCGTTCGCCTTGTCGAAGAGAGCCATCGCGTCGGCGTCTGCCTCCGCAAAATCCTTGCCCATGCCGGGAATCTGGGCGCCTTGTCCGGCGAAGATACAACAGTTGTTCATGCAAGATATTATACCATAAAACTCGGCCGCCGCCGGAGAGTCGTTGCTCCGGTCAGGAGAGGGCGCGCTTCGAAGTTTTTGCCGGTCCCGCGGGCATGGCATCCGCGAGGTGAAGAAAGTCTCTGGCTTTTGCTTCCGCCAGGCCGCGCGAGGTGAAGCGAGGCGTCGCCAGCCACGCCCGCACCGGCAAAAATTCTCAGCGACCCTCTCCATCCCTCTGCGCGTCACTCGCAGGCTCGCTCCGCCGTTCCGATTTAAAACGGTTCAATACGAAATTGTCTTGTGTCTATCGTCTCTCTAGACCCTTTTGATGGTAATCAAGAAGCGCAAAATTTATCTTTGTCACTTTATGGGGAAAACCTTCATCACCTCGTCACCAAGGTGGTTGATGATCTTGACGGCGATTCGACCGGTGGACGGCACTTCGAATGGACGGGAAATGTCCTTGTGGATGGATTCCCACGCCTCGGCGTCGATCTCCGCCTTGAGCGTGTCGCGCAAGGCCTGATAGGGATCTTTCTGCCCGAGGAAGTAGGCCTGACGGACAAAGAAGCTTTCCTCGTTGTAGTTCGTATCGACGAACCAACAGGCAATATCTTTGGCTTCACTCGACGTCACCTTGCCCGTCTGCGGGTTGAAGACGTCCATGCCCAGAATCTTGATCCGGCGCATATCGCCTTCTTCGATGATCTCGATCTGCGGCTCGCCAAAGACTACGAACAGATTGCCGGCTCCCGTGGACTTGAGCTCGCCTGCCATGTGCAAGTCGGCGTTCATTCGCGCCTTGATGAGCGGCATGCCCGGGAAACTGAGCTCGCCCACGCTCGCCTCATAGCTAAACGCACAGGAGATAACCTCGTCCACGCCGAGCGTTCCCGCCTCCCTGAGAGCGCTCACCAAGTCGGTGCGCTCAACCGTGCCGAACTCCGGCCCGATGAAGACGCCCGCCTCCACGGACTTTCCGCCGCGGAGATAGCGCCCCTTCGCGCAGATGTAACGACCGGGGATCGGTTCCAGCGACTCAAAGGTGATGCGGTTCTTCTTGTCGCTCTGCTGGACGCCGCTTCGCTTGAGCTCGTCGAGAATCATCGCGCCGAAGTCCTTGACCTCCTTGTAGTCCTCGACCGGATTGATCGCGAGCGGGTCTTTCACCTCGTCGTTCTCGTCCACGATCAGATTGCGATACGGCGACAGCGACTCGATGGTGAACGGTCCCGCCACGCGCACCTTGGAATTGTCCGCGTAGGGCTTGTCGTAGAGATATTCGTATTCCGCCTTCGCCGCAATGGACTTGTCAATCGCCGCCTGCCGCTCGCGGCGAAGCTTCCACCACTCCGCCAAAAGCGCCGCGTCGCACTTCTCCGCGGCGTCCGTCCCCTCCCGCGGCACTTCCCATTCCTCGAACTCCCCGAGTTTGCTGCGGATTTCATCCATCCGTGGCGTCCACTCGTCCCAGATGGCATCAATCTCCGTGTTGTTGGCAATGGACTTGAGCGTGATGTGCGGCACGCGCTCGTACACAAACCCCTGCCGGATGTCGCCGTAAGTCGGCTGCGTGGACGGCAACCGCCCCGCAAGTTCGGCTTCCTTCTTCTGTCCTGCCGGCGTATCCGCCAACAGGTAATAGGGATAACGCGCGCCCATGATCCGCGCCCGGGCAAGCGCCAACGAAACCCGGCTCGTATCAATCGTAATCCACCGCCGACCCCACTGCTCCGCCACATACGCCGTCGTCCCCGATCCGCATGTCGGGTCCAGTACAAGGTCACCCGGATCGGTGGTCATTAGCAGGCAACGCTGAATTACCTGAGATGATGTTTGAACAACATAAGTCTTGCTCTGCTCTGACATTTGCCTGAGCCAAACGTTGTCATATTGGACATACGGGAAATCAGCGGCAAAACGTGCAAATCGTAAAGAAGTATCAGTGCGCTTACCCGACTCATGAATTCTCCCCGCTTTTGCAACTCGAGACAACCCATCCTCCGACAATCTCCACCCCATTGCCGGGTCATACTTATGCCCGCGATATTCAAACACATATTTCGTCTGCTCGGCGCTCGCCGTTATCTGCTGCGTACCCAACACACCATTTTCAATCTCTTCGCGAGGTAGAAAGAGTTCGTTATATTTATACAGGTCCTTGTCCCGCGCGTACCACAAGACATAATCAAAGACATTGTTTAGCCCACTTGTAGGCTTTGTCATTGCAGTCCTGAATGCAATCTGACAAACACAATTCTGATCACCGAACACTTCATCAAGCACGGCCCTCACGCGATGCACATTCTCATCCCCAATCTGAACGAAGATGCTACCGCTATCTGTCAGCAAGTCTCGCGCCATCACGAGTCGGTCGCGCAGATAGGAAAGATACGAATGAATCCCGTAGCGCCAGGTGTCGCGGAAGGCCTTGACCATTTCCGGCTCCTGGGTCATGTCCTTGCCGTCCTTGACGTTCGTCGATGTGGTGGACCACTGGAAGTTGGAATTGAACTTGATGCCGTAGGGCGGATCGAAATAGATGCACTGCACTTTGCCGCGGAGGCCTTCCTTCTCGGCAAGAGATCCCATCACCTGCAGGGAATCGCCGAGGATCATCCGGTTCGTCCAGTTCTGCTCGTAATGGTAGAAGTCCATCTTGTTGACGCCCTTCGGAACGCCATTGAAGTCCGCGAATAGTTCAAACTCAGGAGCAGTCTCCTTCGCCTTTTTCCGCCGCGCCGTCTCCTCCTTCAAGTCGTTAATGATGGTCTTCGGGTGAATCTTCTCCTGGATGAAGATCGGCATCGCCTTGACCGTGAGATCGTCCGCGTCCTGCGCATCCTTGCCCTTCCACACAAGCTGCGGGTCAAGGTCGGGATTGCGCGGATACCGCAGCGTGACCGGTGCGACGTCCTTCTTCGCGACGAGGTCGCCGAACTCCTCCGTCGGAATGCCGATGCGCTTGGCTTCTCCGTGAACCGTATCAACGACCGTCTTCGTCTTTGTCTTCTTCGCCATAGTCCCGTTCCTTAAAACTGCTTGATCAATTCGTTAAACGCCTTCTCGATCTCGAAGGCCTCGTCAAACTGTGCGAACGCCCACTTGCCGTAGTTGCCGAGACGATTGACGCCCGGCACCCACTGCGCTGTCACGGCCTCCTGTTTCTGCCGGACGTCTTCGCCCTGATAGCCCTTCACCTCGAGAATCAGGTTGACGCCCGTATCGAGACGAACGATGAAGTCCGGGTAGTAGTCGTGCTGCTCCATCCCTCGCAGATATGGCACGGTAAATCCGAGGTGGTCATTTCGAACGTAATACTTCACTCGCGGACACGCTTCGAGAACACGGCACATTTCACCTTCCCATTCGCTGTCCAGAACCGCCCAGTTGACGTGACACTTCTCGCTCGTCTTGAACAGCGCCTTCTTGGTCGTCGTGAACTTCACATACGCCGTCGAGCTGTCGGGATTGTACGGCGAGAGCACCGCCTTGACGACGCGCTCCTCCGTCTCCAGCGATCGGGTGATCGCATTCATCATCCGGTTGCAAGCGTCCATCGCAAGGGACGTGTAGAGAATCTGCGCCGGATACGCCTCGCCCTTGCACGAGAGGTGATTGCGCACCCAGTCCTCGACGATGTGCTTGGCCTGTCCGAACAGGTGGATAGGCACCTCGCCGCCCGACTCACGCAACTTGTACTGGAGAAGATACTTCGTCAGCACATAGACGATTGTGTTCGATCGAACCTCGTCAAGGTGTTCGAGATTCATTTCGGCCGCTTCGCCGACGATGCCCTCATTGCGCGTCTTGCACGGCCCGACCACATCCGGCGTCAGCACGATGTCGCTCGACTTCTCCCACTTCGCCGTCAGCTTCTCGTTCGGCAATTCGATGCGGTAGCCCGCGACATTCGGAAACCGAATTTCCGCCGCGTCGCGTTCGGGAGAGAGCGCCTTGACCGTATGAATCTCGGGCGGCGGATTGATCGTCACCGGAACGCCCTTCGAGGCGAAGTTGAACGGGATGCCGAAGATGTCCGCGTATTCGGGCTGGAAGCGTCCCTCGTCGTTGAGTTCGTAGTTCGCACGCCTGAGAGCGCGTCCGACGACCTGCTCGCAGATGAGCTGCGTACCGAACGCGCGAAGACCGAGAATGTGTGTGACGTTGTTCGCGTCCCACCCTTCCGTCAGCATCGAGACGGAGACCACGCAGCGGATGCCGCCTCCAAGTTTACCGGGCTTGCCAACCGTGTTCATCACCTCGCGCAGATAGTCGGCGGGCTTCAGTTCGTCCGCTTTCTTGCGGCTTCCCTCGCGCTCCATGATCTCGCGCTTGAAGAGGTCGATTTCCGCCGCGGCAGCCTTCATGAAATCGTCCGAAAGATCCTCTCCCGAATCAAGCTGGACACTGTCGACGAGGATCGTGTTGGGCTTTGCAAGCGGGTTGCCGTTTTGGTCGAAGTTTCGGAACAAGTCGCAATGGGCATCGTGAAACTCTTCGTTTTCCCCGAGACGATAGCCGGACACGTAATCGTAGATGAGCTTTGAGATGGCCGTATTCTGACAGACGAAGATGAAGCACGGCGGAACGGGCATCTTCTCCCACGCCTTGAACGTCTTCTCGTAATGCCCGTAAAGCTCGTCAATCGCCGTAATGATCTTCGCGGGCAGTTCCGCAGGATCGAGGACCGCCTTTGACCGCGCTTTCTTCGGCATGTCCTTGCGGACATTCTCCCAGAGATTGCGGAAGACCGGCAGATCGTCCTTGTTCTTCTTTGCTGAATTGTCGTTGACCGGCACGCGCGGCAATTTGACGATGCCGCACTCGATCGCATCCATCAGCGAGAAGTCGCTGATTGTCCACGGAAAGAGCGTCGATTCCGCATAGCCCGAGCCGCGCAGGAAGAACGGCGTCGCGGAAAGATCAAGGACCGTGGTCTGGAACTGTTTGCCGACCATCTCCAGGCCCGAAATCCACACGCGGGCCATTTCCTTGTGCTCGGCGATCTCCGCCTTCTCGCCCGCATCCAGCTTTTGCTTGTGCTCTTCCTCTGTCATCGGCTTTTCCCGATAACAGTGGTGCGCCTCGTCGTTGATTATGAAAATGCGCTTGGAATTCATCAGCCCCGGCATCACGCGATGGATCATCTGCCCGGGTGTTTCAAGGGTCGAGAGTTCTTCGCCGTGTCGTCCTTGCAGAAGATTGCGCGTCCCCTTCGCCACATCGAGGAGCTCGCGCAGTTTGAAGGCGTGGTAGTTCGTCACGACAACCTTGGCCTTCTTGATGTCATGGATGAACTCCTGCGGGATGATCTCCCAATGACGATAATACTCCTCGGGATCGTTCGGCTGAAGCACGCGCAAACGGTCGCGAATCGTCAGGCCCGGCGAGACGATAAGGAACGAGGTCGTATAGGACTTCTTGGACGGCGATCGAACGGCGTTAATCGTCTGCCAGGCGATGATCATCGCCATCACCGTCGTCTTGCCCGCGCCCGTCGCGAGCTTCAGAGCAACGCGTTCAATCTCGGGATTCGCGTCAAGGTTCCCGTTCTTAATGTAATCGAGAATGCGCTTGCCCGCGGCAACTTGCGGCGCGACTTCCGTGAGCCAAATGTAGATTTCGGCCGCCTCAACCTGACAGAAGAACGGACGCCGGTCGCTGAACTTGTGGTGCCGCCAGTGCTTCAGGAGCTTCGCGGTCTCAGGCGTCACCTTCCAGTCCTTTTCCGGGGAATGCCGCCACTTCGACACTTCCTTGCGGACCGTATTGATGATATCGTATTGGTAAAGCTGTCCGTCATCCTTCACCGACTTGATCGAAAGATCAAATTCGTCTTGTTTCGGCACATCCTTGCCGGCATCGCGCGACGCCCGCGCGATCGGCGTCACATAGGAAGAGTCACGGCGGCCATTGACGATCGTCCCGGTCGGGCGGCCGTCTTCGTCCAATGCCCAGAACCGCCTCGGCTCCTCGTAGGGCGAGTTCAAGATCGGGCTCTCAAAAAAGTCACTCATGTCATCTTCCGTTTGCGCACCGCAGCAAACGGTCAGACATGAAAGAGGCGGCCCCTCCACGCCCTGTTGAGGCCGTAGGAAGCCGTGGAGAAACGTGGAGAGGCGCGCCAAATATGGCGCACCTCTGCAAACACGTCGTCTCCTTGAAATTTCCTACGTTCCAACAGCGACAGTCTTGCAGCAATGCAAGTAAATCATTATGCGGTCGGGGGTGGAGCTCGGCAACTTTGCCGCGGTCAGTTCCCAACCTATAGCCCCAGGCAAACCCGAGACAGAGGAAAGTATATCAAAAATAAAATTGGTGTGCCGTTTGATTGCCAGAACGGCGGAGCGAGCTTGCGAGTGACGCACGAAGGGAGGGAGCGGGCCTCTGAGACTTTTTGCCGGTGCGGGCGTGGCTGGCGACGCATCGCTTCACCTCGCACGGCCTGTGCGGAAGCAAAAGCCAGAGACTTTCTTCACCTCGCGGATGCCATGCCCGCGGGACCGGCAAAAACGTCGAAGATAGCCCGCTCCCGACCGGAGCAACGGCGACGTCCGTCGCCTATTCGTGAATGGGCGAAGCGTCGCGGTTGTGCGGCTGGGAGCGGTAGAGTGTCCAGCCGTTGTTGAGCCAGAAGGAGATGCCGCAGACCCACATCGCAGGGACAATCAGCTGATGATTGCCCGACATCTCGGCGACCATCACAATCGCCGTGAGGGGCGTCCTGATCGCGGACGCGAGAAATCCCGCCATGCCGACCAGCGCAAACGCCGCAGGATGCACGCCCCACGACACCGGAAGGACGCGTGCGAAGAAAATGCCGACCGCTCCGCCGAGCGCCCCGCCGCAGACGATGGCCGGCGCGAACACGCCACCCGAGCCGCCCGAACCGACCGTGAAGGAAGTCGCCACCGCCTTCGCAAAGAAAATCACGACCAGCAGCACGCAAGCGGTCTGTCCGGTCAGTTGCTCCGTCAGCGTCCGGCGGATGACGGGATAGCTCGTGCCGAGTATCTCCGGAACGAGGAATCCGATAAGCCCGGTGACGAGTCCGCCCAAAACGACCTTGGTCCAACCCGGTATCCGCATTTCGCCGAACGAGTTCTCGACCGAAGTGTAGCAGCTGATGTAAAAGCGCACGCCGAAGGTGACGATCAGCGCCAGGACAAAATACGGCAGCAGACGGAGTCCATTCGAGTAGGCGATGTCCGTCGGCATCGGGAAGAGTGCCCCCCAGCCGAAGAAATACGCGAAGATCGTGTAGGCGACCGTCGATGCGACAAAACACGGCAGAATGCAGTCGTACTCGATGTCGCTCGAGGAGTAAAGCACCTCGAAGCCGAAGATCGCCCCGGCGAGCGGCGCCTGGAAAAGCGCCGCGATGCCAGCCGAGATGCCCGCCGTCATCAGGATCCGCCGCTCCCGGCGGGACAAGTTGAACCACGAGGCGACGATCGAACCGCACGACGCACCGAGGAGTGTGACCGGTCCCTCGTAGCCCGCGCTACCGCCGGAAGCGACCGTCAGCACCGAGGCGACGGACTTGATCGGCAGCACCGCCGGCGGCACGTAGCCATGACGCCGGTGATAGGCCAGAATCGCGCTGTCCGTCCCGCGCGCATGCTCAAGCGAATCAAACCGCTTGATGAGCAGATAGCCGAGGAGCGCACCGAACGCCGGAAGGACGAGAAACAACCATCTGGCCACGGACCACGTGGAATTGAAGATCCACTCGAATCCAAGGTCGATCAGAAAGCGGAATCCGACAACGACGAGTCCCGCAAACACGCCGACCAAGAGGGATTGTCCGAAATACTTTCCCGTACGAAAAGAAAGTCCTTTCCCGGCAAGAAAGAACTTTCGGACAAAAGCGGGAAAGTCAACGACTCTCATCGTCAGAGAACGTCCGTCACCATGCCTCTCGCCACTTTCTTCGCGACCGGCTCGCCTTTCAGCGTCTGCAGGACGACAAGGGCGAAAATCAGCGCCGAACCGGGAGCCTGCCCTGTGATGACAAGCCCATCCGCCACGACCGACGCCGGCGACCATTCGCGGTCAAGCTCCATCTGACAGGACGGATAACACGTGACATGGACGCCTGGATCAAGAACACCCGCCGTCACCAGCACAGTCGGAGCGGCGCAGATGGCGCAGATGAGCCGGTGCTCCTCATGCTGGCGCTGCAAGCGGCGGATGAGGGAGACGCTCGCCTTAAGGTTCTCCGTCCCCTCGCCGCCGCCCGGAAGGACGATGGCGTCGTAGTCCGCGTCCTTCACGTCCGCAAAGAGGGCGTCCGCCCTCATCGTGACGCCGTGCGCGCTCTTGACGTCCAGCGTCTCGTGCATGGAGGCCGTCACGACCTCGACGCCACCGCGGCGCAGGACATCAACGACCGTCACCGCTTCAATGTCCTCGAAGCCCTTTGCCAGCGGAATCAGAACGCGCGCCATACTTGCCTCAGATCAGGTTCTTCGCCTCGTTGCACCGCATCTTGCGGCCCATGATATCCTTGTCGTTCAGCGCCGCAACGGCCTTCTCGGCCTCGCCACGATCTGGCATCAGGACGAATCCGTAGCCCTTCGACTTGCCGTTGAAGCGGTTGGTGATGAGCCGCGCGGAATTGACCTTGCCGTAAGCCTCGAACTCCTTGCGGAGCTGGTCCTCGGTCATGTCGTAGCTGAGGTTTCCAACGTAGATCTCGACAGAACCGTCCGCCGGCGCCGGATGGGGCTTGCGCTTCTCGAAGGGCTTCGCCTCGCCCTTCTTCTGCTTCTTGTCGCCTTTCTTGCAGGACTTCTTGCCGCACGGGCAGCAGATCTTGCACAGGAGGCATGTCACGACCGCCCCGAGGATGAACGCTGCCACGGCGACGGTGATCGCCGCACACTGATTCTGCCCCTGGAACAGGGCGATTGCATTGTTGATACAGTTCATTTTGTCTTTCTCTCTTTCCTTATTCTCTGTATTTGTTGACTACCAACCACCACCCACCAGCTGCCAACTAGCTGTTGCGATAGTCTCCGAGCGATTTCATCCGGCTCGGATGGCGGAGCTTGCGAAGCGCCTTCGCCTCGATCTGGCGAATGCGCTCGCGGGTCACGTTGAACAGCCGCCCGACCTCTTCAAGCGTCCGGCTGTATCCGTCGGTCAGTCCGAAGCGGAAGTCCACGACCTGACGCTCACGGTCTGTCAGCGTGTTAAGAATCTCCCGGAGGCGCTCCTTCAGGAGATGCCCTTCTGTGACCTCGAAGGGATTCTCGCTCGACAGGTCGGGGATGAAGTCGCCGTAGTGGGCATCATCGTTGTCACCGACTTTCGACTGCAGCGAGATCGGCTGCTGGGCCATGCGCTTGACGGCCTTCACCTGTTCAGGCGGAATGCCCATCTCCTTGGCGAGCTCCTGTTCGCTCGGCTCACGGCCGAGCTTCTGGATGAGCCGCTTCTGGACGCGCATCAGCTTGTTGATTGTCTCGATCATGTGCACGGGAATGCGGATCGTGCGCGCCTGGTCAGCAATCGCACGCGTCGCCGCCTGGCGGATCCACCACGTGGCATAGGTCGAGAACTTGTAGCCGCGCTTGTACTCGAACTTCTCAACCGCCTTCATGAGGCCCGTATTGCCTTCCTGAATGAGGTCGAGGAACGAGAGACCGCGGTTCATGTACTTCTTGACGATCGAGATGACGAGACGGAGATTCGCCTCGACCATCTTCGTGCGGGCCATCTGCCCGGCCTTGAGCACCTTGCGGAGCTCGGCAAAGGTCGTCACAAACTCCTCGCCGGTCATGCCGAAGAGGGCTTCGAGCTTCTCCATGCGCTCCCGCACCAGCTGAAGGTCTCGGTCACGCTTCTTGGAGGGACGCTGGGTCACGAGCTGGGCCTTCTTCGCCACGAGCGCGCGATACGGCAGGTAGATCCGCTCGTCGGCGTCCGCACAGAGGGTCTCGAGGACCTTCTGCTTGTAGCTCAGGTCGTCGAAGCACTTGCGAAGCGCCTCACGGGCGTTTTTGAGCGCCTTCTCGGCGCCGCGCAGGGCCGTCGGGGACGGACGCTTCTTGCCAACCTCCGAAAGATACTTTGCGCTCGCCTCCCGAAGACGCTTGTCGACGTCGCGGATCTCCTTGCGGAACCCAGGGATGAGCTCCATGTAGGCGTCACGGTTGTCGTCGAACTTGTCCGTCACGATCCGGTCGAAGCGCTCGCGCTGACCCTCAAGCTTGTCAAGAAGCGTCGTGTACATCGCCGGCGCGAAGAGAAAGCGGTTGAACATGTCCTTGGTCTTCGACTCCGCCTCCTCGATGATCGCGCAGATCTGCACCTCCTCCTCGCGCTTCAGAAGCTGCACCTGGCCCATTTGGTGCAGGTACATGCGGATCGGATCCTCGATCATCTCCGCCTTTTGCGCCTTCGGATCGTTCGCCTTCGCGTTCTTCGCCTCCAGGTACTTCTTGACGTCCTCCTCTCGGATGACCTGCACCCCGAGCGCCTCGAGGATCTTCAAGTACTTGTCGGACTGAATTGCATCGACGATGTTGGACGGCAGAATCTGGTTGAGCTCCTCGTAGGTGATGTAACCGCCGTTCGCCTCGCTGCGGCGCTTCACGTCCTGGATGACGTCATTGAGCTCCGTCTCGCGCAGAATCGACATGCCCTCCATCGAGGGAAGAATCGTGTCCGCATCGGCCGCATCGGCCGACTCGTCCTCGGCGGCAGACGGCAGGGGCGCCTGCACCTGGTCTTCCGCCGCCGCTTCGCCACCCTTGGACTCCGTCCGCTCGACCTCCGCGACCAGCGACTCCGTGTCAAGCGCCTCCGCTTCAGCTTCGTCAATGTCTTCCGGCGGCAGATCGTCTCCATCTCCCGCAAACTTCCGACCTCTCTTCCGCGTCTCTTTCTTCACAACCTGCTCTGAAGCCGACTTCTTCGCTTTCTTGATCTGAGGCTTCTTCGCAATCTTCTTTGCAACTTTCTTCGACACCTTGGCCATAACTTCTCCAGTATACAATACGCCCATTGGCACTTTGTCAAGTGTCGGTTATTATATCATATTTGGGCGCGAACGGAGGAAATTTCAGCCGTTTTTGTCAAAATCATGACTAAACGATCCACTCCAAGAGCTACGCCGGCTGCACTTCCAATTTTAGAAAGGGACTCAATAAATTCAATATCTATCGGATAATCAGACTCTTTTAGCAATTTACGGTTCTCTTTTGCCGTGGCAAACCGTCGCGCCTGCTCCTTCGCGTCACAAAGCTCGGTAAAGCAATTTGCCAGTTCCATCCCATCCCAGTAGAACTCCCAGCGCTCGGCATAAGCGGTGCCTGACGCATCTGAGATTTTTGCCAAGGAGGCGGCTTGGGGCGGATAATCCATTAGGAAAACTCCTCCGCCAAGTTCTTTGATCGCCGGCTCGATCTTCGTCGCCATGTCGAAGTCAAACCGATCCTGATCCCAGTTCGTCCAAGGGTCCCAACCGGCCGAGCGAAGATAAGCATCGCGAACTGTAAGTGTCTCAAAGCCAGCTCTCGTGTCTTTCGTCTTACGTCTAAAGTCCTCCCTTGAGGACATGAGACTTGAGACGAGAGACTCGAGGTCGTCCCTGATATCCAAATATGTGGCCCCTCGCCGATACCACTCAATCATCGTGAATTCAGGATTGTGCCGCGAACCCTTCTCGCCCTCGCGGAAACATGGACCGATCTGGTAGATTTTGTCCATCCCCGCCGCGAGGAGCTTTTTCATCTGCAACTCCGGCGACGCGCGCAAATACCCTCCGCCCTCGACCGGCGGACAGTCAATGTGCTCCTCCGGCGCCGGCGCGGGAATCCTCACCGCCGTCTCAACCTCGACAAACCCCTGCTCGTCGAAAAACTTGCGGATGCCGCGCACAATCGCGGCGCGCTTCTCAAGAATATCTTTCAAGATGCTTTCCAAGCAGCTTCTGAAGTCGCGTCTCGAGCCACGGTGTCACCTTCCAGTAGTCGCGCAAATTGAGGTATTCCCCAATCGGATCCGGCTGCCCAGGCTTCACCCCGTACTCGCACTTGAGCATGATGTTCCGCGTCGTCGCCTCGCTCGACACGAACTCAATGACCTGCACCTTGAACCCGAGAATCCTCAGGATCATCGCCCGGAACGAGTCGGTCAGGATGTCGCACAGCCGCTCCCTCAGGATCGACTGCCTGAGAAGCCCCGAGAAATCCTCTTCCCCTCGCACCTTCCCACCCTCGCACCTTCGCACCTTCGCACCCAGCGTCTTCTGCAACTCGTGCTGGCAGCACGGCGCGCTCAGAATGTACCTCGCCTTCCACTCGACACCCTTAGCCAGCGCCTCGTCCGTCGCCGTATCGCACGCATGGAGCGAAACGACCATGTCGACACGGTTGAAGGTTGAAGGTTGGAATTCGGAAAGATCCGCTTCGACGAACTCGACCTTGTCCGCCACATCAAGCTGTGCGACCATTTTCTTCGCCGCGGTGATAACATCGTTGCGACGGTCGATCCCGATCACCTTCACGTCCGGGAACTTCAACACTTCCGTGAGATAGAAGTAGAGCGAGATCGTGAGATAAGCCTTCCCGCATCCACAGTCGACGACCGTGAAGGTTTCGTGGCTCGTGGCCCGTGATTCGTGATTCGAAAGCGTCCGAACCCCGAACCCCGAATCACGAACTACGGTCTCTCCCACCACCTTCAAAAACTCATTGACCTGATCGTACTTGCCGCGCATCGAAGCACGAATCTTCCCGTTGCCGTCCGCAATGCCGATCGTCCGCAAAAGCGCCGCGCTGTCGAAGCTCGTGAGCGGAACCTTCTTCACACGGTCGTGCGGCTGCACGGTGACGACGCGATCCATCTCCGCCGAGCGCGTCACCATCACGTGCCCCTTCTTCGTGACACGCATGTGCAGGTCGCCCTTCGCCGTCATGAGGTGCATCTCCCGCACGCCGCGCTGGGCGATGATCTCCTCAAGGCCCTCCGCCGCGGCGTTCATGTCGAGGTTCTTGACCTGCACCTGTCCGTCATCCGTCATCTCGGCCTGGAACTTCTTGATGCCTCCGATCTCCACGGGACGCATCGCGATCTTGAACTGCTTGCCATTGCGGCGCACAGTCTGCACGATCTTCATGAAGCCCTCGCCCAAAACCCGGGCGCGGATTTCCTCCTTCAGCTTCGGCTCAAGTTCAAACCGTTCCATGACGTTTCATCTGACGAGTGACAGGCGGGTCAATCACCTCGGGCGTCAGCACCTCCGTCTGCTTCGCCGCGGTCTGGCGACGGATGAGCCACATCTGCACGATCGAGAAGATGTTCGAGAGGAACCAGTAGAGCGACAGCGCGGACGGGAACGAGTAGAACATGATGAGCATCATCGCCGGCATCATGACCATCATCATCTGCTGCTGCTTCTTGTCTCCCGTCGAAGGCGTGAAGTAGCTCTGGAGCGCCGTCGAGACCGCCATCAGGATCGGCAGCAGGTTGAGGCCCCCGAACGGGAACCAGCTCGCGAAGAGCCCTTCCGGCTCGGAGAGGTCAGCGATCCACAGGAACGGCGCGTAACGGAGCTCGACCGCCGACCTCAAGACGTTGAAAAGCGCGATGAACACCGGAATCTGGATCAGCATCGGCAGGCACGAGCTCATCGGATTAACCTTCTTCTCGCGATAGAGCTGCCACGTCTCCTGCTGGAGCCGCTGCGGATTGTCCTTGTACTTCGCCTGGATCTCCTTCATGAGCGGCTGGAGCTCCTGCATCTTCTTCATGCCCTCCGTCGACTTGCGCGTCAACGGCCAGAAGAGAAGACGGACGAGGATCGTCAAGAGGATGATCGCGACGCCGAAGTTCGGGATCCATCCGTTGAAGAGATTCAAGACCCACACGAGCGGATAGCAGAGCCACCGCCACATGCCGAACTCCATCACGTCCTTCATCCCGAGATCCCAGAGAAGCGACTGCTTCTTGGGACCCACGAAAAATGTCGTCGTGCGCTTCTCGGCGGCGTTCTTGAAGTTCACCTTGGCCGTCACGCTCTCCGGCTTGTAATTCGCCGCGCGCATGTCGCGCTTCACCGTCGCCGAGAAACCGGCGTTCCCCTCTGTGCACGAGGCAAGTGCCGTCACAAAGAAGCGGTTCTTGACCGCGATCCACGTCTGCGCCCCCGGATACTCGACCGTCGTCTCCTCCGGCATTCCCGCCGCGGACTTCGATCCGCTGCAACCGCCAGAGAGCCCGCCGACAAGATACGGCTTCAAAGGCGAATCATCGTCGCCGTGATGGATGACGCCCGGCTTGCCTTTCCCTGCGTCAAGCGCCCAGCTGTCGACCGACAAGAGATCGTTCTTCGAATCGCCCATCCGCATCGCGCCGAGCGAAATCGAACCGGACATGCCGATATCACGGAACTGAAGCTTATAGCTGTCCAGGTTCATAAGAAGGATTTCACGCGACTTCGCACCGCTTGTGAACTTGACAAAGTTGCACTTCTCCTCGGTCGTCACCTCAGAAGCCTCGAACGCCTCAACCGTCTCGCCCGCACCGAGCGGCGAATCGGAGAAGTCAAGGACGACCGGCGGATTCTCCTCGGAGATCGGCCCGCAGTCCTTCGCGTACTTCTTGAGTGTGACCTTCTTGACGACCGCGCCCCAGGTCGAGAGCTCGAGCTTCACCTCGTCGTTCTCGAGCGTGACGATCTTCTCGGGGACGGAAGGAAGCGGCGCGTCAGCAAGGGGGGAAGCGGAATCCTTTCCGCTTCGAGAAGGCGAATCCTCCGCTTCCGCTCTGACGGTGGAGTTCGTTTTCTGCGCTTCGCTTACAAGCGGAAGGGATTCCGCTTCTCCACTCTTCGCAGCCTGCTCCTTCGCCTTTCCCATCTCGCTGAAGATGTACCACGCGAGCACCGCGCCCAGCACCAGGCAAATCAACTTCTCTGTCTTGTTCATTTTCTACCTTTCAAAATCGTTTCTCCATCTTCCCTTCTCGGGAACCGGATCATACCCGTAATTCCCGAACGGATGGCACCTCAGAATCCTCCACAGCCCCAAGAGCGTCCCCTTCACCGCCCCATGTACAGTCAGCGCCTCGATCATATAGTTCGAGCAACTCGGCTCGAACCGGCACGCCCCGCCCATCATCGGGCTCAAGACCACCTGATAGCCCCTCACGAGTGCGATAAGCGCCGAACGCACCATTTCATCTCTTCCTGCACGGCCTGGCACTTCACCTTGCCGATTGCGCTCCGTGCGATGAAAATCCATTCGGTCTTCTCGGGCATTGCGCCTTCCTTCACCAGCAAGCGGAACGCCTCGCGCATGAGACGCTT
>CADAKF010000011.1:0-25456 GCA_902788415.1 uncultured bacterium
AAGTTCCTGAAGGGCGTCGTCCTTCCCGATGCGCTGAAGCTGACTGCCGACCGGGCGGAGGCCGTGCAGGATGCCGAAGTCGTTGTGCTGGCCGCTCCGTCCAAGTTCTTCACCTCCGTCGTCGAGGGCTTCAAGGGTCTCATCACGAAGGACATGCTCGTCGTCTCGATTACGAAGGGACTCTGCGAGAAGACGAACCGCCGCATGACGGATCTCGGAGAAGAGATTCTCGGCACGGGGCCGATTGTCGCTCTGGCGGGGCCGACCCACGCAGAGGAGGTCGCGCGCGGCATCCCGACGACCATTGTCGCCGCGTGCACGGATCCTGAGAAGGCGAAGCGCGTCCAGGAGATCTGGTCGGGTCCGCTCTTCCGCGTCTACACGTCGCCCGATCCTGTCGGTGTCGAGATCGGCGGTGCGGTCAAGAACGTCCTCGCGATTGCGGTCGGTTGCTCGGATGGCATGGGCTTCGGGGACAACACGCGCGCGGCGCTCATCACACGCGGCCTTGTCGAGATGAAGCGCTTCGTCCTCGCTTATGGCGGGTCGGAGGATACGCTGAACGGCCTCGCGGGCATTGGCGATTTGATCGTCACGTGTACGTCGGTTCATTCCCGCAACCACTCCGTCGGCGAACGTCTTGGCAAGGGTGAGAAGATTGGGGACATCCTTGGTTCGATGCAGATGGTCGCCGAAGGCGTCTGGAACTCAAAGGTCGTCCACGAGATCGCGAAGAAACTCGGCGTCGAGATGCCGATCTGCGAACTTGTCTACGCGCTCTGCTACAAGGGCTTCAACGCGAAGGATGCGGTGAGGACGATGATGGAGCGTCCCCTCACGAGCGAATAATCACAAGAACAGGGAGGAACATCCATGAGAGGTCAGATGATGTTGGCAACCTCGCTTCTCGCACTGGCTGCGGGGGCGGGCGGCTCCGCGCCGATCGTCAAGGTCGGACTCTACAAGAACGGCCTTGCCGTCGTGACGCGCACGGTCTCCCCCGATTCGTCCGGCACGGCCGTTGTCGACGGTTCGGCCAGACCCGCTTACGGCACGTTCTGGCATTCGGCCGACAGGCCGGTGACGGTGACGCGCACGGTCGCGCAGGACAATGTCACGGTCTCGTTCCGCGCGGCGCCTGATTTTGCGCCTGTCCTCGCCGAGGCCGAGAAGGGGGGAGACATCGAGGCGGAAGCCTACGCCGAGGGCGAGAAAAACCGCGTCTATTCGGCGTCCGGTACGCTGGTCGCGAACGGCGACGGCATCATCCTGCGTCTCAGGAGCGGTTCACGCCTCTCTATTCCGCGGCATCTGAAAGTCGCGGTGAAGGGACCGGGGTGCGGCGAGTCGTGGCGCTTCGCCGGAACGGACAAGCCGTTCGCCGTCGAGTACCTGACGTCCGGCGCGAGCTGGACGCCGTCCTACCGTCTCGCGCTCGGCGAGAAGGGTGTGGGGACGCTTTTCATGTCCGCCGACGTGCGCAACGAGCTTGGCGACTGGAAGGACGTGGAGCTTTCGCTCATTTCGGGATTTCCCAACCTCAAGTTCGCGAACGTGCCGTCCCTGATTGGCGGCGGCGTGGATTTTGTCACCTATAAAAGCGCCGTCGAGGCGGCTGAGGGCGGCACTCCCCAGCCGTGGTACAACGCTCGCGGGGCAAAGGCAAAGGCGGCGGGCGGCGTGATGTCCCAGAGCGTGATGATGAACTATTCCGCGCCCGACATCTGTGCCGCGCCGAATGCGGCGGCCTATGGCATGGCGGAGGCGGGCGGCGGATCGGACGTCCACTACCGCGAGGTCGGCAAGGTGACGCTCGGCAAGGACGAGACGGTGACTCTGCCGCTCGGTGCGAAGGAGACGAAAGTTGAGCGTCTCGTCGACTGGGATCTCAACGATCGCCGCGATTTCTGGGGACGTCTCAACGGCGAGGAGTTCAATCCCGAGCTTTGGGACGCGGTCCGAGTGAGGAATCCGTTCGGCTTTCCGCTTACGACCGCGCCGATGGAAGTCGTCGAGGAGGGGCGCATTGTCGGACAGAATCCCTGTGCGTGGACAAATCCGGGCGACGAGGCGATCGTCAAGGTGACGAAGGCGCTGTCGGTGAAGGGGACGTACGAGGAGCGCGGCGACGGCAAGATGCTGTCCAGCAAGATGTCGTCACTGGGCGCGAACGAGCGATTTCACTTCGATGGCTGTGAGTATCGCAAGGAGACGGTGACGGCCACGATGAAACTCACGAATTTCCGCAAGGAACCGGCGAAGCTCCGCGTGAAGAAGACGTTTTCGGGCGAATTCGTGAAGAGCGAAGTCGAACCGACGAAGAGGCACGATCCGCCGCCGGCCGATGCGCGCGTCAACGCCGTCCACGACCTGACGTGGGAATTTGAGCTTGAGGCGGGCGAGTCGCGCGAGATCTCGTTCACCTACTGGCTGTGGGTGAGGATGTGAGGCATGGACGGACTCGTTGTCATCCTTGGCGCCTTCAGCTTCGGACTCGGGGCATGCATCGCCTCGTTTCTCAATGTCGTCATTTGGCGGGTGCCGCGCGGCGAGTCGATTGTGAGCCCGCCGTCGCACTGCCCGAAGTGCAATACGGCGATTAAGTGGTACCAGAACATTCCGATCCTTTCGTGGCTCGCCCTGCGCGGCAAATGCGCGAATTGCAAGGCGCCGATTTCGCCGCGGTACATTCTCATTGAGACGCTGGGCGGACTTCTGTTCCTTGCGGCGTTCTGGAAGTACGGGCTGACGATTGACACGCCAGTGATGTGGATCTGGATCTCGCTGATGATCGTCGGTTCGATGATCGACTTCGACCACAAGCTGTTGCCCGATTTCGTGACGGTGGGTGGTATGGCCCTGGGCGTCGGATTCGTCATGGTGAAGGTTGCCCTCGCGGCGCTTTGCATGGGTGGATTTGACTTTGCGCTGGCTTCGCCTGTCCTTGTTTCGATGATCGGCCTTGTTTTCGGCTTCGGGCTTCTTTGGCTGATCCGATTCCTTGGTTCAAAGGCGTTCAAGCGCGAGGCGATGGGACTCGGGGATGTCTTTCTGATGGGGGCGGTTGGGGCGCTGTTCGGCCCGATTGCCGTATTGGTGACGCTGATCCTCTCGTCGGTCTTCGGTTCGATTGTGGGAGTGTCGATGGTCGCTCTCTCGAAGACGAAGTTCGGCAAGTTCGTTGAGATTCCGTATGGGCCTTACATCTGCCTCGGCTGCCTTTTCTGGATGTTCTGTGGGCCTGAAATCGTTGATTGGTACATTCACTTATTCGCGCACTGAAACATGAAAAAACACGCACTCGTCCTCTCGCTCTCCTGTCTGGCGGCTCTGCCGCTTCTGGGGGAAACCCATCTCACCGGCCCTCTCGCGGCGCGTTTTGACGCACTGCTTGCGAAGCACGTCGCGGCGACGGACGTCGACACGCTCGTCAGGCCGTTTGCGCCGGCGGACGAAAAGCACGGCCGCTGGCAGAGCGAGTTCTGGGGTAAGTGGATGCACTCTGCTGCGCCGTTTGCGGAGATGACTGGCTGTCCGCTCCTCAAGGCGAAGGTCGCGCGCGGACTCGAGGCGATCCTTGCTGCGCAGGAGCCGGGCGGCTACATCGGCAACTACACGGACGAGACGCGCATGGGCAGGGGCTGGGATGTCTGGGGTGTGAAATATACGCTGATGGGGCTTTTGCACACGTCCGATCCTCGGGCGCTTGAGGCGGCGAAGAGGCTGTGCGACTACCTGATCGCGGAGCTCGGTCCGAACGGTCGCCGCGGCGTCGCCGTGTGGCAAACCGGCAGCTGGTGCGGCATGCCGAGCTCGTCCGTCCTCGAGCCCGTGATGTGGCTCTACAACCGCACGCACGAAAAACGGTATCTCGACTTCGCGGACTTCCTTGTGAGGGGGATGACGGAGGAGGAGAAGGGGCCTCGCCTCGTCGATCTCGCGCTCAAGGGCGTTCCCGTCGCCGACCGCAATGGCTATGGCTTCACCGCGGCGGAGACGAATGTGAACCACAATCTCCACAACCGCCTCAAGTCCTACGAGGAGATCAGCTGCTATCAGGGCCTGCTCGAATACTATCAGGCGAAGGGCGGCGACGACCTCCTCCGGGCGACGGTGATGACGGCGAAGGAAATCGCCGCGGACGAGGTGAACCTCGCCGGCGGCTGCTCGCGCGAGGAAAACTGGTTCCACGGCGCGGCGAAGCAGCACCTGCCGTCCTTCCGCCTGCAGGAGACCTGCGTGACGGTCACATGGATGCGCTTCATGGAGAAGCTCCTCGAGGTGACGGGCGATCCCTGGTGTGCGGACGAGTTTGAGAAGACCTTCTACAACGCCTATCTCGCGGCGCTTCGGCGCGACGGCGGAGAATTCGCGGCGTACACGCCCCTCAACGGCTCGCGCTCGAGCGGCATGGACCACTGCCATCTTCATCTCAACTGTTGCAATGCGAACGGTCCGCGCGGATTCCTCGCGTTCCTGCGGACGGCCTTTACGGCGAAGGAGGATACGGCGTTCGTGAACCTCTACGCCTCGGGTGTGCACACGGCGAAGCTGCCGAAGAGCGGTCGCACCGTGTCGTTCGACGCCTACACGCACTATCCAAAGGATTGCTTTGTCCGGCTCGTGAACCGCACGCCGGGAGAACAGCGCTTTACGCTTGCCCTGCGCATTCCCGCCTGGAGCGCAAAGACGGTTGTGACGGTCGAGGGCGAACCGATCGCCGACGTGAAGGCGGGCGACTATCTCCGGATCGACCGCACGTGGAAGCCGGGCGACGGAATTGATGTCTTCTTCGACCTTTCGCTGCGCGTCCACCGGCTCGCGAACCACGTCGCCTTTACGCGCGGACCGATTGCGCTCGCGCGCGACACGCGCTTCGGGGACGGTCCGCTCGACGAGCCGCTCCGCGAGGCGGCGCTCGCGGCGGATTTCGCGCCGGCGTTCGTGGCCGTGCGCAGCGGTGACGCGGACATCGCGATGGCCTTTGCGGCGGTCCTGCCGCTCGGGGCGCATTCGGAGAATCCGGACGGCGCGTTGCCGTCGGTGGTCCGCTTCTGCGACTACGCGTCCGCGGCGAACCTGTGGCGCCCCGACAACGCCTGCCGACTCTGGCTTCCCGTTGAACGGTAATCTTATTGAAAGGAGACACGACAATGAAACTGACACTGACGATGATGGCGGCCTTGGCCGCAGGCACGGCTGCTGCGGCAGACGTAACGGTTGATCTTGCGAAGGAGACGGGCGCGATCAATCCGGCGCTTCATTCTTCGGGCCTCGCCCCGCGGTCCTATCCGCGGGCGATCCAGAACGACGACGAGGCTGTGAAGTCAATGAACTTCACCTATGCCCGCACGCACGACTGGGCGCTCGTCAATTCCGGACAGCGCGTGGTCGACTACCAGTACGTCTTCCCGCTGTTCGACCTGGACGCCAAGGATCCGAAGAACTACTGCTTCGAGCCGACGGACCATCTGCTCGGGCTTGCGCGGAATGTCGGGCTCAAGATCTTCTACCGGCTTGGCACGTCGATCGAGCACACGGGCGATGTTCACTTCAACGCGGCGGTTCCGAAGGACTTCGACAAGGTCGCTGAGATCTTCGCCGGCATCGTCCGTCACTACAACAAGGGCTGGGCGAACGGCAAGGCGTGGGACATCAAGTACTGGGAGATCTGGAACGAGCCGGACGGCATACGCAACATGTGGTGCGAGGGTGACCGCGGCAAGACGTCGGACGAGAAGCAGTATATGGCGGACGCCCGGTACATGCGCGACAAGTTCGTCAGGCTCTACGTGACGGTCCTGAAGCGCCTCAAGAGTGAGTTTCCGGATATCAAGGTTGGCGGGCCGGCCCTCTGCTGGTTCTGGGAGGACTACTTCCGCGCGCTTCTCCAGGGCTGCAAGGAGGCGGGCGTTGCGCCGGACTTCATCTCGTGGCACTATTACGGGGCGAATCCGGACGACATGATCGAGGCGTCCAAGAAGGCGCGCAGGCTCTGCGACGAGTTCGGCTTCACGAAGACGGAGCTCATCATCAACGAGTATCATTACCTCCTCAGCTGGGACGGCATCCACGGTAACAACTCGACGCCGGCGATGGTGAAGCGCGCGCTGGACGGTCCGACCGGACACAACAACATCGATTCCGCCTGCTTCACGCTGACGGCGCTCGAGAAGTTTCAGTCCTCGCCGCTCGACCAGGCCTATTTCTACGGTTGCTCGCATCAGGGCAACTGGGGCTACATGGACCAGTACAAGCAGTACAACAAGGTCTACTACGCGCTGAAGCTCTTCGGCTCGCTTGTGAGAGACTACACGACGCGCTGCGCGGCGACGAGCGGGAAGTCGACGCTGACGCCGTTTGCCGTGAAGTCTGCGGACGGCAGGAAGGCGGCCGTGCTGGTCACGGACTACCGCGGCTTCGGCCAGACGTTTACGGCCGAAGTGAAGGGTGCCGAGAAGGCGAAGCGCGTGAAGGTGTCCGTCCTCGACCACGAACGCGACCTTCTGCCGACCGACTTGGCTGCGTCCGACGTCACGTGGGAGGACGGCGTTCTTTCGTTCGTGAAGCGCGACAAGAACTCGGCCGCGTATCTTGTCACGTTCGAGTTCTGATCTTCCGGAGGGTTTCCAGATGGCGACGTGCAGGGGGCTTTCGCTGATGAGCGGCGGGCTGGACAGCCAGCTCGCTGTCCGCGTTCTCCAGCGGGCGGGGGCGGAGGTCGAGGCCGTCTGCTTCTCGACGCCGTTCTTCGACATCTCCGCGGCGAGGACCGCGGCGGACGCGCTCGGTGTGAAGCTGCACATCGTCGATTTCACCGACGACGAAGTCTCGCTCATCGAGAATCCCTTGCACGGGTTCGGCGGGGCAATGAATCCCTGCATCGACTGCCACGCGCTGATGATCAGGCGGGCGGGAGAGCTGATGTCGCGGCTCGGCTACGACTTCGTTGCGACGGGCGAGGTGCAGGGCCAGCGTCCCATGAGCCAGAATAGGCAGTCGCTCGGCATTGTGGAGAAATGCTCCGGACTGAAGGGGCGTCTCGTGAGGCCCATGTCCGCGAAGCTCCTCGAGCCGACGATCCCAGAGACTGAGGGCCGGCTCGCCCGCGAGAAGCTCCTGGACATCTCGGGTCGCGGACGCGAGCGGCAGATTGCGCTTGCCGCGGAGTTTGGCATTGTCGACTATCCGTCGCCCGCCGGCGGCTGCAAGCTGACGGAAGCGGGCTTCTGCCGGAAGCTCAAGGACTTGAAGGACCATGAGGGGCTTCGCAACCGAACGCTCCTCGACCTGCTCGCGACCGGACGACGTTTCCGCTTGCCGGACGGCTCGAGCGTCATTCTCGGCCGCGACCAGGGCGAAAACGCGCTGTTGGCGTCTCGGATCTCGGACCTTCCATCCGCTGTCCTTCTGACCGACGACTCGCGGCCCGGTCCGACGGCGCTTGTTCCTGTCGTGAAAACCGAAGCGGATCTCGAGTTGGCGCGGCAGATTGTGCACGCTTGGTCCCGCGGCGGATCGGGTCGCGAAACGCTCAAGGACTATCAGATATGCTAGAGATAATCGCATCGCACCTTGATTCCATTGCGGCGCTCGCGCCGACGTGGGGGCTTCTCTTTGTTTTCGTCTTCATGGCGATCGAGTCGAGCTTCGTTCCGTTTCCGAGCGAGGTGGTGATGATACCAGCCGGGTTCTTTGCCGCGCGCGGCGAACTTGGTCTTGGATCTCCGCTGGCGGCGGTCTGGGCCGCGGTTGCCGTCGGCGTGCTCGGTTCGCTGGCGGGCGCGTATGTCAACTACTACCTGGCCCAGTGGGTCGGCAAGCCCTTTCTTGAGAAGTACGGCAAGTGGTTCTTCCTCAAGCCCGCGGCGCTCGAGCGCGCCTGTGAGGTCTTCAACAGGTACGGCGCGGCGACGACGTTCGTCTGCCGGATGGTTCCAGCAATCCGCCAGCTCATCTCCATTCCGGCCGGCATTGCGAGGATGCCGCTTGGGGCGTTCACGCTGTTCACGGCGCTCGGAGCTGGCGTATGGACGATAATTCTCGCCTTCGTCGGCTATGGGCTCGGAAGGTCCGCCGGCGACATCACCTACCTGGAGCTTTGCACGAAGGGGAAGGAGATGGCGGCTTCGCACCTGCCGCTCGTCATTGGTGCGGCGCTTGTCTTGGTCGCTGCCTACGTTCTCGCCTCGAAGCTCGTGATGAGGAGAAGATGATCCTTTCGGTCGAACATCTGCGGATTGAGTTCAGGACGGAGAGGGGGCTTTCCGTTCCGGTTCGCGACGTCTCCTTCGAGATTCCGGAGCGTGGGCGCGTCGCGCTTGTCGGAGAGTCCGGCTGTGGCAAGTCGCTGACAGCGCTCGCGCTTGGCGGGCTCGTCGACCGCGCGAAGATTTCCGGACGGATCGCAGGTTCGCCGCGTATTGCCTACGTCTTTCAGAATCCAATGCAGTCGCTCAATCCCGTCATGCGGGTTGGCGTCCAGATTCAGGAAGGAGTTTCGTCCGCCGTTCAACCTTCGGACTTCAACCTTCAATCTCTTTTCGCATCCGTCGGGCTTCCTCCCGGTTCCGCCGAGAAGTATCCGTGCGAGATGTCGGGCGGGCAGCAGCAGCGTGTGATGATCGCGATGGCGCTTGCGCAGAATCCGGACCTTCTCATTGCTGACGAGCCGACGACAGCGCTGGACGTGACGACACAACAGGAAGTCCTGGATCTCATCTACCGTCTTGCCGACGAGCGGCAGACGGCCGTTCTGCTCATTACGCACAACCTCGGTCTTGTCGCACGTTATGCCAAGTCTGTCAACGTGATGTATGCCGGCGAGATCGTCGAGCGCGGCGAGACGCGCGAAATCCTTTCCGCTCCGCGCCATCCCTACACTCAGGGCCTTCTCGCGGCGGTTCCGCGGCTCGACGCGCCGAAGGATGCGCCGCTTGCCGACATTGCGGGGACGGTTCCGCCGCCGACGGACTGGCCTACAGGTTGTGCTTTTCACCCGCGATGCAAGTTCGCGATTCCCGCGTGTTCTGAGGCGGGATTCAACGGATTGTGTTTCCGACTCCGCTGAGGGCACAAAGAATTGTGTTTGTCCCCTTGCGTACAACCACAAAATATGGTAAAGTATCGGCAGACACGGGGGAATGGTTCTCGCGTGCCACACTTAAGTGAAATAAGAAGGATCAAAAATGGCTAAGAAGATTGCCACCAAGTCCGAGATCATGGCCGCCATTGCGGAGGCCGCTCAGATCAGCAAGAAGCAGGCTGTTGCCGCTTACGATAAGCTCCTCGCGATTGCGTACGAGGGTGCGAAGGGCCCGAAGGGCATTGTCCTTCCGGGTCTCGGCAAGCTCATCAAGATCAATCGCAAGGCGCGTATGGGCCGCAATCCGGCGACCGGCGAGACGATCAAGATCGCGGCGAAGAAGGTCGTGAAGTTCCGCGTGGCGAAGGCCGCGAAGGACGCCGTCCTTGCTTAATAACGGAGGCCATCCGTTTTGATATAATACGCGGCATGAGAATGCCGCGTATTATTTTTAAGGTCGTCTGAATGAAGCGCGCAACTTGCATCATCCTGCTGTTTCTGACTGTCTCGGTTGCTGCCGCGGATCGACCAGCGCTCGGCGACTACCTGTCGTCAGTCCGTGCGCGTGTCGTTGGCAAGGTGCGTGAGGCGCTGGATGCGGGACAGGATCGCACGGAGGTCTCCGGAACGGTGACGTGCGCGATACAGGATGCGTTTTTCCTACAGAACGGCGATACGGGCGTCAAGGTGCTCGCCGCAGGTTCGCTGCCGAAGGCGGGTCGGCGCGTGTCGGTGTCGGGCGCGCCTTCCCTCGAGGGTGGACGCATCGTTTTCGTGGCGAAGGACTGGTCGGACCTCGGAGCCGGCGAGATGCCGCTGGCGCGCACGGTTTCCTCCGTCGAGCTCACAGACCCCGACCCTCAGGAGGGCGTCAATTGGCGGCGGATTTCGCTGGAGGGGCGCGCAATCGGCGTCACGGAGGGCGGATTCGCGCTTACTGTTGACGACGTGCCGGTCAACGTCCGGACGGACGCCCTACCCGATTTTCTCTCCGACTGCGACCGTACGCATCCGAAGGTGAAGGTGACGGGTGTTGTCGAGCAGGTTCTCGACCCGTCCGTCCTCCTCGGGAAGACGGGTTACGTGATGGGTGTCAAGGTCGATGTGGAGTCGGAGTCCGACATCGTTCTCAAGCCGGATCTCGCCTATCTCGCGGCCTGCCGCGACCGCCGGTTCGAAGTCGGCGTCGCGACGGCTCTTGGCGTCCTGGCTCTCGGGGTCCTGGTCTTTCTTGTTGTCGTCTTCCGCCAGCGGCGCGGTCTGTTTCGCACGCGCACCATCATGGCGGAGCGCAAACGCATGGCGGACGACATCCATGATACGATTGAGCAGCATCTCGTCGGGGCGGGGATGCTGCTCAAGATTGGGCGGCTCAAGGAAGCGCAGGACGTCCTTGTTCGCGCGAAGCGGGAGATCCGCGACATCATCTGGGGGCTCAAGAATGACGACATGATGAGGCTCTCGCCAGCGGAGATGATCCGTCAGCTCGCGCACGAGGAGAATACGAAGGGACTTTACTGCGTCGACACGCGCCTCGAGGGCCTGCCGGCGACGATGGATGCGGCGGCGATGCGCGACCTCTCGCTTGTCGTCCGCGAGTCGATCGGCAACGCCGTGAAGCACGGTGGCGCGAAGAAAATCGCCATTTCTTGCGATTCGACCCGGGACGGTGGCTGGTTGCTCCGCATCTCGAACGACGGAACGCCGTTCGACCCCAAGACGGCGCCGGGGGCAAAGGAAGGCCATTTCGGTCTCGAGGGCATGAAACAGCGCGCCCGGCGCATCGGCGCGGACCTCCGTTTCGAACCTCGCGGCAGCGGCATGGTGCTCGTTCTCGAAAAGAGAATATGATATAATACGAGCATGGCCCAGGAGCAGCTTTTTGCAGACGAATACAAGGTGAACCTCGACGTGTTCGAGGGGCCTCTTGACCTGCTCCTTTATCTCATCCGCCGCGAGGAGCTCGACATCTACGACATTCCGATCGAGCACATCACGGCGGAATACATGAAGTTTATCGAAGACGCCCGCCGGCTCAACCTCGACATCGCCGGCGAATTCATCGTGATGGCGGCGACGCTGATGGTCATCAAGTCGCGGATGCTCCTGCCGGTAAGCCGGCGCGTGACGGAGGACGGCGACGAGGAGTGGGTCGATCCGCGCCTCGACCTCGTCCGCCAGCTGGTCGAGTACAAGAAGTTCAAGGATGCGGCGCTTCGGCTCGAGACCCTGGAGGCGCAGGCGTACAACTCGTTCGACTACGGCGGGGGGCGTCCCAAGTTCGAGAAGACGGCCGCAGACGCGCGGAACGCGCTTGCGTCCCTCGACCTCTACGACCTCCTGTCTGCGTTTCAGGAGGTCCTGGCGCGCGCGAACGAACTGCCGCAAGAGGAACTGAAGGGTGTTCGCTTTTCGGTTCCGGACAAGATGGACTACGTCCTCGAGAGGACGCGTAAGGAGGGTCAGGTCTCGTTCCTTTCCCTTTTCGACGCGGAGCGCGCGCCGAAGGGCGAGATCATTGTGACGTTCCTTGCGCTCCTGGAGCTGCTACGCCAGCATCGTGTCATCATCTACCAGAATGCGGCCTTCCACGAGATCACGATCCTGCCCTCGAAGGAAGAGCCGGAAGATAAGCCCTTGGAAAAACCTGACGACTATGAGTGAAGAAGTGAAAATGCCGTTGCCCAGCTCCCTGCAGGAGATCGTCGGGTCCCTTCTCTTTGCGAGCGAGGTTCCCCTGACGGCGGCCGAGCTGCGCGACGCCATTCGCGCTGTCGAAGCGGAAGAAGGCGAAAACCGCGAGGTGATGGACGTCTACCGCACGTGCACGTCGAAGGAGATTGACGCGGCTCTTCGCGGCCTCGAAAAGGCCCTGGAAGTCGGTGGCGTCGGTTTCAAGCTCGTTTGCGCGGGCGGTGCCTATCGTCTGCAGACCGTGCCGAGCTGCGGGCGTTATGTGCGCGCCATGCTGAAGATGGACCGCCCGAGTCGTCTCGGCCGCGCGTCTCTCGAGACACTCGCCATCGTTGCCTATCGCCAGCCGCTCACCAAGAGCGAGATCGAGGACATCCGCGGCGTGGACGTGACGGCGAACCTGAAGACGCTGATGGACATGCAGCTCATTCGTCTCGTCGGCAAGTCGGAGCTTCCCGGACATCCGTTTCTCTACGGCACGACGCCGCTCTTCCTCGAGCACTTCGGCCTTGCGTCCCTGCAGCAGCTGAACGAGCTTGATCCGACGCTGCAGCGGTCGAATCCGAAGAAGAAGGCCGAGCAGTACAAGAAGGTGGAGAAGAAGGTGGAGGAAGTGGAAGAGGTGGAGGACGTGGAAGAGGTGGAGGAAGTGGAGAAGGTGGAGAAGGTGGAGGACGAGGAGGATGTTTTTATTGACGACACGCCAGATGAATTTGACGACGAAGATGACGAGGACGAGGAGGAAGATAATGAGGAGGACGGCGATGCTGAAGAAGCTGATGACGCTGATGGCGCTGACGGCGACGCTGAGCGCATGTGATTTCGTCCAGCGTGCGGAGCAGCGCGCCGAGCAGGGCGACCGCCTCTATCGGGCGGCGATGGACGATTATCGCGCCGGCCGCCTCGATGCGGCCCTGAAGGGGTTTGAGAAAGTGGTGGAGAAGGATCCGGCAAACGCAAGCGCGCGTTTTCAGCTCGCCTGCCTGCTGCAGGATTCGCGGCGTGACTTTGTCGGTGCGTACTGCGCATACCGCGAGTATCTCCTGCAGCAGCCGTCAAGCGACAAGGCGAAACTGGCGAAGGACCGTCTTGTGACCTGCGAGAGGGAGGTGGCGAAGGAGCTTGCGGAGAAATACAGTCTCGCCAAGGCGGGCGTCCTTCTTGAAGAGGCCGAGGCGCTCCGGAAGAGCTTGAAGGAGGCTGAGGCGAAAGCCGCCGCCGCCGAGTCTGCGCAGGCCGATTCCAAGAGGCGCATCGACGAGCTTGAAAAGGAGAGGGGCCGTCTTCTGGCGATGGTGAAGGGAATTGGCGAAGACGAGGGTGCGAAGATGCGCGGACCGTCCGTCAAGGAGGTGCGTGACCTTCTGGACGAGGATGACGACGAGGAGTCTCCCGCTTCGGCGCCCTTGCTTCTGCCGGCTCGCGATTCGGCCGTTCCGGACGAAGCGAAGGCTGAGGCCGAGAAGAAGAAGAAAGAGACGGAGAAGTCGGCCGTTCCCGCGCGTCCGGACGAATACGAGGTTCAGGACGGCGATACGCTTTACGGCATTGCCAAGCGGTTCTACGGCAACATCTCCGCGTGGAAGCGCATCCGCGACGCGAACAAGGCTCTCATTTCGACGGATGGCCGTCTGCGGACGGGCGACGTCATCAAGTTGCCGTGACGATGAGGCCGATTTCAGCCCGTCCAATCGGAGACGCGCACGCCTACACGCGTTCGGACGTGCCCTGGTCCATCACTGTCGGCGAAGACGCCCACGATAAGATGATCAACTACATCTCGGGCGGCGGCATGCGGACGTTCGGGCGGACGGTCCGCCAGGAGGAGGCTCGCCGTCGCCAGCGGACGTTTCTGATGGTCGCAGCCGGACTGATCGGGCTTTGGGTTCTCTTTCTGTTCATCTGAAGACAAGGAGTTGTTATGAAGAATATGAATCGCTTGTTTGTCCTTGCCTGCCTGTCGGCGTCGGTGTCGGCGTTCGGCCAGGGTAAGGAGAGTTTCATGCAGCAGCAGGCCTATGCCGAAATGCAGCGCGTTTCAGGCGAGGTCGACGCCTTGCAGAGCAACATCTCGGACCTTCAGCGGCGCGTCGGCGCGCTGGAGGGCGGCGGCGACGACCGGGGCGTCCGCCAGGAGATCGAATCCCTTAAGGCCTCTGTCGCCGACCTCCGGCGTGCGCTGCAGGAACAGCGCGGGCAAATCGTGAACGATCTCTCGGCGCGCCTGACGAAGGCGCAGGCCGCGGCGACGCCGCCGAAGCCGACGAAGGTCGTGATCGGTCCCCATCGGGAATATGTCGTCCAGGCGGGCGACACCCTGTCCGTGATCGCACAGGCGCTCGGGACGTCCGTCGCCAAGATCAAGGAGATGAACGGGCTCAAGAACGACAAACTGCGCGTCGGCCAGAAGCTGAATGTTCCGAAGTGAGGTTTCAAGTTTCAAGTTTTGCGTCTTAGGTCTAGAGTCCTAAAACATCTCAAAGTCTGAAAGGTAATGCGATGAAAATTCTTGTTGTTGGTTCGGGCGGGCGCGAACATGCGATCGCGTGGCGGCTTGCGCAGGACGAGGAAAAACATGAGATCTACTGCGCGCCGGGGAATGCTGGCACGCTGGACGTCGCGACGAATGTCGCCATCAAGGCGGACGACATCGAGGCTCTGACGGCATGGGCGGCGGACGAGAAACCGGACCTCGTGGTGGTTGGTCCGGAGGCGCCGCTTGTCGCCGGACTCGTTGACGCGCTCGAGAAGGTTGGTGTCCCAGCATTCGGTCCGGTTGCCGCTGGCGCGCGAATGGAGGGCTCGAAGCGCTTCGCGAAGGAGATCATGGACGCCGCAGGCGTTCCGACCGGCAAGGCCGAGGTCTTTACGGACGCCGTAAAGGCGAAAGCCGCACTTCCCAGCTACGGGCTTCCCGTCGTCATCAAGGCGGACGGCCTCGCGGCCGGCAAGGGCGTCGTCGTCGCGGAGACCGCCGAGCAGGCGGAGGCGGCGATCGACGACATGCTCGTCGGCAACAAGTTTGGTGCGGCCGGCGCGGAGGTCCTTATTGAGGAGTTTCTGCACGGAGAAGAGTGCTCGATTCTGGCGATGGTGGACGGCGAAAACGCGGTCCTCCTGCCGAGTTCGCAGGACCACAAGCGTGTCTTCGATGGCGACAAGGGGCCGAACACGGGCGGCATGGGCGCGTATTCGCCTGCGCCGGTCGTGACGACGGACAAGCTGCCGCTCATCAAGGAGAAGGTCATCTTGCCCGTTGTGCGCGAACTCAAGAAGCGCGGCATCACGTATCGCGGCATCCTTTACGCGGGGCTGATGGTCAATGACGAGAATTCGAATCCGCACGGGCCTCTTGCGAAGAGCGGCTCGACCGTGAACGTCGTCGAGTTCAACGCGCGCTTCGGCGATCCGGAGACGGAGGCCGTCCTGCCGCGTCTCGGTGGCAGCTTCGCGACGGCGCTTCTCCATGCGGCGACCGGCTGCCTCAAGGACGAGGACGTCGTCGTGAATCCCGAGACGGCCGCGACAGTCATCGTCGCGAGCGGCGGCTATCCGGGGGCGTACGAGAAGGGCAAGTCGATCTCGGGTCTGTCATCTTCCGTCCCAAGTCCTTCGTCGATCGTTTTCCATTGCGGGACCAAGGTTGAGGGCGATGAGATTGTCACTTCCGGCGGACGCGTGTTGAGCGTCACCGGCGTGGGCGCGACGCTGCGCGAGGCGGTGGACCGCGCGTATGCGCGCATTGCCGGCATTTCCTTCGAGAAGATGTTTTTCCGCAAGGATATCGCTCACCGCGCCTTCGAAAGGAGCTGACGATGGACCTTTCCCGGCGTTCGTTTCTCGGTGGCGCGCTCTCGCTTGGCGCACTCTCGGGTTGCCGTGCGTTCCGTGCGCCGGCGGGGCTTTTCTCCGGTGACGGCGCGAAGCTCGTCCTGGGTGTCGTAAGCGACATCCACGTTGACGCCGGGAAGGGCGACTTCAAGAAGTTCGGCGATGCCGCGCAGTTCGAGCGGACGCTCCGCTGGTTCGACGATCAGGGCGCGGATGGCGTTGTCGTCGCGGGCGACATGGCCGACAATGGCATGGTCAACCAGCTCGAGTGCGTCGGCGAGGCGTGGTTTCGCGTCTTTCCGGGCGGGCGCTCTCCGCAGGACAACCGAAAGGTCGAGCAGCTCTTCGTCTACGGCAACCATGACGTCGAGGGCCAGTACTACGACAAGTTCGACGTCCGCTACTTTGAGAAGAAGTCGTTCGAGGCGGCGCTGATCCGCCGCGATCCGGCGGCCGCCTGGAAGCACGTCTTCCACGAGGAGTATTCGCCGATCTGGTTTAAGGAAGTGAAAGGGTATCAGTTCGTCGGCGCGCACTGGTCGCTCGGGCCCAATCCCTGGCATGGCATTCCTGAGGTCGAGGACTGGTTTAGGGAAAACGCCGCGAAGATCGATTGCACGAAGCCGTTCTTCTTCATCCAGCATCCGCATCCGAAGGACACGGTCTACGGCGACGAGGCGTGGTGTCCCGACAGGGGTTACGCGACGCGGGCGCTCTCCGCGTTTCCGAATGCGGTCGCCTTTACCGGTCACTCCCACACGTCGCTGACGGACGAGCGGTCAGTCTGGCAGGGCGCGTTCACGTCGATCGGGACGTCCTCACTCCGCTACGGCGGGAGCGTCGACCAGTACGAGCAGCGTCAAGGCCTGCTCGTGAAAGTCTACGAAGACCGCATCGTCGTCGTGCGGCGCGACTTCCTGCATGACGAGTCGCTCGGAGACGACTGGATTATTCCGCTGCCGGTTCGGGACTCTAAGCCGTTTGCGTACGACGTCCGCAAGGCGAAAGGCGTCGCTCCGGAATTCGCCGCGGACGCGAAGCTTGCCGTGGCGCGCAGGGAGAAGGGCTGGCTCGTGACGATTCCGTGCGCGGACGCTGCGGCGACGCGCGCGTTTCGCTACGAGATCGCAACTGGTTTCGACGGCAAGGACGGCAGAAAGCAGGTCTTTCTTGCCTATGATGCGAAGTACAACATGCCGCGGTTCAGGTCCGGTGCGCCGACGAAGTATCTTGTTGAGGATGAAAAGCTGCCGAAGGGCGCGGACGGCAAGCCGCTCGAGCCGAAGCTCGTTGTGACGCCCCTTGATGCGTTCGGTAACCGCGGCAGGGCGCTGACGGCGTGAAGGTCGTTCCGCTAGCGTCGTCCTCGAGCGGCAATGCGTATGTTGTCGAGGCGGAGGGTTCTGCAGTTCTCGTTGACTGCGGAATCTGTTACAAGTATCTGAAGGATATTGCGGTTGACGCGGTGCTGATCACGCATTCGCATTCGGACCACGTGAGCGGGCTGAAGACGCTCCTGAAGCACCGCGACATCCCGGTCTACGCCAACGTAATGACCGCCGAGGCGGTCGCGCATGAGTGTGGGCTCGCGGATTCGGCGTTCGTGTGCTTCGAGAACGGACAGGAGTTCGAGGTCGGCGCGTTCACGGCCGCGGCGTTTTCTGTCCCGCATGACACGAGCGATCCGGTCGGCTATCTCCTGAGGGCGGGCGGCGAGACTTATTTCCACGGGACGGACATCGGAACGCCACTCGACTCGATCGGGCTGAAGCTGGCCGAGGCGGACGTGGCGACGCTCGAGTCCAACCACGATCCCGTGATGCTGCGGACGAGCGGGCGTCCGCCGTATCTCATCCAGCGCATCGCGGGTCCGCGCGGACACCTCTCCAACGACCAGGCCTGCGAGCTCGTTCGACGTTTTGCCTCGCCGCGGCTCAAGAAGCTCTTTCTCGCGCATCTCTCTCATCAATGCAATGCGGAAGCGGTTGCCGTTCGGCTGATGCGGGAGACACTGGCAGAGATTGGCCGCGCGGACGTCGAGCTGGAGGTCGCGGGATGAGGGCGCTTGGTGCCTGGTGTCTGGCGCTTGGTGCCTGGTGCGCAGTCGTCGGAACCGGCTGCTCGCGAGCGAAAATCGAGCGCCTCGAGTGGCCGGTGATGGGTACGGTCGCGGCGGTGCAGACGCGCGGCGCGACACCGGAGGAGACGGCGGAAATCGTCCGAGCGGTGAAGGACGAGTTCACGCACGTCGAGAGGCTTCTCAACGCGCACGATCCGAATTCGGAGCTGAGCCGGCTGGCGGCGTTGCCCGAGAATGAGATTCTCGAACGGTGCGATGAGTCCGTTCGTCCCTGCTATGAAATGGCCTTCGACCTAATGGAGAAGTCCGGCGGCGCGTTCAATCCGCGCTGGCGCGGAACGAACACGTTGGACCTTGGGGCGATTGCCAAGGGCTTTGCGGTCGATCGAGCCGTTTCCGCCGGTGTGTTCGTCCGCAAAGGACCAGACGTGCTGCTGGACCTTGGCGGCAACCTCTTTGCGGCCAAGGGACGATGGCGGACCGGCATCGCCGGAACGGAGAGTGTTCGTGTGCTTGACGAGGGTTGCGCGTGCGCGACAAGCGCCGAGTACTTTCGCGGCAAGCACATCTACGACGGGCGGACGGGGTTGGCGGTCTCGAACGGCGTCAGTTCCGTGACCGTGTTCGTCGGTGGCAGCGCGATGGAGGCGGACGGGCTCTCGACGACGCTTTTCGTCCTGGGTCCCGATGCGGGCAAGAGATTTCTGGACGAAAAGTGGAAAACGGCCGGAGTTTTGGCAATTTGGATGATGAAGGACGCCACTTGGGTTGAGCATTGTTCCTTCTTGTCAGCAAGGAGATGAAAATGATATACTTTCCGAAGTTTTGGCACAAACAGAAAAATTTATGAAGAAAATCATCGTTGCCGCTATTTTCGCAATTGGGCTGATGGCGGGTGTTGAGGCTGCCCCGACCGATGTCGTCACACAAGCCGACCTCAAGGTTCTTCTCGACCGCCTGGCCGCGCTCGAAGCGCAGAACAAGGCCCAGGCCGCGCGTATCGCCGAACTGGAAAACCACGACAAGCAGATGCGGAAGAGGGTCGACTTCCAGCGCCTGAAGCTCGCCGAGCAGGACAAGAAGTGGGAGCTTCAGAACGACAGGTTGAGCCAGATGGCGCAGGCGAGCTTCGCGGCGGGCGAGGGGACGACCACGAATGAGACCGGCCGAATTTTCACGACGGCACAGGGCTTCAAGTACTATCTCGCCGACATCAACGCGCACATCTTCGAGCCGCTCTCCGAGTCGGGCCTCAAGATCACGCCGTACGGCTACCTCGTGTTCGAGGGCGTGTACAACACGCACGGGGCGGTGTGCGACACCTACACGGACTGGCTCTACAATCCGCACTCCCGCGCCTATGGCGAGCACACCTCGAGTCTGTCGATGCAAGATTCGATTCTTGGTCTCCAGTTCGAGACGCCCGAGGCGCACAAGGGGTGGAAGTTCATCGGCCGCGCCGAGTTCGACCTGGCCGGCGACCATGGTAACGACTACGCCTTCCACTGGCGTCACCTCTACTTCGACGCCCAGCGTGAGGCCGACGACTGGAATATCTTCGGCAGCGAGAGAGGCAGTTGGTCGATCCTGTTCGGTCAGACTTGGCACCTCTGGAAGATGGTCTCCCCGACCGAAATCGACGGCGCGTGGATGGAGAACACCGGTCACCCCTACCGCCGCAGCCCGCAGATCCGCGTGACCAGGAACTGGGAGTGGGACGACAGCTCGCTCAACGTCCGCGTCGGCATTGTCAAGAACGGCCCTGGTATGGGCGGCGACCGTGACAAGGACCTCATCCAGGACAATTCCGCGTCGGCCTGGCCGATCTTCGAGGCTGCGGCCGTCTACGACCACGACGCCTTCTGGCAGGATCCGGAGGACGACGACCAAAAGCGCCGCTGGCTCATCGGCCTCGGCGGCATGTACGGCCAGACGCGCATCCGCGACCTGAACGACGAGGCCGACAAGAGCGACTACGACACGATGATGGTGATGCTCGGCGGCGTCCTGCCGTTTTGGAACTTCACCTTGACCGGCCAGATCTTCGCGGGCGAGAACCTTGGCGGCGTCCAGGCTGGCGTCGGCCAGACGGTCGCGTTCAACCAGTACGGCTACGGCAAGGAGGTCTCGACGGTCGGCGGCTTCATCGACCTCTCCTACCAGATCAACAGCGACTGGTCCGTCGGCATTGGCTACGGCTTCGACGATCCGACAATCTATAACGACTACATCGAGTCCGACGCTGGGCTGAGCCAGTCGATCACCCACAACGACCGCGCCTACATCGACGCGTTCTACAAGGTGACGCAGAACTTCAAGATCGGCGTCGAGTACGCGCGCCTCAACACGCGCTACGCGAGCGGCGAGGGCGCGCGCGGCGGTAACGCCTACTCCGACCGCTTCCAGTTCTCGGCCTACTATGACTTCTAATACCGAGGAGCAGATCTGATGTCTAATACGCGCAAACGCGCTTCGTGGTCCGGCCAGCTCGCTTTCGTGCTGGCCGCAGCTGCTTCAGCGATTGGCCTCGGCAACCTCTGGCGTTTCCCCTATCTCGCGGCGCAGTACGGCGGCGGCACGTTCATCGTCATCTACCTCTGCCTCGTGGTGACGCTTGGCTTCACCCTGATGCTCTCGGAGATCGCCATCGGCCGGAAGACCCAGCAGTCTCAACTCACCGCCTATTCGCAACTGCATCGCGGCTGGGGATTCATCGGGTTTCTCGGGACGGTTGTGCCGCTTTTGATCGTGCCGTACTACTGCGTGATCGGCGGGTGGGTGCTCAAGTATTTCGTCACCTACTGCCAGATGGCGTTCTGCGGGGCGACGCCGATGGGCGAGGCCGCGGCGGAGTCGGGCGCGTTCTTCAATGCGTTCATTTCCGCGAACTTCGCACCGTTCGGCTACGGGTCGCTGTTCGTCCTGGCGAGCTCGGCGGTCATCGTGATGGGCGTCAAGAACGGCATCGAGAAATCAAATCTCGTGCTGATGCCCTCCCTGCTCGTCCTGGCGGTCGCGATCTCGATCTATGTCATCTGCCTGCCGGGAACGGGTGACGGACTCAAGTACTATCTCGTCCCGTCGATGGACGCGCTGAGCGTGAAGGGTGCGGACGGACAGATGACGTTCTCCCTTGTCCAGCTCGGGAAGACGATTCTCGGTGCGATGGGGCAGATGTTCTACTCGCTCTCGCTCGCGATGGGCATCATGATCACCTACGGCAGCTATATGCGGAAGACCGATTCCATCGAGAAGTGCGTCCGCCGCATCGAGATCTTTGACACGCTGATCGCCGTCATCGCCGGTCTTATGATCATTCCGGTCGTCTACATGTTTGCGGTGAAGACGGGAACAGACGTCAAGGAGGCGATGAACGCCGGCCCAGGGCTCATGTTCATCACGCTCCCCAAGGTGTTCGCGACGCTCGGTGCGGGCGGGCCCTGGGTGGGCCTCGCGTTCTTCGCGCTCGTCATCTTCGCGGCGCTCACTTCGGCGATTTCGCTCTATGAGGCGTGCGTCGCCTCGTTCTGCGACCTGCTGCACATCCAGCGCAAGGCCGCGACGTTCTTCACGGGGGCGATCATCCTGTTCCTCTCGACGTTCTCGGCGCTGGGGTACGGACCATGGGGGGATGTCCGCCTCTTCCGGACGGAGACCTTCGCTGGCTTCCAGTTCCTGGACTTCTTCGATTTCATCACGAACTCCGTGCTGATGCCGATTATCGCGGCTGCGACCTGCATTTTCATCGGCTGGGTGCTGAAGCCCTCGGTGATCGATGATGAGGTCATGGCGGAAGGAAATCGTTTCAAGGCGAAGACCCTCTACCGCTTCATGGTGAAGTACTTCGCGCCCGTCCTGGTGATCCTGATTCTCGTGCAGCAGGTCTGCTCGGTTCTCGGCTACACGGGCTGGTCCATTTAACCCGAACCCGAACCCGAACCCCTAATCCCTAACCCCTATGTTCGACTGGTACATTCTCTGTTCATTCGTCGGCTATCTTGCGCTCATGCTCTGGATCGGTTTTTTCTTCTCCAAGCGCCAGGAGTCGCTCGGCGACTACTATCTCGGCGGCCGCAAGATGAACAAGTGGGTGGTCGCGCTCTCGGCGCAGGCCTCCGACATGTCTGGCTGGCTGCTGATGGGCCTTCCGGGCGCCATCTACGTCGGCGGCTTCTCCGAGGCGTGGATCGGCATCGGGCTCCTCGTGGGCACTTACCTCAACTGGAAGATCGTGGCGCACCGACTCAGGGTCTATTCGCACGCCTGCGGGGATTCGATCACGATTCCGGACTTCATCTGCAACCGCTTCCGCGATCCGTCCGGCGTCTCGCGCATCATCGCGGCGATCATCATCCTCGTGTTCTTCACGTTCTACACGGCGTCCGGGTTCGTGAGCTGCGCGAAGCTCTTCACGACGACCTTCGGCATTCCGGACACGATTTCGTTCCTCGGGCTCACGATGACTGGCTACTCGCTCTGTCTCTGGATCGGCGCGCTCGTCGTCGTCAGCTATACGCTGCTCGGCGGGTACATGGCGGTGTGCTGGACGGACTTCATCCAGGGTTCGCTGATGTTTGTCGCAATCGTCCTGGTGCCGGCGATTGTCGTTTGCAACGCGGGCGGTTTCGCCTCGACGGTGGACTCGCTCAATCAGATCAATCCGTATTTGCAGTCGCTCTTCACGAACGCCTCGACCGCGAAGGCGGCGGGTTTCATCGGCCTTGCCTCGTGCATGGCGTGGGGTCTCGGCTACTTCGGCATGCCTCACGTCCTGGTCCGGTTCATGTCGATCAACAATCCGGCGGAAGTGAAGGGCTCCCGTCGCATCGCGATGAGCTGGGTGACGATCTCGCTCGGCGCGGCGACGGTGATCGGTCTCGTCTTCCACCTCTATCTTAAGCAGAGGGGCCTGACGCTTGCGGACGTCGGCAACGACCCCGAGAAGATGTTCATGGTGATGATCAACGGCATCTTCAACGGCGGGTTCTTCGCGCGCGTCTTTGCAGGCATCCTCTTGTCGGCGATCATGGCGGCGATTATGTCCACGGCTGACAGCCAGCTCCTGGTCTCCGCCTCGAGCTTCTCGAACGATCTCTACAAGATCGTCATCCGCAAGCAGGCGTCGAACCGGGAGCTTCTTTGCGTGTCGCGTCTCGCGGTCGGCGCGGTCTCGCTCGTGGCGCTCGGGATGGCGATGAACACGGAGAGCGACTTCTTCAAGGTCGTGATGGACATGGTCTCGTTCGCGTGGGGCGGCTTCGGCGCGGCATTCGGTCCGCTCATCCTCCTCGCGCTCTTCTGGAAGCGCACGAACCTCGCGGGTGCGGTCGCCGGCATGGTGGTCGGCGCGGCGACCTGCTTTGTCTGGAAGTTCGTGCTCGCCGACTCTGCGGGGACGCATGAGATCTTCGGGCTCTACGAGCTCGCGCCGGGCTTCCTCTTCTCGTTCGTGACGACGGTCGTCGTTTCGCTCCTGACGAAGAAGCCGTCCGCCGAGATGATCGATGAGTTTAACAAGGTGAAGGAGTCCCTGTAATGAATCCGCTTTTCCTTTCCTCTGTCGCAACAACCGCACTCAAGACCGTCGCCGAGGAGCCGGAGGCCGCGCTCTCGGGAGCTGTTGCCAGGTCGGTCGAGGCGTCTTCCGGCTGGCTGGACGCGTTCACCGCCTGGGTGGACAAGATCGATGGCATGGTCTGGGGCGTGCCGCTCATCGCGGCGATCCTGGTGACCGGCCTCCTGCTCACCTGCGTCCTGCGCCTGAACCACCTCTTCAACCTGAAGAACGCCTTCCGGTACATGTTCCACACGGAGGAGGGGACCTCGGGCGACGTCTCCTCGTTCGGCGCCTTGTGCACTGCGCTTTCGGCGACGATCGGCACGGGTAACATCGTCGGCGTCGCGACGGCCATTGGGACGGGCGGCCCGGGCGCGCTCTTCTGGATGGAGCTCGCGGCGTTCTTCGGCATGGCGACCAAGTACGCGGAAGGCCTTCTCGCGGTCAAGTACCGCGAGTTCACGCCGGACGGACGGGTCTTGGGAGGTCCATTCTACTACATCGAGAAGGGGCTTGGGCCGAGCTGGAAGTGGCTCGCGGTCCTCTTTGCGGTCTTCGGCACGCTCGCGGGCATCATGGGCATCGGCACGGTGACGCAGATCCACGGCATCACTTCGGCGACGCTTCGCTTCTTCGACCCCAACTTCGCGCCGAACGATCCGTCGACGGGCGTGGCGGTGCTGTCCTGCTTCGGCATCGCGACGACCTACTCGTGGGCGGTCGTCATCTCGGGCCTCATCGTCACGGCGGCGACGGCGCTCGTGGTGATCGGCGGGCTCCAGCGCATCGCGAAGGTCTCGACGGTCATTGTGCCGTTCATGGCGGTCTTCTATGTCGTCATCATCGCGTTTCTCCTCCTCGGGAACCTCTCGAAGATCACGACGGCCCTCGAGCTCGTCGTTCGCGCGGCCTTCAACCCGGCGGCGTTCACGGGTGGCATGATCGGCACGATTTTCATCACAATGCAGAAGGGCATCGCCCGCGGCATCTTCTCGAACGAGGCGGGCCTCGGCTCCGCCCCGATCGCGGCGGCGGCGGCGAAGACGAACGAGCCGGCGCGCCAGGGCTTTGTCTGCATGACCGGAACCTTCGTCGACACAATCGTCATCTGCACGATGACGGGCCTTGCGATCATCGTCACCGGCGCGTGGGAGCCGCAGCTCGGGCTGCAGGGCGTCGACATCACGATCGAGGCGTTCAGCCGCGGGCTCGCCTTCCTCGGGCCGAAGTCCGGCGCTATCTCCGGCTTCTTCCTGATGACGGCGCTCACGTTCTTCGCGTTTACGACGATCCTTGGCTGGGACTACTACTCCGAGAAATGCCTCGAGTACCTCGTCGGCTCGAAGCGCCAATGGGTCATCAAGGTCTACCGCTTCCTCTACGTCGCGGTTGTCTTTGTCGGACCCTACCTGACCGTCTCGGTCGTGTGGGGCCTGGCGGACACGTTCAACGGCCTCATGGCATTTCCGAACCTTGTGGCGCTGATCCTGCTCTCGCCGGTCGTCTGGCGCGTGACGAAGGATTTCCTGCAGCGTACGCAAAAGTCTGTCTGAAATTCCATCATGAAGACTCGTCAGTTTTGGTATCCGCTTCCGGAGCGGCTCATCGCCCAGCATCCGGCGGAGAAGCGGGGCACGGAGCGGATGATGGTCCTGCACCGCGATACGGGGCTGATCGAACATCGGCACATCGCCGACATCGTCGACTACATCACCCCGAACGATCTCCTCGTCGTCAACGACACGAAGGTCTTCCCCGCGCGTCTGATCGGCGAATGGCCCGACACGCACGGTGTCGTTGAGGTGCTACTGGTCAACGCCGCGCCCCAAAGTGGGGAAGCGGAATCCCTTCCGCTTCGGGATAAGGACGGATCGTCTTTTTCTGGAAGCGGAAAGGATTCCGCTTCTCCACTGTTTGGCACCGACATCACCTCGGCCCTCCGCTGGAACGTCATCATCGGATCCGGACGGAAGTGCCGCGAGGGCCAGGAGGCTGTCTTCGGTCCGCACGGCGAACTCAGGGTGCGGCTCCTGAAGCCGCTCTCCGGAATCGGCATGTGGCAGGTCGAGTTCGTCTGTGCGCGTCCGCTCATGGATCTTCTCGACGAATTCGGGCACACGCCCGTGCCGCCGTACGTGAAGCGTGTGGGAACCGCTGCGGAGGAAAAGGAGGATCGCGAGCGATACCAGACGATCTATGCGCGCGAGGT
>CADAKF010000011.1:25465-29137 GCA_902788415.1 uncultured bacterium
GTCAAGCGCGTCGCCATCACCCTGCACGTCGGGCCTGGCACGTTCCGTCCCGTCAAGGCGGACAACATCGAGGACCATCAGATGGACTTCGAGGCGTTCTCCGTCTCGCCCGAGGCGGCGGGGGCGATCAACGCGTGCAAAAAGCGCGGCGGCAGGGTCTTCTGTGTCGGCTCGACGAGCGTGCGGACGCTGGAAACCATCGCCTGTGCGACAGAGCAAAGCGATTCATCCGCCGTTCAACCTTCAACCTTCAACCTCCAACCTGGTTCCGGCGCATCCAACATCTTCATCTATCCGCCGTACCGGTTCCGCGTCTGCGACTGCATGCTGACGAACTTCCATCTGCCGCAGTCGACGCTTCTCATGATGGTCTCGGCGCTGGCGGGACGGGAGCGCGTCCTCTGCGCCTATGCGATGGCCGTCCAGAAGAACTACATGTTCTTCTCCTACGGCGATTGTATGCTCATCGTCTGATTTGGTATAATTGTCGGCGTTATGGCACTTTTCATACCCAAGGACCGCAAGTCGCTTTTTCGCCAATTCCTGGCCGGCATGTACGACGCCGTCGTCATCACGGACCCGAACGGCTACATTCTCGAGATCAATCCGCGTGCTGTCGAGTACTTCGGCTACGACCTCGACACGGCGCTCGATCAGCCGATTTCGCTGATCATCCCGGGGCTGAAGAGCGAGATCGTCGCGCGTATTCGCCGCGGACTGGCTGGCGATCGGCATGTCATCATCGACGCGAACGCTGTCGCGAAGGGCGGGCAGAAGATCGCGTGCGAGGTGGCCGTCTCGGCCATCGACCTGATGACTCCGGGTGACCTCATCTTCACGATCCGCAACGTCGAGCGCCGCCGCGACTACATGAACGCACTCTGGTCCAAGGCGAACGCCTTTCGGGTCTCGCAGTCGGCCCTGTATGCCGCCGACACAGACGGCAAGATCACCGCCTGCAACGACGCGTTCGTCCGGATGTTTGGGCTCAAGGGCGCGGACGAGGCCTGCGGACGACCGATTTCCGATTTCGCGAAGGACGGCGCCGGCTACAGGGTCGTGACGGCGGATGACATCCACGGGCGCAAGACCGTCGGCACGGTCGGCAGCATTCTGAAGGACTGACCGATGCGCAAGGCGCCGCAACATGCCGCGGGAATCTCCGCACTAACGGTCGGCAAGCCGGACCCCAAGGTCCTGCAGGACTTTCTCGCCCTTAAGTTCGCACTCTCGCGCCGTACGGCGAAGGCGATGATCGACGGGCGCTCCGTCTGGGTCAACCGCAAGTGCGTGTGGATCGCCCGTTTCGCGCTCCGCACGGGCGACCTCATCGAGATTCCCTCCCAGGTTGTGAAGGGCGCGCGGAAGCAGTCGGGTGGCGAGGACGCGAGACGCGAGACGAAAGACGTCCGGCACGTGCGGGTTCTGTGGTCGAACGAGAGCTATCTGGTCTGTGATAAGCCGGCGGGGCTTGTCTCCTGCGACGACCCGAAGTCCGTTGAGACGATCCTGCGCGAACAGGAGAAGATTCCGACGCTGGAGGCCGTGCACCGGTTGGACCGAGATACGACCGGCTGCCTCATGTTTGCGAAGAACCATGCGGCGCTGATGGCCGCGATCGAGGTCTTCAAGACGCACAAGGTGTCGAAGGTCTATCATGCGGTCGTGACTGGTAGCTTCAAGTTTGCGCACCAGCTCATCGACTCGCCGCTCGACGGCGAGAGTGCCGTCTCCAAGGTGACGCGCGAGATGGCCGGCGCCGACGCGTCGTTCCTGCGCGTCCGCATCGAGACGGGCCGCACGAACCAGATTCGTCGGCACCTGGCGTCGGTCCGGCATCCGATTGTCGGCGACCGCGTATTCGGTCTCAAGAACGCCCGCGATCCGCGCCTCATGCAGGTGCCGCGGCAGATGCTCCACGCCTCGACGCTGACGCTGCCCGATCCGCTGAGCCCGCACGACGAGATCAGCGTCCATTCGCCACTTCCGGCGGACTTCCGCGCGACGCTCCAGCTCTTCGGTATGGGCAAGAGGTAGGCGATGCGGCTCGACCGGCAGATCCAGGAGACTCATCCGGACTTCTCGCGGTCGCGGATCGAGGGGTTGATCAAGTCCGGCTTTGTCACTGTAAACGGCGCGGTCGCCGAGAAGGCCGGCATGAAGGTCGGCGAGGGCGACGAGATTGTCGTCGAGATTCCGCCGCCCGTTCCCGCGATTCCAGAGCCCGAGGACATTGCGCTCGACATCGTCTTCGAGGACGACGACATGCTCGTCGTCAACAAGCGGCCGGGTATGGTTGTCCATCCTGCGCCGGGACACTTCTCCGGCACGCTGGTGAACGCGCTCCTCTTTCACTGTCCGGACCTCTCCGGCATCGGCGGCGTGGCGCGTCCGGGAATTGTCCATCGCCTCGATCAGGACACGTCCGGGCTCATCGTCGTCGCGAAGTCGCAGAAGGCGATGGACGGACTCGTCAAGGCGTTCTCGAGCCATAAGAACATCGAGAAGACCTACCTGGCCGTCGTTCACGGACGTCCCCGTCTCGACGCGGGGCGGATCGAGAACCTGATTGGACGCCATCCCGTCGACCGCAAGCGCATGGCGATCGTGGAGAAGAACGGCAAGGTGGCGATTACGAACTATCGGGTGAAAAACCTAACTGCTCATTGTTCACCTTCGCCTTCGGCCTTCACCTCTCTCATTGAGTGCCGCATTGAAACAGGAAGAACTCATCAGATTAGGGTGCACATGGCGTCGCTGGGCTGTCCCGTGATCGGCGACAGGACGTATGGAAAGCCCGCGCTGGACAGAAAACTCGACCCCGTTCCGCCGCGGCAGATGCTCCATGCCTGGAAGCTGAAGCTCTGGCATCCGGTGAAGAACGTCAAGATGGATTTTGAGGCGCCGATTCCCGCGGACTTGCGTTCGTATTTGGTTGTGAAATAACCTCGTGACACTTGTGCGGGGCGTTTGGATTTGATATTATTTTTCCGGAAACGGTAAAATCCAGTGAGGATCAGTTCATGAAAAAACTCATGATGGCGGTGGCTGCGGCGTATGTCGCGCTCGGTGTGTTTGTCGGAAACGACGCAGTGGCGGGATCGCTGCCCGACGCCTACGTTGCGGTCGAGTACATCGAGTCGACGGGCGAGCAGACGATTAACGCGATTTACACGGCCGGCAAGGACACCAAGGTGGAGATCGACCTCATGCCGCAGCTTACGTCGAGCGAGACGGCGATCTTCGGCAGCAACTGGGGCGGTGGCGCCTGGCTCTTCCTGACGCGCGGCGATACCTTCTATGTCTATGCGAGCGGAACGAGCTTCGGGTTGGCGCAGGTCGGCAATCGCTACCAGGCCGTTCTCGAATACGACCACGGCGTAATCTCGAATCTGACGGCGGGCACCAGGTCCCAGGCGTCGGGCTACGAGATGGGCTCGAGCAACACGCTCAAGTTGTTCGGCATGGGCAACAGCTACATGGCGCGGTACCGGCTGTATGGACTGAAGATCTACGAGAAGGTCGATGGCGAGGAGGTGCTCAAGCGAGACTTCTGCCCCTGCTACACCACCATCGACGACAAGAAGGTGGCGGGTCTCTACGATGTCGAGAACAGCGAGTTCTATCCGAACTCCCTGACCGGCGCAGACTTCATCATCGGTCCGCCGACGG
>CADAKF010000012.1:0-24883 GCA_902788415.1 uncultured bacterium
AAACCCGAACGACGAGACCGAACGGCAGCTCCCCGGCCCGCAGCGGGCGGTCGGAAACGGGCTTTTTTAGGGGCTATTCAAAAAACCGGGATAAGCGTGCCGAGAAGTTCCCGGCAGGGTATGTCGCGGAGCTGACGGCACAGGAGGTGGAAATTCTAAGATCAAAAATCCTTCGCGGAATTGCGTGATATTGTCACCAGATAACGCTGTGACAATTTCGCATCCTGATGCGGTGATGGAGCGCGGTGCGGTTTCTAACTTCGCGGCAGACGTGCGGTTTGGGCAACGAGTGTTACGCTGTGCCGCTAACTTAAGGTGTACAGCTTCTTTCTTGCGCTTCGCTTACAAGCGGAAAGGATTCCGCTTCTCCACTTTTTCGTGCCGGCCTGAAGCGGAAAGGATTTCGCTTCTCCGCTTTGTTTTTATGCAGTTATGGTTCGGTTTTGAAACCTTACAATTTTGTAAGGTACTTGTAAGGTACTTGTAAGGTTTGTTTGGTAGGATATGTCGCATGTCCAAGACAAGAAAGGATGTGCGATGATGAAGAAATGCCTGTTGGTGGCCGTCGGGCTGGCGGCGTGGATTGGTTTTGGGGCGGTTGAAGTCGGAGGACTTCCGCCTTGGGAGTTCGTTGACACTGAGGTGTCGACGAACATTCCGTTTGCGCTACCGGAGAAGGACGCGCGGCATTTCCTCCTGGCGCTGGAGCTCGCCGGGACGCCAAGCAACAACGTGCAGGCCGCATTCGGACGGGACGCAAACACGAACGGCGTCCTGGAGGTCGAGGAAGCGGGACTGGTGCTTGGATGGGATTGCGGTTCTTGGAAGTTAAGAGCTGAGAGCGAAGAGTTAAGAGCGGTTGGTGTGCCGATGAACGAATGGGCCACAGTGGCCGTGACGACGAATCTGGTGAAGAAGCTTGCGTTCGACATGTTCATTCTGAAGGCGAAGCCCAAACGGATTTTCGCAGCGGAAAACGGCGTGCCGCTGGACTGGCATCTGCCAGCCCCGTTGCCGAGGGCGCTGTATGACAAAAGCTGGGATACGCTGCGGCTCACCGTGCGCGGCGTCGATTCGGCGGACGAGTCGCTGCGCGCCCAAGTGCAGGTCGGCGGCATGTACCTTTTCATTCGGTAAGGAGGAACGGACATGAACTCGACTTTTCTGATGTTGGTTTGCGCACCTTGCGCGGCGGTTCTTTCGGTCATCTGGTTTTTTGCCGCGCTCAATGAGAAGGGCATCAACCCGTTCTACGAGATTTTCGGACGCTACAGGAGGCAGACGATCCTTGGCCTGTTGCTGATACCGATCTTTGTTCTCAAGGCGATTAGCTTCGGATCGAACAAGGCGCCGACGAATGACGCGCCGGGTGATGCATCGGCGTCGACGAATGCGCCGTTGACGATGATGGCGTGGCCGGGTCCGCAGACGCCGGATCCGTGGCTTGCGGACCGCTTCACGTCGAACGAGCTGGCCTCGGGAAGCGTGCTGTGGCGCACGGGGACGAACGAGGTCTGGAACTTCGACCTGATGCCGGGGGCGCACGTGGTCGAGAACTGGCGACTGAGGGGCGCGGCGGACGACTGGGCGGTCTGCGTGTCGACGAATCTCGGCCCGGTCGTGATGACGACGGACGGACGCCTCGTCACGACGAATGGCGTCTTCACGGCGTACGACGGTCGGCTTGCGGTCGTGCCAGAGGCGAACTGGGGGCTTCTGGGGACGAATGCGCCGAGCCGCGTCTGGTGGGCGGACACGCCGTGGGAGTCCGCCGTCTTCACCTGGCAAAACGTGCTCGCGGACCGTGACACCAATACGCCTGTCAGCGTCCAGGTGGAGTTCATGCGCGAGGGCGACTTCATCTTCCGCTACGATCTTGCGGCGACGGGGACGAACCTGACGTCGGAGCTCTACTACCGGCTCAGGCCCGAGGACATGAAATCGGATGATCGCGATGGCGACGAGGTCCCGACCGCCGACGAGATCAAGATCTACCACACCGATCCGGGGCTGGTCGACACGGACGGCGACGGGCTGCTGGACGACGACGAGATCTCGGCCGGGACCGATCCGGCGGCGCGGAGCGTCCCCAACGCGGAGATCGTCGCGCGCGTGACGGGCTCGGCGACGAATGCGGCCTATGCGGCGGCCGTGCGCGATGACGCGCGCGGGCTCGTCTCGCTGAAGCTCTGGGACGGATTTGCCGCGGACTGGCCGACGGACGGGACGAACCTCGTCTACGAGCGCACGCTCAGTCTCGGCACGCAGAACGGACTGCACCACTACTACCTCTCGTCCCGGGAGATGGAGGCCGGCGGCTGGGACCTGCGCGGACTTGTCCTCGAGTGGGATGACGGCTGCGGGCTGACGGGGACGGTCAGCGTCTCCCGCGTGGACGACAGCTACCGGCTTCCCCTGACGAACGCGACGGTGACGATCCGCCTCAGGGCGACCGGGCCGAAGGTCCGGTGTCCGAAGCCGATGTACCTGATCGGCTACACGCCTCTCGTGTCTGTTTCCGGCGGAACGTCCGTTTGCGACGAAACGGGTCGGGAGCGCGCCATCGTCTGCGAGGCCGGGGAGTATCCGACGGAGTTGGAGGTCGTCGTCGACCGCAGCAACCGTCCGTGCAAGGCGGCGCCGTCGGAAGAGGAGGCGGCACTGTCCGGAATTGACGACGTCGTGAGCCGCAGCCGCGGCGCGATGTCCTACGAGGGAGACGGGAACGGCGGACTGATCCTGGTGCGGAGACCGGGCAGCTGCCAGCTGCCGGAGTTCACCCTGGGCAGTCCCGTGACGGCGGCGCGGCGTCCCCGGTTGATGGCGGCGCATCCCGGGAGCGCCCCGGGAGGCGGGGAGGGGACGTGGATTCTCTGCCTTGATCCCTACATCAACTATGGCGGCGACCATGTCTTCACCAAGAGGAAAGTCTGGTGGTCGGTGGATTACTACTATCTCGCGGAGGAATATCCGCTCGACGGCATGTGCCTGTGGCGCAACTGGGAGCGGGAGGTGGAGGGCGACTACGCGTGCCAGTGCCGCGTGGTGCTGGAGGCCGGCGGGGGCCTGGACGAATTGCCGTTCGTCACCAAGGAGTGTACGGTCGTGGATGACGTGGCAAGCGGATCGATCAGCGTCTTCGGAGAGACGGTCTGGACCGGCATGGCCAGGCATTCCTGGCGTGACGTTGGCGGGCATGGTGGCAAGTCGAGCGGATCGGAGCGGCTGTCGGGCTACGACGAATGCGAGGAGTGCGTCCGGCCGTGCGAGGATGGAAACTGCGACGCCCTGAGCGGCGCCAAGCTCAACTCGGTCGCGTTCCGGCTTTCCCTCGGCGTGCCGCGGATGGGCCAGCACTCGGGGTTCCTCTTCTTCGAGTCGGACGGGCCGCTCCAGATCGAGCCCTCCGTCTTCGTGCTGAAGGCGCGCTCCGACGCGGCGATCTCGTGCGTGACGTCGGGCGCGTCGACCGTCTGGCGCTGCGCCGACGCGCGCGGCCGGGACGTCGCCGTGGCGCCGATCGCGGACGGAGTCCGCCTGACGGTCACGACGCACGCGACGGGCGCGCCCGACGAGAGCTGGGAGATCGTCAACGAGGGCGGCGACAGCAACGTCGTGCGGATGGTCCAGCTGAGCCGTCTCGACAATGTGATGAGCGACGTGACGTTCGTCCATAACGACGGCGTCTGGTCGAAGACGGACAATGTCACCGGCGTCACCGAGGTGATGGAGAAGGTCGACCTCTTGAACGATCCGTCCAGGGGCAAGATGTTCGAAACGCGGACGAAATATGATGCGGACGGCAATCAGCTCGACCGCACATACGTCGAGTCGTCCCTTGTCGGCCTCTTCTCGAAGGCGGTCCTGCGCGAGACGTACTGGGAGCAGGACACGGGCAGTGCCGTCAACTGGCGGGAGGCGTCGTACTGGGACGATCCGGCGAACGTGGGGCGGCACGGGCAACTGCGGCTGCTCGCGGGAAATTGCATCGGCTGGGAATATCACGACTATACTCCAGAGGGCTTCGAGACGCTGCGCGTGGAGCAGCGCAACGGCTCGCCCGTGCCGTCGTCCTTCCCCGAGGTGTACGCGGGAGACCTCTACTGGACCAGAGGGCTTGACGACGCGATCGTGACGGTGTTCGACTACACGCCGTTCGAGGGAGACGACCAGCGCATGGACGACAACGACAGGCCGCGTTGCGAGACGCGCTATGTCGTCCGCAACGGAAACGCGACGCTCGTCGGCCGCACATGGACACGATACACGCACGAGAGCTGCAATGGCTATGCCGCCGTCAGGGCCGAGACATGGCGCGCGGCCTCGCCGCGTGCGGCCCGCACGGACGCCGCCAACGCCTACTCCTACGTGGTCACCTACAGCGAGACGGCCGGGGGCGTGCCGCTCGTGTTGCGCGGCGAGGTCGTCGAGGAGATGGACGAGGACGGCGTCCTGACCCGGCATTTCATCTGGGAAAGCCAACAGGGGATCGTCAATGTCGCACAGAAGTCGTTCGGGGGAATGGACTTCCCAACTTACGACGAAACGGAAACGGATCCCGTCCGCGGCACCGTGCTGCGCCGGGCGACCTGTCTGTCGTCCGACGGCACGGTTCTCGAGGATGAGCGGTCGTCGTATGACGAGAAGGACCGCCTTCGCGCGACGGCCTATTCGGACGGCACGTCGCTCACGAACGCCTATTCGTGCTGCCGCCTGCTCTGGTCGGCCGACCGGGAAGGGCGCCGGACGCTCCGCTCGGCTGTGACGGGGCTGGATGGGCTCTACTACGCCGACGAGGAGGTCTGGCTCGCCGGACTCACGAGCAACGGCGAGTATCGCGTCGTCCAGCATTTCTTCGACGGCCTTGGCCGCGAGACGAACACGGTCACTTTCGCCGGTGGCGAACCCGGCGCCTACACCGCACCCGATGCGGCCAGCGTCGCGGGCGCCGACCAGCAGTCTTCCGTCTCAACGTCCTATCCATTCGGCGGCGACGATTGCTCGGTCACGGTCGACGCGCGCGGTAAGGTGACCGTGCGTGAGGGGACTGAGTTTGCCGACCGGCTGGAGACGCTTGAGACGGTCAGCTGGGACGAAGGGGCGTCCACGCAGTCCGTGCAGACGCTGACGACCGCGTGGCGCAACGGCGCGCAGGTGACGGAGAGAAGTTGGGACGACAGGTGGACGCGTGAGACCGAATGGGAGGACTATGATTCCGATGGCTACGCGGTGCGCTACGAGGTGACGGAGTCGTCCGATTGCGGCGCGGTGACGAACCGCGTCACGCACAGCGACTTCCTCGGACGGACCGTGCTGGAGGAGACTCCGCTCGGCATGACGGCGACGACATATCAGGGCGCGACGGGCAGGGCGGACGTGACGACCGTGACGGCGGGTGGCGTCACACGCGTCTCGACGGCGCTTTACAATGCGCTGGGCGAGGAGGTCGGGAGCGTCCGGGACGGCGTCACGAGTCGGACGGACGAGGACTACGAGTCGGATTCGGACGGGAACCTGTGGAAGGTGACGCGCAGCTCCGTCGCAACCGAGGATGAGACGGCGTCGGCGACGGAACGCCGCGAGCAGCTGACGGGGCGCACGGCGGGCGTTGTCAGCCGGCGGATCGACATCGACGCGGACGGCGTCGTCGAGGAGACGGTCGAGCGCACGGGCGCGGCGGAAGGCGAGCGTGTGACGTCCGTCAGCAACGCGGTCACGGGCGTGAGGACGCAGACGCGGCGGTATGGCGTCGCATTGGAGACGACGACGCCGGACGAGACGCGGCGGTTCGCGGTGGACGCCTTCGGGCGGAAGGTCGCCGAGACGCGGCAAGTGGACGTTTTGGATGGGATCCGCGTCCTGCCGTGCGAGGAGCTCTCGTATGATGCGTTCGGTGACATCGTGACGTGCCGGACTTACACGAACGAAACGGAAGTCGTGGCGGAAACGTTCGCCTACGACGCGTACGGGCGGAAGGTGTCGTCCGTGGACGCGCTGGGGAACGAGACGGTGACGGCGTATGATGCGGTCGGCAACGTCGTCGAGCGGCGCGGCGCGACGTGGCCGGTCAGGTACGGTTACGACACGGCGGGACGGCGCGTTTCGCTGTCCACGACGAAAGATGGTAGAATATGGGATGTGACGAGGTGGACCTACGATCCCGCGACGGGGAAGTGCACGGCGAAGCGTTATCCCGACGGTTCGCAGATCGCCTATTCCCTGACGCCCGACGGACTGCCGTTCGTCACGACGAAGGCCTCTGGCGCGTGGGTGCGCAATGTCTACGACGAGAAGCGCCAGCTCGTCGGTACGGCGACGGGCGACGGCGCGGGCGACGCGGCATTTGCGTATGATGCGTTCGGCAAGATGACGGCGGCGTCGAACGGCGTGGCGCGGTATGTGTATGCGCGGCATCGCGGCGGAATCGTGACGAACGAGTGGGCTGATCTGGACGAGGACGTCCAGATCATCAGGACGGTGGATGGCTTCGGGCGGCTGTCGGGGCGCGGCGTTTCCGACCAGGATTTGCAGTCGATCGCCTATGACGGGCAGGGACGGGTCGCGGCAGTTTCGAACGGCGCGGCGGTTGTCACCTATGCCTATGGCGCGGGCGGCGTTGACGGCGGTTATACGCTGGCGTTGGACGGCGGGGCGATGATTGAACGCCGCATTGTCAGGGATGCGTATCGTCCCGAGCAGATCGTGGCGGTGAGCAACTTCGTGAATGGCGCGGCGGTTGGTAGTGAGAGCTACGCACGCGATGCGAAGGGACGGATTGTTGAGAGGAAGGACGGGAGACGGGAGACGCGAGACACGTTTGACTACGATGCGGTTGGGCAGGTCGTTGAGATGGCCAACTACAATCTACTATCTACCAACTACCAACTTCGCTCTTACTCTTACGACCAGATTGGCAATATCGCTGGCGCAGCGGCCCTGGCCTACACAACGGACGGCGAGGTGACGGGCGTCGGCGGGCTGACGTTCGGCTATGATTCGGCGTCGCGGCTCACGACGGTTGCGACGGGCGATGTGACGATTGCGGCGTACGCCTACGATGCCTTTGACCGGCGCGTCCGCAAGACGACGCCTGAGGCGACGACGACGTATCTTTACGACGGCTGGAATCTCGTGCGCGAGGAGATCGCTGGGACGAACGGTACGACGGATGTGATTGAGTATTACTGGGGCAAGGACATCTCGGGCTCGCTCGACACGGCGGGCGGCATCGGCGGGCTTCTCTACCTCAAGCGCAACGGGGCGGTTTACGTTCCGCTTTACGACGCGAGCGGTAACGTCACGGCCTACGTCGACGCGGCGGGCAATGTCGTCGCGACCTTCGCCTACGATGCCTTCGGCAACACTGTTGCCGAGGACGGGACGCTGGCGGGTGCGTTCCATTTCAAGTATTCAACGAAGTACCATGACGCCGAGACGGGGCTCATCTACTACGGCTATCGCTATTACGCGCCGCCCGCCGCCCGCTGGCTTACCCGCGATCCGCTCGAGGAGCAGGGCGGCCTCAATCTCCACTGCTTCTGCGAAAACGACGGCGTGAACAAGGTCGACTGGCTGGGCCAAGTGCCAGAGCCGACGCAAGATGGTGATGGACGGCGGTTTTGGAGATTGATGGCCAAACGGCTGCGTGAGGAGAAACAATATAACCGTGCGGCAGACATGTTGGAGTGGTCATTGAATGCGCATCAACGTTGGTTCGCTTCGAGTTCTGACATGTCTAAGGACATTAAAGGGTCGCTGGAGTATGATTTGGTTGTAAAGGCATTAATCGCTTCTTATGCGCCGGGATGGAAAGGGACTGTTAGTCAAAACAAAAAAGTTCTTGATTACAATGGTGGCGATTTACTGTCAGCGGTCAATAAGACATTGGTTGATGGTGCGGATATCGGTTTTAGTGGGAATGGGTGTAAGAGTAAAGACGGTTTGACCTATGACTTCAAGCTAAGGGTCAAGGTTGATTCGCTCTATAAGTATGGAAATTGGCGATATGATGACTTAACCTTGACGGAGGAGGATCTTGGGAATATGGAGAAACACAATTCCTTAGTCAAAGATTTCTCATGGAGTGCTGAATTCAGGGACAGAAGAAAATGAGGCTGGGTTTCGCGATGAGAGCATTGAATGGTGTTCTGCGGTTCCTTGAACGACGGCCGTGGTGTATTGCCGGCGTCTATCTGTTCATGGAACTGTTGAAGTATCTGGCGCTGGCGATCTTGTTTACGAATCACTGCCCGTCGACTTTGCGGTTCGTGCCTGAACTCTCAGATGAATTTGCCGCGTGGGTCAGCGACATATACGACTTCTCCCTGAAGGCGGCGGCTGTCGTCGGCGCGGTGATGCTGGTCGCGCCCGTCATCCCGATGGTTTTCAGGCGCTATCGGACGGTGGTGGTCATGCTGGTGCTGGGCATTGCCGTAATGGAGACTGGAATGCGAAGTCTTGATCTGATTCCATGGAGCTGTCGAAGCGTGTTGGCGGAGCAGATGCGCGTTGTACGTCTCAATGTTGAGCGCAAGAAGGAGGCTCAACGGCAAGGGAAAACCGAGTGTCTGCGAGTTCCCGTGCATAAGTTTGAGGTGAGACAGTGGTATTTTCACAATGAGCGTTATCAGATATATCATCCGTACAATTCCTTAGACAAGAACTACTATTACTTGTCCGACAGGAAGTGGCGACCCGACAGATATGCTAAGGACATGTGGGAAAGCCGTGTTATTCTTGATGATGTTGTGCACTGGGGCGAGTGCGGACAGCAACTTCATCTTGAGACGAAGGATGGCAGACGCTATGTTCTTGATTATGCGACGGGTGATCTCAAGCAACAGGAGGGCAATCAATGAAGTGTTGTTCTCTTTTTGGGCGAATATTCTGGGCTGCGGTCATTATTCTCCTTTGGACTTGGGAGGGGCAGATTTGGTGTAATCGAACGCGACGGGTATTTTCTTCTGCCCCGGATGCCTTTTGGAAGAAAGTGGAATTGCCGACAGATTGTGAATTGGCGATTCCCATGGTGTCGACAAGGGGGTTGCATCTGGGAATGGAGAAGGTTGAGACAGATCGCTATTCACAGGCCTTGTTGAATGCGGCGAGTGATTCGCGAAATGCCCATATGACGCTTTCGTGTGACATTACGGTCGTAGTGGATCTGTTCAAGCAAGATCCAGAGAGGTTGTGGCGATATCTCGCGTGTAATCCGGGCTGGAGATTTGCCCATACGTATGGAAGGGACGGCGCTGAACGTCGGGTGCTGAAGGATGGCCAATGGCACATTCAGGAATGGGAGTATTTGCAGAATTGTGAAAATTCTGGCGATGATTTTGAAATCACAAGCGATGAGTCGCAATGTACCATCACCATTGGAGACCTCGATTTTTATGGGACGAAATGCAAGTCTGGTGAAAGTGTCCGGTTGAAAGCAGGGCCAGAGGACGGAAGTCAAATCGATTGTGAAGTTGTCTGTCTTGGCGATGGCATTTCGTTAGGTGTGTATGAGAGGACGTACTTTCCGACCTGCCGCGTGATGCAGACTGCCTTTGATCTGACAAAGGAGGAATTTGCGAGAGTTCGGAACGCGACAAACTGGCCGATGCTCAAAGCAGCGATGCCCGAAGGGGCTGTGCGGCGTGGACCGTCGACGCTCGATCTCCTTGCAAGCGGGGGTGACGATGCCGAGGTATTGGGATATTCCTATCAGGCATGGATCAATCCGGTTGAGAAGGGCGAGACATACTTGAGGGCATTTGAAGTGTCGCAGGGTGTTGAATTGGGAATTCCGACTTCCATGGATGGGGGAAGTATGAAAAATGACACGCAGGAATATGCGGGATGGAGCGATGACCCGGAGGAGAAGTTTCTGGTCGGCTCTAAGATTTTCCTGCCCGGCAGCAGGCGTAAGACCTATGCTGTACGGCTTGAGGTCTGGTTCGCCCCTGCGAACGGAGGTCCTGAGCGGAAACTGCTCGAGCGGGTGTTTAAGGTTAAAGGAAAAGCGCAATGAAAGATCTGTGGTATAATTACGCCTAAGGAGGTTTAACTATGATCAAGGCATTTAAACGTTTCTTTTACGACACTTGGTATGGAGCGGCGTTGTCTTGGATTGTCGTGGCCGGGGCGACTCTGGCGCTCCCCGTCGTTACGGGTGGGCGACTGGTCTGGCTGCAGAACAGTTGCGCCGTATTGTTTGTAATCGTGTCCGTGTTGGCGGCGGCCGCCATTTTTGTCAATGCGGCTCGCGGCAAGTGGTTGCTTGCGGGTTTGCAGCTGGCGGTGGGATCGATGCTGTTTGTGGCATTTCTTTTTGCGCTTGTTTGCGTTTCCTTTCATTGCTCAATCAGGGACTTCCGCGAGGAAGATCAGCCGTGGCGAGCGTCCGAGATTTCTGCGGAGATTCCTTTTTCAATTGAGTTCAGAAGGTCGCATCCTCTCCAAGGTGAGTACGACAGGCGCATTGTCTTCCGTTCGGGAAAGAAGGTCGGTCTGTGGCCAGATTGCGGTGGCGCACGTGAATTCGCAGTCTATGGCATTGGAACGAACGTCTTTTTTCTGATTGACCGGCTGGGCTGGCAGGGGAACAGTTCGAGATACAGGGTCAATGTCGAGACGGAGACTGTTGAGACGAAAACATCGGGCGCCTGGTGGGTCAAGGTGCCGGATTGCGCCACCAGCATCTGTAGCATGAGTCTTGATGAAGTAAGGGTCGAGACGGAAGATGGAGAAGCCGTTGGTACCGAGTGCGTTCGGATTGGGGATTCGCTTAAGAATAAAAAATACATCGGACGCATTTTTCCGTCTGGCGAGGTCAGGTTGGGCGGTGAAGCGCCAGCCCTTCGGGAGTAAGATGGCAAAGTGAAACCATGAGAGTGCTGGTTGTAGAAGACGAGAAGATGCAGGCGGAGCATGTCGCGAGCGCGGTGGAGGCCTGCGGGTTTGAGTGCGATGTCGAGATGACGAGGCGGGGCGGCTGCGCGAAGCTCCTGAAGGGGAGCTATGACATCGCCTTCATCGACATCCGGCTGGGACGGGCGGACGGAAAGGACATCATCCACAGCGCACGGCAGAGGGGCGTTCGGACCTATCTGATCGTCCTGAGCTCGTATGCGGGACCGGGCGAGAAGCATGCGGCTTTCGAGATGGGCGCGGATGACTTTCTCACCAAGCCGGTCGCGAGGGACGAGCTGGTCATGCGGCTGAGGGCCATCGCCCGCCGCCTGTCACCGGTGGCCGAACCTGAGATCCTCAAGGGGGCGGGAGTGGTCGTCAATGTCGATACCCAGGAGGTGAGACGCAACGGACGGGTCATCAAGCTCTCGCCACGGGAGAAGAAGCTCCTCGTCCTGCTGATGCGGAACGCGAACCGGACGGTGCCGACGGATACGATTGTCGAGCATGTCTGGGGGGATGGGATCGATCCAGATTCGACCGTGGTGCAGGCCAACATCAGCCGCCTCCGCAAAAAAATGCGACTGGGCGAAGAGGACGACGTCATCCACACGGTAAGGGACATTGGCTATGTCTTCAAGTAGGCGGCAGACGATTTCGGGGCTTCTGAACGCGACCGGGCTTCTGGTCATTCTCGGGGGAATGGCGGTTGTTTCCGTCGTGTCGGTCGTTCTTGGCGCGCGTGTCCTGTTCGACCGCGAAGGTGAGACGGCGTTTCCAACGATTGTGTCCGAATACTTCTGGATCGGTGTTTGGCTGTTCTTGTCGGCGGTGACAGTATTGCTGGTCGGTTGGGCAATCCTCTGGCTCTTGGCGCGGCGGATTTCGCGTCCGATTTCGCAGCTGGCGGCATCCGCCGAACGCGCGGCGGTTTCAAGTGCCGAGGTTGAATTGAAGGCTGATCAGCGGCTGGACGAGGTGAACCGGCTGGCGGCATCGTTCAACCGGTTGCTTGTCGAGCGGGCGCGGCAATCCGAGGAGATCCGCAATCTTTCGCGAAATGCGCTCCATGATCTCCGTGCGCCTCTCGTGCAAATGTGCGACGAGGCCGACCGGCTGGCGCACGGGCTCGTCAATCCGGAGGAGGCGGCGATGGCCATTCAGAAGGAGGGCCGTGCGTTGATGCGCATCATTGAAGCGAGTGCGGAGATATCCACTAACTACAGCGGACGTGACGCCGTGCCGCCGGAGGAGCTGGATGTTGCCGCGTTGGCCCGCGATGTCGCGGACGTCTATGCGGCGGGAGCCGAGTCGAAGCGGATCGGCTTCACCTGCCGGATTCCGGAGGCGGCCGTTCCGTTCGTCGGACACGAGATCAAACTTCGGCGCCTGGTCGGCAACCTGCTGGACAACGCCGTCAAGTTCACGCCGGAAGGCGGATGGATCTCGTTGAAACTTGCCCGAACGGAAAAGGGTGTCGTCCTTGAGGTTGCCGACAGCGGCTGCGGCATCTCGCGATGCGAGCAGGGTGTCATGTACGAACGCTTTTACCGCGGTTCGTCCTCAAGAGGATGTCCCGGCACGGGACTTGGCCTCTCGATGGTTCATTCTATCGTGATGTTCTACCATGGTGACATCACCTGCGTTTCGGATGTTGGAAAGGGAACTTCGTTCCGTGTCTTTTTGCCATGCTAACTGTCGATTGAGTTCCCTTTGTTGAGACGTGCGCCAAGGCCACCGTATCCTTCGCGTGAAATTTGTGTTGCGGAAATTTGCCGCGCCCTCCGTTTTTTTTGTTATAATATGGGGCAATGAAAACATGGTTGTCGTTCTGGTATGGGATCTTCAAGAACAATCCGGCATTTCGGCTTGTCCTGGGGTTGTGCCCAACGCTCGCGGTGACGACGTCGCTTGAGAATGCGCTCGGCATGGGGCTTGCGGCGACATTCGTGCTCGTCTGTTCGAACGTGCTTGTCTCCGCGCTGCGGAAGGTGATTCCCGCGGCGGTGCACATCCCGTGCTACATCGTCATCATCGCGACGTTTGTGACGGCAATCGATCTGCTGCTGCAGGCGTACCTGCCCGACCTCTCCGCGTCGCTCGGCATTTTCATCCCGCTTATCGTCGTCAACTGCATTATCCTCGGGCGAGCCGAGGCGTTTGCATGCAAGAACGGCGTCATCGACTCTTTGGCTGACGGACTTGGCAGCGGCATTGGCTTTACGCTCGCGCTGTCGCTCGTCGCGGCCGTGCGCGAGATTGTCGGCGCGGGGACGCTGACGGTCTGGGGCGATCTTGCGTTCAAGAATCTGAATCCGGGCCCGGTGACGCTGGCGATCTTGCCGGCGGGCGGGTTCATCACTCTCGGGCTTTTGCTGGCGCTCATTAACCGTCTGGGCGAGTGGAACGCACGTCGCCATGGGGCGCCGGCGCCGTTGCCGGTCAATCTCGACTGCCGTCATTGCACGATGTGTGGGAAGGGGAAGTGAGTCATGAAGTGTCCGAAATGCGGAGCTGATGACGACAAGGTGCTGGATTCGCGCAGCGCGCGCGAGGGGGCGGCGATTCGCCGTCGGCGCGAGTGTCTCAAGTGTGGTCACCGGTTCACGACCTATGAGGAGATCGACCGCGACGAGGTGCTGGTTGTCAAGCACGACGGGACGCGCCAGACGTTCGAGCGCGGAAAACTCGACAAGGCGATCCGCCATGCGTGCGGCAAGCGCAAGATTTCCGACGAGCAGATCCGCACGATCATTGATAATGTCGTGAAGAACCTTGAAGGCGACGAGGTGCCGTCTGCCAAGATTGCCGAGCTCGTGATGGAAGAGCTCCACAAGGTCGATGAGGTTGCCTACATTCGTTTTGCGAGCGTCTACCGTCAGTTCAAGGACGTGGCGCAGTTTCTGTCGGCCATTACGGAGATTGTCAAGAAGTGAGTCGCATCGAATATCAGCGTCCGCCATTGAAAGTGGCCTTGATGGGTCTCGGTCGTTCGATGTTTTCCGATCACTATCCCATCTATCTGAAGCACCCGGCGTTCTTCAAGATCGTTGCGGCCTGTGATGTTCACAAGGACCGGCGTGACATTGTCGAGAAAGATTATCCCGAGTGCAGGATGTTCCGTCGGTTTACGGACATGCTGGACGAGCCGGACATCGACCTCGTGGACATCGCAACCTGCTCTGGCGACCATGTAAAACACGCCGTCATGTCGCTCAAGAAGGGCATTTGGACGCTTCTCGAGACGCCGATGGCGCTTAATCCAGACGATGCGCAAATCTTGCGCGGGCAGGCGGCGAAGGCGAAAGGCCGGTTGCTGATTCTCCAGCGCGGCTTTTTTGCGCCGGACTTCCTTTTGGCGCGGCAGATGATGTCTGATCCGCGGCTTGGGCATGTTCACCAGATCCGCATCCGCCGCGAGGATTTTATTCGTCGCGACGATTGGCAGTGCGTGAAGCGGCTGGGCGGCGGTGCGTCGTATTATGCGATGACGGACCTCCTCCTTCAGGCCCTGAAGCTTTTGCCGTCGCCGCCGGTTCAGATGTGGAGCGAACTCAAGCGTCTGGCCTCGCTCGGCGACGCCGAGGACTATGCCCATGCGGTTCTGCGAACGCGCGATCTTGAGTCCGCGGATGTCGAGTTCAGCGGTGGGTGCCTGCCGTCTGAGCGCGGGAATTCGTTTGAACTTCGCGGTGAACGTGGCGTTTTCAAGGTGGCTCCGGGCGCAACGACCGGCACGCTGACGGTTATCGATCCGAAGTTTGAATTCCCGCGGCGTCGGGCGTCTGTCCGCACGCCCCAGCTTCGCGACATGCATGAAGAGTTTCCCGTCAAGACGATTGAAGTGTCCCTGCCGCGAGGGACTGGATACGGTCCGTCTGCCTTCTGGAAACATGTCTACGACACGGTTCGGACGGCTGCGCCGTTTCCGCTTTCGCTTGAAGATTCGATTGAGACGATTAAGCTCGTCCATCTCATGAAGAAGACAAGCCCGTTTGGAAAATAGAAGAAAAATGAAAAGCCAGATCAACATCCTCCGCCAGCTCCAGGAGCTGGTTTTGACACGAGACGAACATCATCAGACGGGCGACGGAAGCCATCTCGACGCCTTGAACGACTCGATTGACGCGTTGCAGAAAAAACTTGAGCCGCAGGTTGCGGGGCTCTACGACCGTCTTTACAAGAAGAATCACATCGTCATTTCGGCGATGTCGAACAACTGCTGCGCCGTCTGCGGCATGCAGGTTCCGATTGCACAGGGCCAGCAGGTTCGTCTGGCGCAGCATCTCGTCACTTGCTCAAGCTGTGGGCGCATTCTTTTTGCGACAGACGAAGATGCGGCGCGCAATGTCTCCGAACCGCAGGACCGCGATAACCCGAAGACCGGCATCTCCCGTTTTAGCGCGGAGGAGCTGATGGTGGTGGATCTGGATGTGGCGACGCGCGAAGAGGCGATTGACCGTCTCGCCAAGGCGATGGAGAAGGGCCGGTTCATTGCGAATGCCGACAGTCTTGTCACGGCGGCGATGGAGCGCGAGAGCGTCCTCTCGACGGCGATGGAAGGCGGACTTGCGTTTCCGCACGTGCGGGGCGTTGAGGGCGGCGGACTGACGCTGGCGATGGGTGTTTCGAAGAAGGGAATTGACTGGGAGGGCGAAAAGGTCCATGTCATCTTCCTGTCGGCGATCCCCGTGGCCGTTTCCGCCTTTTATCTCCGTCTGATGGCGGGGCTGACGCAGGCGTTTTCAAAGGAGTCGAACCGCAAGGCGGTTGTCGAGGCCAAGGATTCCGCCGCAATGTGGAAGGCCTTGCAGAAGGCAACGCGTGCGACCGTCAAGTAAGATGCTGCGCGTTCTCCTTTCGGCGGTCTGCATTGCATGGGCCTCATTCGCCTGTCAGGCCGCGCCGAAGAAGACGGTTGTCTCCAAGCGTGCTTCTGTTGTCCGCAAGCAGGCTGTCAAGTCCGCGGGATCGGTGCAGACGGCGTATCGCCGTTCCCCATACGTCGGCGCGATTTCGGTCAATGCGGAGACGGGCGAAGTCATCTTCGAGGAGAACGCCGACGCAGAGGCCTATCCGGCGAGCGTCACCAAGCTGATGACGCTTCTGTTGGTGGTGGAGGACGTGAAAGCCGGGAAGTATGCCTTTGACGACAAGGTTGAGGCGACGGCGGACGCCTACAAAAGCGAGCCGAGTTGGGTCGGCATCAAGGTGGGCGAGAAGATGTCTGTCCGTGATCTTTGTATGGCGCTGATGGTCGAAAGCGCCAATGACGCGGCCATCGTTCTCGGCGTTCATTCCGCAGGCTCGTTCGATTCCTTTGTCGCGCGGATGAATGCGCGGGCGGCGGAGCTCGGGATGAAGAACACGAAGTACTACAATCCGAACGGGCTTCCGCCAAACGCAAACCGGCGTTATCCGTGGAAAAAATTTAACGTTTCGACGGCCCGAGACCAGATGCTTCTCGCGCGTCAGCTTGTCAAGATTCCCGAAGTTTTCGACTACACGTCCGTCAAGACCTGTGATCTCATCAAAACGGCAGACGGGTTCCGCACGTCCGTCACCCGGCGGACAAATGAGCCGAATCGTGCGACGGAGGTTCTTTTGGGCGAGCGGGTCGTCAAGCAGCTGACGAACCACAACAATGTGATGAGAACGGAAAAGCTGAAGATTGTCAATGCGGATGGGAAGGAAGCGCTTGACGGGTTGAAGACCGGCTACATCGAAGCCGGAGGAAGTTCTGTTGTCTTAACCGGCCAGCGGAAAGGCAAGCGGGCGATTGTTGTCGTCCTGGGATCCTCCAGTTCGAAGGAACGCGATGAAAACGCGCGGCGGCTTATTGAGGACGCGCTCGGCACATTGGCCTGGTGATTACATAAACCGAATGGCAATCTGGCGGATGATGTCCAGCGGACGGATCGGCCAGAGTCGGTTCGGGAGGTCCGATTCAAGCGGATCCTGAATGAAGCTTGGCAGTTCGGGATTGAAATCAAGCCCTGTCAAACGCTCGATTTCGTCGATGGTCGCGATGTGCCGTGCAGGCCAGGCGTCCCAGCCGATTTCCTGGCTGAAGATGAGAGCAAGCGCTCGTACGTCCATCCCCTCCTGGGAGATGATGATCTGATAGTAGTCCGTCGGCACGTCAATGCCGCTGCCGGGAATCGTTTCGCCGCCGGATTCGGGCGAGAGCGCGCCGACGATAACCCAGATTTCGCCATAGCGGGCTGTCCAGAGGTCGGCAATGCGGTGTTCGATTTCGCGCCAGGCGCCGCGGTTAAGGGCGGGAGACTGAGGTGCGATATTCGACATGAGAAACGTCTTCCTCTGCGCGCTTTCGCCGTAGCGCGTGACGATGGCGTAGTTTGGCACCATGTGTCCGCGGTCATAGCCGCTTTTCGTGTAGTCGTTTGGTGTGGGCGCGCGCGGAAGGGATTTGTCCTTTGCGAATCCGGGACGCTTGGCGTTTTCGTACCGTGCGTCACGTGTCACGTGATAGGCGCACCAAACGGGGTGGCGCAGGGAGTCTGACCAGCCGACGACGAATTCCCCGCGATCGAGAATCCGGATGTCGGACGGCGCCGGAGGACCGATGCGTTTGGGGGCGCCTGCGAAGAAGACGGAATCGGAGGGAGCGTCCGTATCGTATTCGTAGACGGTGTCGTAGCCCGTCCAGCCGAAGGCGTCCGTGATGTCCGCAAGGGGGTTTCCGGCAAGGCAAAGCACCCTTGAGACCGCCTCCGGCTGTTCGGCGATCCAGGTGCGGGGATGATGGACGAACCATTCGCCTGCCGAGCCCCAGATTGCGAGAAGGACGAGCAGGGCGAGGCCGAGCTTCAACGAAGCCCGTCTCGTCCTGCGCCTGCCCTTTCTCTTCCCCTTGCGCATCAGATGTCTCCGAGTTCGATGCGAATCGTCCGAGACTTCATGGCCTCGAGCGTGTCCGGATCGTCATCGCCGGCGCCGTGGCGGACGACGGCTTCCGTTGACGCAGCGGGGATGACGATGCACGCGCCGCATGCGGGGCACTCGGTTTCCTGGCCGATCATGTCCGGCGACGCCTCGATTTCCGTGTGGCACTTGTCACAGCGGAAGCTGATGAAAGATCCTGCCATGGTTAGAGTCCGAGCTTGGTGGCGCTGCGCCAGGCGTAGTACTTCTTCAGCGTCAGTTTCTTGGCGGCGGCCTCGTCGCAGAAGATCCACGCGTCGTTGTGCGCCTGCAGGGCGGAGGCGGTGCAGAACTGACTCATCGGACCCTCAACGCAGCCCTTGATTGCGTCCTGCTTGTTCGCGCCGAACGCAAGGAGGATGATCTTCTTCGCCTCGCAGATGGTGCCGACACCCATCGAGAGCGCGCTCTTCGGGACCGCCTTCATGTCGCCCTTGAAGAAGAGGCGGGCGTTGTCCTTCACCGTCGACGGCGTCAGGTAGACGATCGAGGTGCGGCTCTTGAGCGACGTCCCGGGTTCGTTGAATGCGATGTGGCCGTCCGAACCGATGCCAAGGACCTGGATGTCGATGCCGCCGGCCTTCTTGATCTGCGCCTCGTAGGCCTTGCACTCCTTCTCCGGATCCTTGGCGAGTCCGTTGAGGACATGCGTGTTGGCGAGCTTGATGTCAATCTTCTTGAAGAGGTTCTCGTTCATGAAGTAGCGGTAGCTCTGGTCGTGCGTGCCCGCAAGCCCATAGTACTCGTCGAGGTTCCAGCTCTTCACCTGCTTGTAGGAGACTTTTTTCGCCTTGACGGCCTTGGCCATCTCGTTGTACATGAGCACGGGCGTTGAGCCGGTTGCGAGGCCGAGTACGGTCTTCGGGTTCTTCTTCACGGCGGCGGTGATCATCGCCGCGGCGAGCTTTGAGGCCTCTTCCTTTGTCTTACAGATAACGACTTCCATTTTGTGTTTCCTTTTGGTGATTGGTTGTTTTGTGTTCGATTAGGTTTAGTCGATGTAAAGTCCAGGGATCTTCTGCTGCGCGCGGGGCGTTGTCGTGGCTGCCTTCGGCGCGGTCGGCTTGACTTCCGGCTCGGCCAGTTCCGTTTCGGCCGCCGCTGGTACGGTGTCTGGCGCGGTCGCGTGATGCAGGGCGCGCAAGCCGAGAATCAGGAGTGTGAGCACGATCAGCACGCCCAGTGCCAGTGTGCCGATGCGCCAGATTGCCGGGGAAACGTCACGGACATTGCGGAAGGGCGTGGCATAGCGGGAAAGAGACGGCTCCTCGTGGTCGAGAAATCCAGACAGTGCGTTCTCCGCCTGTTCCGGCTGGGGGGGCGGTTCGGAAAAGAGGTCCCGCTGCGGCGTCGGCTCGGGTTGTTCCGGCGCTGATTCGACGGCGGTTGGCGCGGGCGTCGGCTCCGCCGGCTCTTCGACTGCCGGTGGGGCGCTCAGTTCTTTGATGCGGGGCGTCCGGTTTCCGTTGACGATTTCCATGAACTCGTCGATGAAGGGCTTGGGCTCGAGTCCGACGGCCTCGCAGTAAAGCTTGACGAAGCCGCGGCCGTAGATCGGTGCGGCGATATGGCTGAAGTCATCGGCCTCGAGGTCGTTGATCATTGCCGGCGCCATCCGGGTTGATTCCGCGAGCTGCTGGACGGTGTAGCCTCTTGCCTCGCGAGCCGTGCGAAGCGATTTTCCGAATTCCATCATGTCTGTTCCTCCGTAAACAAGTCAGTTGATCCGTCTGCCGGCTGAGGACCTTCCGCCGTCGACGGGCTTGCTGCGTTGTCGTCGTTTCCGTTGAAGACGGCGAGCAGCTGGTCCTGGTCCATGATGATCTGACGCGGTCCCATGCCGGATTGGGCGCCGACGACGCCCTTGGCTTCGAGCATGTCGAGGATCTTCGCCGCGTGGTTGTAGCCCCAGCCCATCTGGCGCTGGAAGTGGCTCGTTGAGGCGCGGCGTGTATTGATGATGCATTCGATGGCCTTCTTGAAGTCGGAGGCGGCCGCATCGGCCTTGACCTGCTCTCGTTGGGTGGCGGCGGCTTCCTTCTCCTTCTGGGCGTCTTCCTCCGGATCGGCGAAGAGGTCAACCTCCTCCTCCTTGATCGTGCCGAGTTTCTTTGTGAAGCGCTCGTCGAACTGCGTGTTGGCGTGTTGTTCGATGAAGGTGACGATGTTGGTGATCTCTGGATCGCTGATCCAGGCGCCCTGAGCGCGGATGAGGAGCCCGTCTTTCGACTTGAAGAGCATATCGCCGCGGCCGATGAGGTTTTCGGCGCCGCCGTCGTCCAGGATCGTGCGCGAGTCGATCGAGGTCGCCGTCTTGAAGGCGACGCGCCCCGGAATGTTGGCCTTGATCGTCCCTGTGATGATCTTGGCGTCGGGACGCTGCGTCGCGAGGATGAGGTGAATGCCGGCGGCGCGCGCCTTGGCCGTGAGGCGTGCGATGTCGGGCGTCACCTCCTTGCCGTTCGAGGACATGAGGTCGGCGACTTCGTCGATGATGATGACGATGTAGGGGACGGTCTTCGGCATGTCGGAGCCGACCGCGCTGTCGCCGCCGAACATGTCCGTCTGCGTGAAGGAGGGACGGTGGTTGAAGTCGTAGATGTTGCGGACGCGCGCGCGGGCGAAGAGCTTCAGGCGCTTCTCCATCTCGGCGACGGCCCAGTGGAGGGAGAAGACGACCTTCTTGTTGTCCGTGATGACGGGGACGATCAGATGCGGGAGGGACGCATAGGAGGTGAATTCGACGGACTTCGGGTCCACCATGATGAGTTTCAGCTGCTCGGGGGTCTTCGTCATCAGGAGTCCGTTGATGATTGCGTTGAGGCAGACCGACTTGCCCTGTCCCGTCGCGCCGGCGACGAGCATGTGCGGCATCGAGGCGAGATCGGCAATCAGCTCCTTGCCGGCGGCGTCCTTGCCGAAGAGAAGCGGCAGTTCGCCCTTGAAGTTCTTCCAGGCGTCGGACTCGATGATCTCGCGGAAGGTGATGCCCGCCGGCGCCCGGTTCGGTACCTCGATGCCGACGCATTCCTCGCCGGGAATCGGGGCTTCGATGCGCAGGGACTTCGCATGGAGGGCGCCCATCAGGTTGTCCGAGATGTTGGTGACGGCTGAATAGCGGATGCCGGGCGCAAGCTTGAGCGCGTACTTCGTCACGACCGGTCCCTGAATCGTATAGGCCAATGCCGCGTCGACGCCGAAGAGCTTCAGGGTGTCGATGAGCTTCTGCGTCATCTCGCCGACGTTGCCGTGGTCCGCCGAGGATTTTTTCAGCGGATTCAGAAGCGACAGGGAGGGCAGGATGTACGGCCCCTTGTCGGCGGGCGAGTCTTGAGAGGTTTGAGGAGTTTGAGAGGTCGGAGGGACTTTGGGCGTAGACGGCGGGAGGTCGGGTGCGCTGCCCCAGAGACGCGTATGGCCTTTGGCAGCTTTGAGCGCCGCCTTTTCGGCCTTGATCCGTTCCTTCTCGGCGGCCTTTTCGGCCTTGATGCGCTCTTTCTCACGACGAGCCTCTTCCTTTGCCGCCGCCTTGGCCGCCAGTGCGGCACGGTAGCGCGCCTGTTCCGCCTCGCGTTCGGAGTAAACGGAGGGTTCGTTTGCGGACGGGCCGAGGGAGCCGGACGACGTTTTTCCGGCGACGGCCCAGCGGCAGAGAGCAGAGAGTCCGTTGGAGAGATTGCGGGCTCCGATGGCGCCAATCAGCGAGACGGTCATCAGGATGAGCATGATGACGGAGGCTCCGAAGTCGGACAGGAGCGGCGAGAGGAGACGCGACATCAGAAGGTATCCGATCCACCCGCCAGCATTCTGGATGTTGAACCGGGAGACCAGGTCGGCGACGGTGCTGTCGTGGTTCCCGAAGACCTGAAGGAGGCAGGAGGTCGACAGGATGAATCCGAAAATCCAGAAACTCCGTCGTCTGGGACGAAGGAGACGACCCTTAAGCAGGGAGAACGACGCGATGACGCAGACGGCCGGGACGATCCAGACGGCGAGACCGAACGTCCCGTAGCCGTAGTAGGCGAAGCCATCTCCCAACGCTCCGATCCAGTTGGTCGACGGCTGTGGCGGCATGTTGAGCGCCGAGACGCTTCGCCAGTCATAAGTGAGAAGCGCAACCAGGGGGAAGAGCGCCAGCGGAAGGGCTGTCCAGGCGAGGATGCCGCGACGCGTGTTTGAATCAGCGTTGTTGGAAAAGGGTTCGGTCATTGTTCTGTCCGGAGCGGTATGTCCCGTCTTTGAGCGCGTAGTAGATGACGATGGCAAGAATCAGCGCGAGGAGCTTCAGGCCCCAGTTTCCGTTCTTAAGGACGTTCATTTCTTCGGTCCTTTCCGCGCCAGGCGCTCGGCGATCTTTGCAAAAAAGTTTTTGTTCTTGTGTGCGCCGGGCAGGACCTTCTCGATCCACCGTGCGAGCGCGGGGACGCGCTGGTCGCCCGCATAGCGCACGAGTCGCCCGTTGTGCGCGATGGAAATTCCGCCGGTCTCCTCGGAGATGATGATGACAAGCGCATCCGTCTCCTCCGAGAGCCCGACACCTGCGCGGTGGCGCATGCCGCTGGTGGTGAGCTCGGGATTGTTCGAGACGGGGAAGACGCAGTGGGCGGCGGCAAGCCGTCCGTTGCGGATCGTGACGCCGCCGTCGTGAAGCGGCAGCGGCGGCGTGAAGACCGTTTCGACGAGCGCCCGCGTGAAGATCGCGTCCGTCAAGACGCCGGTTTGCTCGTAACTTCGCAGCGAAATGCCGCGCTCGAAGGCCAGAAGGGCGCCGATCTTCCGATCCGACAGGGAAACGAGCGTCGAGATGATGTAATCCGCCGTGGCGGTGCCGTCGGCCGCATGTGTCGGCTTTTCAAGAAAACCGAAGGCTCCGACCTGGCTGAGAATCCGTCGGATCTCCGGCTGGAAGATGACGACGGTCGAAATCGCGAGGTAGACGAGCAGCGCGCGGACGATTGTTGAGAGGACGTCGAAGCGGAAGACGAAAGTGAAGGCGAAGAGCGCCGCCGCGAGGACGCCGACGCCCATCAGCACCTGTCCGACGCGCGAGCCCTTGGCGTACTTCAGGATCGTGTAGATGACGACGTAGAGAATCGCGATCTGCACGATTGCAGAGACGGATACCGATCCCCAGAGCGCCTGCCAGTCGATGCTCATTCGCCCTCCTTGACCAGTTGTTCTACGTCGCGGCCGTCCATCGTCTCCTTCTCGAGAAGCGTCTTGGCGAGGAGCTCTAGGCGGCATCGATCATCGCCTTTACCTCGGCGTCGATGGCGCGCGAGGTCTCCTCGCTGAAGGCGGGCGGAAGGGCGGAGTCGGAGAAGGGACTCGGCTCCATGAACGCCTGAAAGCCGAATTGCTCGCTCATGCCGTACTTGCAGATCATCTCGCGTGCGATTTGTGTCGCCTGCGCGATGTCCTGGGACGCGCCCGTCGAGATGTCGCCGGTGAAGATCTCCTCGGCGATGCGTCCGCCGCAGCACAGGCGGATTTCGGAGAGAAAGTACTTCCTCGTGTGGTTGAGAACGTCCTTCTCCGGCAGTGCCATCGTCGCGCCGAGCGCGCGGCCGCGCGGTATGATCGTCACCTTGTGGAGCGGATCCGTGTCGGGCAGCAGGACCTGCAGAAGTGCGTGGCCGGCCTCGTGCCAGGCCGTCGTCTCGCGGTCCTTTTGCGAATAGCCCGCGCTTTTGCGCTCGCGCCCCCAGATTACCTTGTCGCGCGCCTCGTCGAGCGTCTGCATGTCGACGCCGTCGAGTTTCTTCCGCACCGCCATCAGCGCCGCCTCGTTGAGGAGGTTCGCGAGGTCGGCGCCGGAGAATCCAGGCGTGCCGCGCGCCACGCGCGCGAGGTCGGCGTCCGCGGCGAACTTGATCTTCGCACCGTGCAGCTTCAGAATCTCCTCGCGTCCCTTCAGGGTCGGCAGCTCGACGACGACCTGACGGTCAAAGCGGCCGGGACGGAGAAGGGCCGAGTCGAGCGTGTCGGGACGGTTCGTCGCGGCGATTACGATTACGCCCTCGTTTGCGTCAAACCCGTCCATCTCGACGAGCATCGTGTTGAGCGTCTGTTCGTAGGCGTGTGAGCCGCCGATCGCCCCGGCGCCCGTGCGCTTCTGGCCGATTGAGTCGATCTCGTCGATGAAGACGATGCAGGGCGCACGCTTCTTCGCCTCGGCGAAGACGTCGCGCATGCGGCTCGCGCCGACGCCGACGAACATCTCCTCGAAGTCGCTGCCGCTCATCGCGAAGAACGGAACCTTCGCCTCGCCGGCGATCGCCTTCGCGAGGAGCGTCTTGCCCGTGCCGGGCGGGCCGACGAGGAGGACGCCCTTCGGAATGCGCCCGCCGAGTTTCGTGAATGACGCGGGGTCCTTGAGGAACTCGACGATCTCCTGGACCTCCTCCTTCGCCTCGTCGACGCCGGCGACGTCGGAGAAGGAGATCTTGTTCTTTTTCTCTTCCTTTCCGTCCAGGACCTTCGCGCGCGACTTGCCGAAGCCGAAGGGACCGCCGCTGCCGCCCACCTTGCGCGCGAAGAACCAGTAGAAGAGCGCCATGAAGCCGAGGAAGAAAACCAGCTGCGTCACAAAGGGCGACATCAGGCTCTTCTTCGCCTTTACGACGACCCTCATCTGTCGGTTGAAGAGGTCGTCCATCAGCGTTTCGTTTTCGCCGGGGACGAGCGCAACGCGGTAGGACTCCCGGACGGGATCGCCCTTGTCGTTCAGCTCATCCGTCTCGATTTCGCCCGTCAAGTACGTCTCGCCCTCGTCGCGGTCGAGGAATCGAACGATCGGCTCGACGACCTTGCCGTCATCGATCGCCTTGAAGAATTCGAGCTGCGTCAGCTCTCGTGTCTTCGGCACATTCGGATTGAGGCGATACATGGAGAAAAACATGAGCGCGATCAGCGCGATCATGAGCCACGAACGCCAGGCAGGATTCAGTTGTTTCGCCATCGTGTAGATTATACCAAATTTAGCCGACGAAATGTGGCGTGCTGTTGGCTTGTCTTCTCCGATTGATTGAAACGCCGC
>CADAKF010000012.1:24919-26530 GCA_902788415.1 uncultured bacterium
AGGATTCAGTTGTTTCGCCATCGTGTAGATTATACCAAATTTAGCCGACGAAATGTGGCGTGCTGTTGGCTTGTCTTCTCCGATTGATTGAAACGCCGCGCGGATTTGTGATATAATCCGCGGCATGCTCAACAACAAGGTCTATCATCAGATCGACGCGCTCTCGGGATCGGTTGCGACTTTGCGCGCCGAAGGCGTCAGGTACAATGAAATCGCCGAAGTGGCGTCCCGCGCCGGAACGTCTCTCGCGCAGGTGATCAAGCTGGACGGGCCGAACGTCACCCTGCAGATCTTCGCCGGCGCCCGCGGCGTCGACACGTCGGCCCGCGTCCGCTTTCTCGGCGAGACGATGAAGGTTCCGTTTTCGCAGGATCTTCTCGGCCGTGCCTTCACCGGCTCCGGCGTGCCGCGCGACGGAGGCCCGGTCATCGCGGAGAATCCGTCGCCGATTGGACAGCCGTCCGTCAATCCGGCGAAGCGTATCATGCCGCACGAGATGGTCCGCACGAACATCCCGATGATTGACCTCTTTAACACGCTGGTGAAGTCCCAGAAGCTCCCGATCTTCGCGAAGGCCGGCGAACCCTACAACGAGCTCCTCGCGCGCATCGCGCTGCAGGCCGACTCGGATGTCATCGTCATCGGCGGCATGGGTCTCAAGTACGACGACTACCTCAAGTTCCGCAACACGCTCGACAAGTCCGGCGCGCTCGCGAAGACCGTGATGTTTGTCCATACCGCGGCGGATCCGATTGTCGAGTGCATGCTCGTTCCCGACGTCTCCCTGGCGGTCGCAGAGAAGTTTGCGCTTGAAGGCAAGAACGTCCTGGTGCTGCTCACCGACATGACTTCGTTTGCGGACGCAATGAAGGAAATCGCGATCACGATGGAGCAAATCCCCTCGAACCGCGGCTATCCGGGCGATCTCTACTCCCAGCTCGCATCCCGTTATGAGAAGGCGGTTGACTTCGACGGGGCGGGCTCGATCACGATTCTCGCCGTGACGACGATGCCGGGCGACGACGTGACGCATCCCGTACCGGACAACACGGGCTACATCACGGAAGGGCAGTTCTACCTGAAGAACGGGCGCATCGAGCCGTTCGGTTCGCTCTCGCGCCTCAAGCAGCAAGTCAACAAGAACACGCGCGAAGACCACCGCACCGTCATGGATGCGATGATTAAGCTCTACGCCCAGTACAAGGAGACGGTCGAAAAGCAGTCCATGGGCTTTAAGATGTCCGACTGGGATCAGAGGCTTCTCGCTTACGGCGCAGACTTCGAACGCGAGATGATGGACCTTTCGGTCAACATTCCCCTTGAACAGGCCCTTGATCTCGGCTGGAAGATCCTCGCCGCCAACTTCGGCAAGGACGAAGTTGGAATTCCAAGTAAGCTTTCGGACAAGTTTTGGCCGAAATAATAGCAGTTATACGACAATTTTCTGTTTTTTGGAAAGCCCCCTTGCGTAAGGCAAGCGCATTTTGATATACTATGCACCCGTTCGCCTGCGAAAAGGTGAGCGCTTGATCTTTGAAAATCGGAAGTTGGAAATTAAAGAGAATTACAACTCGTATAACGAGATCGGATGGAGAAATCCATCCTTCAGCG
>CADAKF010000013.1 GCA_902788415.1 uncultured bacterium
GAAGCGGAATCCTTTCCGCTTGTAAGAAAACGCGACTCGGTCGACCGCTAAACGAGTGGAGAAGCGGAATCCTTTCCGCTTCACCGACGCCTGCAAAATCTCGCGCAGGACGCACGTTAACGCGCCTCCACGCGCGTCCTTCTATCTTCGAGGGGGGGGGGCTCCGGCATATGCGCGAACGCGGCCACGGCCGTCTGCCGCGCCTTACCGTTCAAAGTTCTCATACCGATCCGCAACATGCTTCTTCCGTTGTTGGGAGAATGATATCAAATTCCATCGCCCCGCGCAAGTCGGCGGGCTATTGCAATTTCGTTTAATTTTTCAATCGGCACAGTCCGCCGCGCTTCGATCAGATTCTTGAATTCCAAATTGTCCGTCTTCCTGAGGTTAACTTCACGGTCAGGCCATGGTCCAGACGACGTGTTTGCCGTCGAGCTTGATGACGCCCTTCGCCTCCAAGGCCGCGACCGTCCCTGAGATGTCCGCGACATGAAACTGGGTGCTCAATGTGTTTTTGAGCTTGGCGACGGACTTCGGCGCGAGTTTCCCGAGGCGTGCCACCTCTTCGTCCGGCAGCTCCAACACCGGAGTCTTCGCGGCCTTGGGCTTCTTCGTCACCGCGGGCTTTTTCGCTCGCGCCGGCTTCTTCGCAGGCTTCGCTGTGGAAATCTCCGTGCTCGAAACTGGAGCCGTCTCGCCCCCGCGCGTCCGCTCCGGCTCCGGAGAGACGTCCGCAGGCGTCTTCGTGAGGCAGTCGGAGACCGGCACGGGAACGACTTGCGGCACTGGACATCCCTCCAGCATCCGCAACACGTCCTCCGGCGACTCGCGGACATCGTAGTCAAGTCCATCGCCAATGGGCACCACGACAGCCCCGCTTCCGTCCCTGCGCGGCTCCACCGTCACGACAAACGCGGCATTGATCCACACCGGACGGTTGTCAAATCTTGTCAGCTTGATAAACATTCTCTTTTCCATTCGCAATTCTGGTCTTGCTAACTACAGCGTTCCGGTTTTGCTTTCACCGCGACACAGCAGTTGCGCGGCGGCAAGGGCCTCGGCCTGCTTGTGCGAGCGGGCTGACGCCGTCGCCGAACCCAGTCCGTCCACCGTCACACGGACGGTGAAGACCGGCTCGTGCGCCTTGCCCGCCGTCTTGAGAAGTTCGTAGACGGGATGACGCGGCGGCTTCATCGCCTGCGCCTTCACCTGTAGCTCGCCCTTCGGATTGCCGCTCCACTCGTCCGCTGCGGCGTTCGCATCGAGCTCTAGCGCGGCAAAAATCCGCTTCGCCGCGGCAAAGCCACCGTCCAGATACGCCGCGCCGATCACGGCCTCGACGGCATCCGCGAGCGTCTTCGCGTTCCGCGGCAGTTCCGCCGCACCCTTGTTACGCCTCAAGCGCGCCGCGAGCCCCTGTCGCGCTGCCGCCTCGCAGAGCGCCGCGGCGGATACCATATGCGTTCGGCGGACGGTGAGCGAACCCTCCTGCTCGCCCGGAAATTCCGCGTACAAACGTTCTGCGCTCAGCATCCCGAGGACCGCGTCCCCGAGGAATTCCAGCCGCTGGTTGTCCTTCGCCGACGGCACGTCCATCCGGTACGACGGCGTCGTCAGCGCCTCCTCAAGCAGAGCCTCGTCTGCAAACGTATATCCAAATATCTCCATCTAACGGCTAACAGCTAAATTATACCAAATCAGAAGCGCCACGTGACGGTAAAACCGGCGGCATGATTGTCACAGCCCCAAGATCATTCCTCGTCGAGGGAAATGAGGTCGTCTTCCTGCAGCTCCGTCGAGGGCGGATAGAGCTTCGCGCGAAGCTTCTCGACCTTTCCGTAGCGGCCGCGGACCGCCGGGGCGATCGTCTTCTTCGGGTCGCTGCCCTTCTCGGGCTGGTAGACGTAGCACGCCTCGCGGGCGATCGTGTCGTTCACCGGCCTCGTGTAACCGAGCGCCTTCTCGCCGCGCGCGAAGAGGTCCTTCGCCGCCGCATCGTCGCCGTCCTTCATGAACCGCTCGACCGTGGACACGAGCGCCTCGAGCATCATGTCGTTGTCGAACTGGTGCGAATAACAGGCGCGGGCAAGCGACGACCAGTCGCCGGTCGCAAACGCCGCAAGCAACTTCTCGGAAACCGCCTTCGCGTCCACCTTGCCGTTCGCGGCAAAGGCGTCCGGCAGCAGCCGGGCCGCCGCCAGGCGCGCGTCGTTCGGCGCAAACTCGTCCATCAGCAGGGCCTCGACGCGCGCGCGGTTCTCCGGCGCGGCGATGTCCTTGCGCACGAGGGCGAGCAACCGAAGCGTCGCGCCGGCGCGCACCTTCGCCGTGTAGCCGTGCACGGCCGCGTCCGCCAGGACCGAAAAGCCGCCGTCCTTCTCGGGGATGCGTCCGGCGGACGTCGCCAGCCAGCGCTCGAAGCGGGTGTCGTACGGCGTCTTCTCGCCGTCCCACGTGATCCAGGCGCGGCAGACCTTGTCCGCCTCGGCCTTGAGCTCGCGGTCGATGAAGGCCTTCGCCATGCGGTTGATCCAGCCGCCGCCGGACCAGTTGTTCATCAGCGCGGACCACCCCGTCGCGCGGGCGGGCTGGTCGTCAAGGTGCGCGCGGAAGAACTTGAGCGCCTCGTCGGCCGTCCGCAGCTTGCCTTCGGCGATGTCATCGCAGACCCGCGCCACAAGCGCGCGGCGGCGGTCCTCGGCGGGGACCATGCGGTCGTCGAAATCGATTTCGGACACCCGCGCCGGCGGCTTCACACGGAGCGCGGCCAGGGTCTTCGCGTCCAGCGGCTTCGGCTGCTCGTCCGCGAAGAGCGGAATCTCGTCGTCATCCTCGAGCGCAAAGCCGACGAGGCGGATCTCCTCGTCCTCCAGCTGCAGGTTGCGCCGCGACGGCTGCCCGAAGATGAGGGCGCAGGGACGCGACCCCGCGGGCGGACGGATGTCGAGGAGGTAGCGGTCGACCCCCTTCGGACGCATGTAGGACTCGACGTTCTCGGCGTGCGCCGCGCCCGCGTCCTTCAGCTGGACGGCCGGGTAGCCCTTCGCGGCGAAAAGCCCGGTCGCCGTCTCGATCGTGAAGCGGAAGATCTTGCCCTCGGGAAGGCCCTTCGGGAGGTCGACCCTGTCGCCGTACTTCATAAGGAGACACGGGTCGCCGGCCTCGGTCTGACCACACCGCTGCTTGTTCCACTTGCTGCAGCCCCAGATCGCCTCGCCCGGCGACTTCGGATCGGCCTTCTCGGCGAGTCCGTAGTACTTGCGCCAGGCGGACACCGACCGGGCGACGAGCACCTTCGCCAGGGGATGGCGCACCGCCTTCTCGGCGGCAGCGGTCTCGGCGGCGACGATGGCCTTCACCGTCTCGTTCGTGGCGATCGCCTTTTCAAGGCTATCCGTCTCCGCGGCGAAGTAGGCCTTGCGGACGGCGCCGCGGATCCTGTCCATGTGCGGCGCAGCCTCGCGATAGGTGCGACGGTTGAAGCGGCGGTGCAGCTCCTCGACGCTCTGGTCGGGATTCCACGCGAGGCGCGCCATGCACCAGCGGTCGTCCGCCGTGCCGAGCTCGTCGCCGCCCATGAAGCCCTCGGTCGACGACGCGCGGAAGCCGATGTCGCGCTGGTACTTGAGCTCCTCCTGGTAGATCTCGGCGTAGGGCTGGCCGCCGATCGCGAGCCCGTAGTAGTCGTAGAGCATGAGCTCCTTCGTGTGGTCGGCCCAGCCCTCGTAGATGTCGGCCCACAGCTTCAGCTTCGGAGCGAAGACGGGCAGGTGGTAGTTGCCGCGCCAGTAGGTGCAAAGCCAGGGGATGATCGTCTTGTTGACGGCGATCGGGGGCCGCTGCTTCGCGAAGAAGTAGGCAAAGGTGCTCGTCGTGTAGCCCGGATGGAACTTCTGGACGATGTCGTCGACCTTATTGAGATAGGTGTAGAACCAGGCGCTCCAGAAGAGCTCCTTATCCTTCTCGGGCGTCAGCATCGAGCCGTCCAGCGCCTTGATCGGCGCGGTGCACTTCGGGCAGTGGCAGACCGCCGCGTTGTCGTCCATGCCGAGGACGCAGACGTGGGGCGAGCTGTAGAAGAGCGTCGGGGGATGCGGCACCGTCTCGAGCGCGTGCGGCAGGAACTCGGGATCGGAGAGGCAGGCGTGGTCACGGTCCTCGCTCCACGTCGTCGACCGCACGCCCTGCGCGTTCATCGAGTTGAACTTCTGCAGGCCGGCCGAGTGGTCGTAGTACTGGGGGCAGAGGTAGTGGCCGCCGTAGAGGTGGAAGGAGCCGCGCTCCGGCGCGAGCGCGCAGAAGTTGGCGCGGTTGTGCATCTTCCAGTCCTCGTCGCCACCCTGCCAGCCGCGGAGGAAGAACTCGGGGATCTCGCGCGCGTCCGCCCAGACGACGTCGAGGTCGGGCGTCTTCGTGTAGACCGTGCCGCCCGGGCCCGGATACGCCCAGATGAGGTCGGAGTTGTTCTCGAGGAAGGCGTGGACGCCCCAGAGCGTGCCGGCGGGACGCGCGCCGAAGATGTAGAGGTTACCGCCCTTCGCGCGCACGGCGAAGCCGTCCGTCGTCGGCCCAGACACGAGCGCGGCGAGGTCGTCGTCAAAGAGCCCCTTCGCGAACGACGCGCCGAGGAAGATCTTCACGTTCTTCTCGTCCGTCGCCTTCTGCACGACAGGGAAGTCCGCGCCCGTCAGCATCTTGAGCCCGTCCCGGAGGGAGAGCGCCGCGGTGCGCGCGCAGTCGGACTCGAAGCCGCGCGCGGCGCGCAGGACCAGCGTCCACTTCTTCGGGTCGGTGAAGAAGTTGTCGATGCGGATCGCGTCCGAAAGGTCGACGACGATCTCCGCCTGCGCAATGCCCTTCTCGGCGATGCGGATCGGCTTGGCAATCCGCCCCGTCTCGGGCGGGGCGAGGTGCTTGGACGAGTCGGAGAGGTCCGGCTCGTAGGCCTTCGCCGCCTTTTGCCACGCGGCGAAGCGCGCATCACGGTCAATTTCGGCGGAGGCCGCCAGGACGAACAAAACGGAAACGGCAGATAAGACTGTTTTCATGACTCATAGTATAACAAAAAAGCGGCCACGCAGCAGATCCGAAAGCCGGAACAGCCCCCCAAAAAAACGACCCTAATCGTCCCTAATACGGAACCTTTCTCTTTCCTCACTCGCCGAAGACGATGTCGTGGTCAAGGACGATCTCCGCGCGGAGCGGAGTTTCGCGAGAGGACGGGCCGACGCGCAGCTCGTAGCGGCCCGCGTCCGCGCGCCAGCGGTGCGAGAGGACGTCGTAATAGGCGAGGTCGCGCGGCGTCACGCGCATCCGCGCCGTCGCCGTCCCGCCCGCCTTCACGAAGACCTTGTCGAAGCCCTTCAGCTCCTGCTCGACGCGCTCGACCTTCGAGCCAAGCGCATGCAGGTAGAGCTCGGCCGTCTCCTTGCCGTCGCGCGCACCCGTGTTCGTGACCTGCGCCGTCACGTCCCAGCCGTCCGCCGCGGAGAGTGGAGAAGCGGAATCCTTTCCGCTTGTGCAAGAAGCGACTCCGCGGACCACCGCGACCTTCAGGTCCGAATAGGCGAACGTCGTGTAGGAAAGCCCGTAGCCGAACGGGAACATCGGCTCGACCTTCTTCGAGTCGTACCAGCGGTAGCCGACGTAGAAACGCTCGTTGTAGACGACCTTCCTGTCGTTGTAGGTTCCGCACGTCGCGACCGGCGTGTCGGCGTAGCGCCGCGGCCAGGTCTCCGGCAGCTTGCCGGACGGGTTCACGTCGCCGAAGAGGACCTTCGCGAGGACGCGTCCCTCCTCCTGCCCGAGATACGGCGAGCGGACGAGCGTGTCGCACTGCGGCTCCCACGGCAGCTCGACCGGCGAGCCGCTGCGACAGACGACCACGAGCCGCTTCAGGTTCCACGTCAGCATGTCCGCGATCGCCGCGTCGTGCCCGACCGGACCGACCATGCTCGGACGGTCCCCGCCCTCCGACTCGTGCGCGCGCCCGCCGCCCATCTCCGTGCCGGTGAAGACGACGACCGCGTCCGCCTTCTCCGCCGCCGCGCGGATCTGCTCGCCCGAGATGCGCGCGGACGGCAGCACCCAGCCGAAGCGCCCGTCGACCGCGCCCTCCTCGGGATGGAAGTCGATGGCGATCTCGTAGACGCGGCCCTTCTCGAACGTCGTCTCCTGCAGGAAGTTCCCCTCGGACCAGCCGCCGATCTCTGCGCCGTCGACCTTGATGTGCGCGAACGTCCCCGGCTTCTGCTCGAAGCCGAGGAGGAAGCGTCCGCTCTCCGGCGCGCGCACCTTCGCCGTCCAGCGGATTGACAGCCAGGGACTCGGCTTGTCCGTCACGAGCGACGGATACTTCACGAAGCCCTTCTTCGCGGACTTCCCCTCGAAGAACCGCTTCTCCCAGCACTCCTCCTCCCACGCGCGCACGACGAACGCCTCCTTCGCCGTCGGGTCGACCGTCTCAAGGAGGAGGTTGTCGACGGGCGTCATCTTCTCGCCGCCCGCCTCCCCGCCGAGCGGGAAGCGCTCGATCGCGACGTTCTCGCCGAGCAGTTCGCGAAGCCCCGCGAACGCCGTAATCTCGTAGGCCGGATGCGACTCGCACGAGCAGCCGAGGTGCGCCTGGGGACGGTCGCACTGGTTGCCGATGAGCACGAGACGCTTCACCGTCCCGCGCACGAGCGGCAGCACGCCCTTGCGGTTCTTGAGCAGCGTCACCGCCTCCTCGCCGATCGTGCGCGCGGCGGACTGGTGCCGCGGCGTCAGGCGCTCACCCTTCGGCTGCGCGCCGGAGAGGAAGCCCGTCTTCGCCATCACGTAGAGGACGTGAAACGCCATCTCGTCCACCGTCGCCTCGGGCACCTCGCCTGCGCGCACCGCGTCCGCAAGCGGCTGGCGGCTCTCGCCCTCCGCGGCGAAGGGACGCGTGAAGTGGCGAATGTCGCAGCCCTGGTCCATCTCGACGTTGCCGCCGTTCAGCGCCGCGTCGACGGTCGAGTGCTGCCCGCCCCAGTCGGTCACGATCAGCCCCTTGAAGCCCCAGCGGTCGCGCAGGATGCCGCGCTGCAGGTAGGCGTTCTCGCTGCAGTAGACGCCGTTCACCTTGTTATAGGCCGTCATCACCGCGAGCGCCCCGCCGTCGACGATCGCCGCGCGGAAGGCGGGCAGGTAGATCTCGTTGAGCGTGCGCTCGTCGACGATCGTGTCGACCGTGTTGCGCGCGAGCTCCTGGTTGTTGAGGCAGAAGTGCTTCGCCGTCGCGGCGACGCCGTTCGCCTGGACCGCCCGCACGAGCGGCACGACGAGCCGGCCCGCGAGATACGGGTCCTCGCCCATGTACTCCCAGTTGCGGCCGCAGAGCGGCGTGCGCTGGATGTTGACGCCGGGTCCGAGCATCATGTCCTTCCCCCGCGCGCGCATCTGCTCGCCCATCACCTGTCCGTGCAGCGCCGCGAGCGCCGGATTCCACGTCGCCGCGACCGCCTCGAGCGGCGCCAGCGAGGTCGAGCGGTCGTCCACGTCCTTCACGTACTGCCAGACGCGCCGTCCGTGCTCGGGCTTCATCGCGTGCGAGCAATCGCTCATCGCCCATTCGCGCGCAATGCCGACGCGCGGAATCGCATTGAGGTACATCGTCGAGTTGCCGCCCGTGAGGGACACCTTCTCCTCGAGCGTCATCTTCGCGAGGATCTCGCGCGCCTTCGCCTCCGCCTCGGTGTCGCTCAGAACGGCCGCGGCGTTTCCGCACACGGCGACAACCGCCGCCAAAAGAACCGTCTTCTTCATCGTTTGTCCTTTCACTTTCACTTGAATTCACGCGTGCGGATCTCGCCCGTCGCCGGGTCCTGCCAGCGGAAGGTTCCGGGACGCGTCGCCTTGACGTCCAGCGTCACAACGCCCTTCTCACGCTTCGCCGAGACGAGGAAGCCCCCGCCGACGAGGAAGTTCCGGAACGAAACCTTCTTCCACTTCGCCGGCGCGCCGACGAAGAGCCGCACCACCCCCTGCCGCTCGTGGCAGAGCATCTCCTGCACCGCCGCCGGAACGCACGCCGCACCATCCATCTGCATGACCTCGCCGCCGCCCTCGCCGTTCTGCGTGAAGATGCCCTTCATCATCGAGAAGCCCGGGAACCAGCCATTGTGCCGCGAGCCGTGGCCCGGGTTCGTGAAGACGTCGTTCCACGTGCGGAGCGTCAGCGCCGCCATGTCGCCCATCCCGATGCGCGCCTGCAGCATCGCCGCCCACGGCATCGACCAGCCGGCCCAGAGCCCCGGCCCGTGCTGCACCCAGGTGATGTACGTCTCGCGCACGACGTTCCGCGTGGTCTCGTCCGCCTCGAAGTCGATGGTGTCGAACGGCACGAGGCCGGCCATGTGCGAGTGGTGCCGGTGCGACTCCGCGAGGCGGAAGCCGTCGAAGACGCCGATCTCCTCGTTGGTCCTGCGCACGCAGCTCGTCTGCCGCGCGACCGAATACTGCGGGAGGCGTCTCTCCACCTCGAGCCACATCGGGTCCGGCTTCTCGCCCAGCATCTCCGCCGCCTTCACGAGGTCGCGGCAGAGCCGGTGGCACGCCGCCAGCTGGAAGCTCGCGTCGCGGCCCCACCCGTCGTCCGGCAGGCCCATCCCCCACCACTCGGGCGACGTCGTCGCCGCGATCGAGAGCCGCCCGTGGTACTCCTCCATCATCGCGCGGTACACCTTCATCGCGCCTTTCATGAACGGATACGCGTCCGTCCGCAGGAACTCGAGGTCGCCGGTGACGTCGACGTAGCGGAACATCATCTGCGCGAGCCACGCCGTCGAGCCGTGGTCGATCGTGCCGGACCAGAACCCGCCGATGCAGGTACCGCGGTCGTCGACCGAGTGCGGCAGCATGAAGCCATCCTCGACGCCGCAGTACTTCCGCGCGTTGTCCTTGAGCCGCGGCCACCAGCTCTTCACCATCCGGAACAGCGGCAGGAGGTGCCGCGGCTTGTTGCCGAGGTACGACGCCCAGTAGCACTCCTGGATGTTGATGTTGAAGTGGTAGTCGCCGTTCCACGGCGGCAGCTTGTTCTCCTCGTACCACGGACCCTGCAGCGGCGCGGGAACGCCGGCGGGATCGGTCATCGCGCCGAAGCGGTAGAAATTGTAGTCGTAGATCTCCTGGATGACCGGATCGGGCACCGACACCTGCGCAGCGTCGCGCCACCAGTCCGTCCACTTCCGCTTCGCGGCGGCGACAATCCCCTCCGCGCCCTTCAGCGCGGGCGCCGCGCGTCCGCCGCGCACCGAGGAGATGACCGTGCGGCCCGCGCCGGTCGCAAACGCGAGCGACACCGTGGGGTCGCCGGGAATCGTCCACTCGAAGCCCGCCGCCTTCGCGTCGCCCCAGGTCTGCGGCGCGGCGAAACCGACCGCCGCGAGGGGACGCCGCACGGCCGGCGAGTTCCACGCGCAGATCGCGCGACCCGAGGGCTCGAGCCCCGCCGGCCACTCAATCGCAAAGCGTCCGTCCGCCAGCGCCATCCGGATCTCCGCGCGCTTCGCGCCGTCGGCGAGCCGCAGCGTGCCGATCCCGGTGAACGGGTCGAGCGAACCGCCCTCGAGCTGCCAGGCGCCGAGGTCGAACTCGCAGTGGCCGAGCGGCAGCATGTAGGGGTTGCGCACCTCGCCGGGCGCGACCTTCTTCTCGAAGAGGCGGCCGAGACGGCCAGTGTCGCCGCGCTGCAGGCAGTCCTTGATATTCCGGTAGGTCTGCTCCTCCGTCCACTCGTAACCGCCGCGGTGATCCCAGAGGTCGGCGCGGCCGACCGTCACCTTGAGGACGTTCGTCGCACCCCAGACGAGCACGCCCTGCACGCCGTCCGCGAACGGCAGGCCCTCCTGCGAGTATTCGAGCGGCGCCTCCCAGAGGACTTCGGCGTTTGAAATCGAAGCAAAGCCGAGCGCAACCGCCGGCACGACAAGGAGCATAGTTCTCTTCATGTCCCAATTATATCAAAATAGCACCGTTGAATGCGGCGGAAAATTATGATATACTTTGTGTCGTTCGTTTGGAAAAGCGGGCGTAGCTCAATGGCAGAGCTCCAGCCTTCCAAGCTGGCTACGAGGGTTCGATTCCCTTCGCCCGCTCCAAGGCAGAAGCCGCCAGAGTGGCGTAATGGCAGCCGCAGCAGACTCAAAATCTGCCGTACGCAAGTACGTGAGGGTTCGAGTCCCTCCTCTGGCACCACCGCTTGAGACGAACACAACAACGACTGGAGGGGTGTCCGAGTGGTCGATGGTGCAACCTTGGAAAGGTTGTGTGGGCGCAAGTCCACCGCGGGTTCGAATCCCGCCCCCTCCGCCAGTCCTTTTCAAATGCGCGTAAACAACAGGATCCTCCCCTCCGGCCGCATCGGTCTCGCCGTCAGCGGCGGATCCGACTCAGTGGCGCTTGCGCTTCTTCTGACGCGCGGCGGGAAGAAGAAGAACGCCGCGAAGCGCTTCGTCGTCCTCCACGTCGACCACGGCCTCCGCGCCGAGTCAAGGGCCGAATACCGCTTCGTCCGCGCGCTTGCGAAGCGCCTCGGCCTGCCCTTCAAGGGCGTGCACGCGAAGGTGGCGAAGCGCCGCGGCGAATCGCTGGAGATGGCGGCGCGGCGCGTGCGGCTCGCGTTCTTCGCCAAGTGCATGAAGGACCTGAAGCTGGACGCCGTCGCGACCGGGCATCACATGGACGACGTCGCGGAGACTTTTCTCATGAAGCTCCGCCGCGCATCGCTCTGCGGCATCCGCGAGACGAGCGAGGTCGGCCCGATCCGCTTCGTCCGTCCCCTTCTCGGCTGCCGCGACGCGGAGCTGAAGGACTACCTCCGGAAGTACGGCGAGAGCTGGTGCGAGGACGCCTCGAACGACGACGTCTCGATCGAGCGCAACCGCGTCCGCCACGAGGTGATCCCCTTCCTGGAGAAGGTACTCGACCCCAACCTGGTCGAGCACCTTTACCGAATCAGCACCCGCTGACAGGCCACTTGATGAGAGCCAGCTCCTCATCAATAGGAGCCAATATCAATGGTTTGGAAACAACATATCAATCGGCTTCCAACCCGGATCGTCAACATCCTCCGAGAAACCATTCTCAAATGCAAAAAGCTCGTCCTCGCTCTCGTCCTTGCAGACAAATGCGCCGCGCAACTTGTGCTTCGCACAATATGCTTTCATGGCCTCGGCCTTCTTGGGCGCATAAATGTCGATATTCTCGCTCTCACCTGATGTGTTGAACCCGCCCTTGACCTCGATTACCCAAACTTCACCCTTGATTGAAACGATGTAATCGGGATAGAAAAGCTTCTGCTTTCCCGAATTCGCCTCATAGACGATTGAGAAATACTCATCGCCCTTGTCGCCGTTTCTGTAAACCCAATCAACCGCAGATGTCTTTTCACACCACTTCTCGAAGCTGACCTCTCCAGTTGAACGCGGGGCGACCGACATCGGATAATCCTTATAGGCGTTCTTTTCGCTGGACGTCTGCACCTTTGCCTTGCCGTTGTAGGTGCAAATCCATTCATGCGGAATGTGGAACTCCTTTTCCGACACGCGGCCGGACGCCTCACGCAAATCAAGCTCTTCGGCCATCGCCTCCGTGAAGTCCTCCTTGAGCTTCCTTTCGTTGTTGATGACAAAGGCGTAGAGCTTCTTCGGCGGAAGCGACAAGATGCACTCCTTCTTGTCGCCACCCTCTCCGAAGATGCGCAGGATAATTGTCCGCGCCTCCTCATACTGCAAGCCACAGGCAAGTCCGATTTCGCCGACCTCGTGATGAAACGCCCGTCCGTGCCGATGGGTGTCAATCGCCATACTGAACGCCACATCGTTGAACGCCGCAGCATTCTTCATCTCCTCCAGGGAAGTTGCCTCGCCCGACTGCGTGTGCCTCCAGATGTCATCCTTGAAAAGATACCCCGCTGTTTCCATCTTCTTCTGATTTGCCGCGCAATCGGAATCCAACTTATATTTCCCGGAAAGATGTTTCCCGACCGCTTTCAGCGCAACGACCGGATCGCGCGTGTCGGACACCATCGTCCGCTGCTCTTTGATAAGCTTGAACTTCTTCAGCTCCGCGCGGATGAACAATCGCCGCGCATCCAGCGCCTTGTTCCCGAGCGAATTTCGCACCCCTTCCGTAAACTTCTCGTCAAAGGTATAAAGGTAGCAGCTGTCGAGCAAATCGTCCTCATAATGACACGCCTCCGGCATACGGCGAATCCGCCCGATGGTCTGGATTTCAAACCGCTCGTCCATGTTCTCGCGAAGCTTCACAAGAATATGCGCCCGCGGACAATCCCAGCCGGTTGCGACGGCCTGCTTGATGACAACCGCCACCTGCTTCGCGTTGTTCTCGACAATGCCCTCAAGATTGTCCTTGCGATCTGCAAGCCACACCGCAAACATCCCGCCCTCACAGTCAATCTGCCGCGCCGCGAACCACTCCTCGACATCCTTCAGGAGCGCGTCCGAACTGTTCGGCAGCTGCACAAGAATCAGCGGGTTGACCGCGCTGCCTTTCGCTGCAAATGCGGTGCGCAATTCCTCCCGCTTTTCCAGCGCCCGTTCCAGAAGGTAGCCGAGTTGCGATTCACCCTTCTTGAAGGTGATCTTGGACGGGAAGTCAGGATTGATCTGGATGAGTTTCTTGATAAGTCCCGCATTGATGACATCGGCCTCGGACACTTCGACCTTCAATGCGCTCGGATCTTCGAGCGGTGTCGCCGAGGCGCGGATGATCTTGTCCGCCCTGAAAAGTTCGACGATCTCATCCGCCTTTTCCGTGAAATTCTGGTGGCTCTCGTCCACAACAACCTTGAACGCCAGTCCCTCGTTGAACGCCTTTTGCACCCACTCCTTGAAGTTCGTGCGTTCGCTGTCCTTGAGCGCGTTGCTGCCCTTCTTCGTCAGCTTCTCCCAGTTGATGAAGACGGCATCTCCCGCGGCGAATCCGCCGGTCATCACATCGGCGAGGTTCTTCGTCGAGGCGTTATGGCAGTAGAGGTCCATCTTCGCCTTGCTCTGCTCCTCCAGCCCGCCCTTGCCAGGTGTTAGCCACACGAAAACCATCCGAGCGTTATCCTTCATGTACTCGCTCATGAAGTGCGTCAGCACAATCGTCTTGCCGCTGCCCGTCGGACTCTTGAAGATGATGTCGCGGCTCCCCCGAACGGCCATTGCCGCGTTCAGGTCACGGATCGCATCTGACTGAAACCCCCTCAGCTCAATCGTCTCCATCTTCAGCCCTCCAGCTCAGGATAATAATACTGCGGGATGATATTCACCTTCACCCCGTGCTTCTTCAGCGTCGCCTTGATTGCGCTACCGATCAGCACGTCGTGCCCGACATAAACCGCCTTGCACGCCTCCAGCCGCTTGTCATTCCCGACAAACTTCTCAAGCTCCTTGTCTGTCAGCGCAATCGCAACCGTCTTGTCCTTGGAGAAGTCAACGGCATTCTCCAATTCGACCAGCTCACGGATATGCTTCAGCAGGTCATTCGCGTACTCATAGTACACCTTCTCATCAATCGGCACATATCCGATCTTGTAGTACTTGAGCCGTGCCGCGTAGTTCTCCTTCTCAATCACTCGCTTCAGCCGCTCGTACGTCACCTTCTCACAAATCCCGTTCTCATTGTTCGTCACAAGGATGAACTTGCGCTTGCCGCCATCCTTCGCATTCAGATTCATCACCGCATGGCCTGTCGTCCCCGAACCAGCGAAGAAGTCAAGAACTGTCGAACCTTGACGACTTCCCAATTGACAACACCTCTGAAGTAAAGACAACGGTTTGGGGTGCTCAAAAACATCTTCCCCAAAGATAGCTCGCATCAGACGAGTGCCATCTTCGGTTCGCATTTCTGTTTCATCCCACAATGACTTTGCCTTTGATGTTGTCTTACGACATTTCTCATATATGTTCCAGCCACCATCTCTTTTCTGCTTTGCAACAACATTTGCACTATTAATGTCACTCGATAGATTTCTTCCAAGCAGATCACGCCCCCAGCGCCAAACGCTCTCCTTCCCTGCACTATTATATGGGCACACTTCGACATCATTCGGTGACATCCGCGACAAGGAAACCATACAACACCCTGCCCCATCTTTTACCGACGGATTAACGTATATTGGATAAAAGAGATTTGGCCTATTTCCCTTGTGAAACTTAGGATTACGGTTTCTCAACTCTCTCAATGCATACCCGCCATTTGCATCAAACAATTCAAAATCAACTTCCTTCGCCAACTCATTCAATTCCGTTTGATCTGTTCTTCCGTAAACAAGCAAATACTCGTGCATAACTGCTATTTGCTTATAGTCACGGCCGCCCGGGTTCGCAATTGGAATTACATTGGCAATGAAATTTGCTTCGTCAAAAATCGAGTCGCAAAGCAACTTTAAGTTAGCCTGCTCATTATCATCAATGGAAATGAAGATAGCCCCCTTCTTCGACAATAATGTTCGCGCAATACGAAGGCGTTTTTCCATAAATGATAACCACTTGCTATGCCGAAACATATCGGAAGAATCAATAATGCAATCATTGTAAACGAAATCCTTATTGCCGGTGTTGTAGGGCGGATCGATGTAGATGAGATCGATTCTGCCGCGATGGGTCTTCTCCAGCAGCTTGAGCGCGGCGAGGTTGTCGCCCTCGATGAGAAAATTGACTTCACCACCGTTGTCGATGAACCGCTTCTTGTCCTCGGTCAGCACGGGTAGGTTATGTTCCAACTCGACATCCACACGCTCCTTGTGTTCCTCGAAGACAAGTCCATACTTTTTCGTCCGGACTTCCTTCTCCACTTCCGCGGCAAAACGAAGAAGCTGCACGGCGTTGGTATCAGTTGCCTTGGACGCTTCGAGGTAGTTCTTGATTGCGCCCAGCTTGCGGACAAGGTCATCGCGATGCTGCTTGGAAAGGTTGCCCGTGCCATCCGACGGCGAGGACGCCGTCGTTACGCAATCATTCGTCACGGACGCGCAGGAGCGCGTCCCTCCCTTTTTGCTCGCCATCGTCTCGCCTCCAAGGGCAACGACACAAAACGCGGCAATCACAACTCGCCCGAAGCCCATCGCGTCGTTCCCCTCTTCCTGCACGTGAAGGAACGCACGACCTCGCGCCGTCTGCAAAAGGCGGGGTGCATTCCGCCTCGTGCACCCCACTGAAGCCCTACCACAGGCTGGAAAAGAATGTCGATAACGAGAATGCACCCCATTGGGATGCACAACTCGCAAATATCACGTTCTTTTCCTTCGAAATAGTGGTAGTATTTCAGTGGAACGTTCTATCTGCTGTTACGCAAACAGCCCTGCGGGATTTCTCCCCCGCAAGACAAGGAAGATTATACCAAAATTACGCGCCGTGTTTGCAGCGGCTTGCAAACACGGCACCCCTTTTGACGGGAAATCCCCGCATCGTTTGTCTTGCCACGCCCCTCTTACGTTAGAGATAAAATTATGATAAAATATTTCCACAACCACAGAAGGAACAAAGCCATGCTTGCAACACGTATTCGTCCGGTCTCCGACCTTCGGAACAAATATCCCGAGGTTGAGTCCGAAATCGAGAAAGGCCCCGTCTATCTGACCAAGAACGGCTACGGATCGTCCGTCATCGTCAGCACGGCGTTCTTCGACGAAACGCTTGCCAAGCTCGCCCTATACGAAAAGATTGCGACTTCCGAACGGCAGATTGCCGCAGGTCTCGGGAAAAATGCCCGTGCCTCCCTTGCAGCCATTCGGGAGAAGTACCATGTATGAGGTCATCGTCTCTCCGGAGGCCGACGACGACCTCGACCGAATCGTCCGTTACATCGCCGTCGAGCTCGGCAACCCGCCGGCTGCGGCCGCGCTGGCGGACAAGATCGACGCTCGGCTCATCGAATTAGAGAGCATGCCGGACAAGTTCTCCTTTTGCAAGGACACCTTTCTTCGCAAGTTGGGCTATCATCGCGTCACCGCCGGCGGCTACCTGATCATCTACCGCATTGACGAAGAGTCCAGGCGCGTGATTGTCGTGCATTACTACCACGCGCTTCAGGACTACGAGCGCGACCTCCTTCATTTCGCCAGTCACTAACCCCTCCGCTTCCACTGTTCCCTTGGGGCGGAGACGTCTCGAACGACGACATCTCAATCGAGCGCAACCGCGCTCCCTAATCCCTCACTACGCCATTTTGCCGAAGATGTTGCCGAACTTCTTGAGGTTCAGCGCCTCGACGAAGGAGGCGATCTTCGTGACGGTCGAGCACGGGTCGATTGACGCGTCCATGCAGTCGCCCTCGAGCGCGAGGAGCGGCACGCCCGTCTCCTCCAGCGTCTCGCGCAGAAGCTTCGAGAACGAGCGGTCCGCAAGCGAGCAGCGGCCAAAGCCGTGCGTGTAGAGGATGACGCCGTTGAACTTGCCGGCGGGAATCGCCCGCTTCACGTATTCGACGCGCTGGAAGGGATCGAGGAAGCCCGACTGCAGGAGCTTCTTCGCGAGCGACCGGTACGGATCCTTCGGGTCGAGCGGCTCCCAGCCGACGAAGTTCGTCTCCTCGAAGACAATCGGCGCGTTGCACGTCTTCTCGATGTAGTCGAGATGCCGCGTGTCGTAGAACGGCGGCAGGTGCAGCCACAGGAGCCGGTGCGTGTCGTCGATTGAATAGCGCTGCTCGGCCCACGCCTTCTTCATCTGCAGCTCCTCAAGGTAGGCCTTCTGAATCTCGACGAGATCCTGCGTGCCCCAGAGCTGCGAGAAGACGATCGCGTTGTAGATCGCCTCGCTGCCGCGGACGACCGGCGGAGAGGTGAAGCGGATCTCGTTGCACGTCTTCGCAAGCGCCGCCGCCTCGTTCGAGAGGACGCAGGCCTCCTCGAGCCGCGCCGGGTCGAGCTTGCGGCCGAACGCCTTCTCCATCTCCGCGACGGACTCGGCGAGCCCGTCCGCAATCGTCTCGACTGCGTTGCGGCTGTGGCCGTTGACGGGGGTCTGCAGCGAATAGAAGCGGTCAGGAATGCCGTAGGTGCGCGTCAGGTCCGCAAACACACGCTCGCCCTGCTGGCAGGGCTGGGCCGTCGAGACGGCGAAGTCCGGCTTCTCGAGCTCCATGCCCTCAAGCATCCGCAGGAACGAGCAGGTCTGCTGGTCGAAGCCCTTCTGCGCGGCCTTGCCCAGCGTCTCCTTCACGAAGTCGGCGCGGCGGCCGTAGAGCGCCGCATACGTCTCGAGCGTGCGGATGCGGCAGCCCATCGCGTTCAGGATCTCGGTCGGATAGAAGAGGTTGCGCCACACAAGCGGCTTCGACGCGTCCTTCGAGAAGAAGTCGTGCTTCGTGGACTTGATGCGCAGAAGCGTCGACTTGCCGCGGGTCGGCTCGTATTCGACCTTCGCGATGTCGAGCTCGCCGCCCTTCTTGAGCTCGTCGAGTTTCTTCGCGACCACGGCGGCACCCAGGGCGCCCATCACCTCGTGATACTGCGGAATGACGATCTCGCTGCCGGTGAGCTTATTGAGGAAGTAGGCGACCGCCTTGTTGAACGCGACGCCACCCTGAAAGAGAATCTTGCGGCCCGGCGCGTTGAGGAGCAGCTGCCCGACCGAGTTGAGGATCGTGCGCGCCTGTGCCTTGCAGGCGCCCGCGAGAAGGTCGCCGATCGGCACGCGATTCTTGAACTTGTTGATCGAGGTCGCCGAGAGAACCGCGCAAACCGAGCTGAACTCGGTGTGGGAGTCGTAGTTGACCTTGTCCGCGACATCCTCGATCTTCACGCCGAGCTTCTGGGCGACCGAATCGAGGAAGCTGCCCGTGCCGGCCGCGCAGACGCCGCTCATCATGGACGTCCAGAGGTTCATCGGCCGGTCGTACACCATGCACTTCGAATCCTGCCCGCCGCAGTCGATGATCGCGTCCACGTCGGGATGGAGGAACTTCGCGCCCTCGACGTGCGCCGTCACCTCGCTGACCTGGAAGTCGAAGGGGATGAACTTCTTCGTATCCTCGACAATCTGGCTCCCAGTCACCACGAGCGCCGACAGGTCGTCGAACGAAATGCCGCAGACCTTGAGGAACTCGAGCGCCAGGCGCTTCACCGCGCCGCCGCTACAGTGCCCGCAGCTGTTGCAGCGCCCCGTGCAAGCGACCTTTCCGGAATCAATCGGCTGCGTGCGCTTGTAGACGCTCCGCAGCACCTTGCCGGACTCCGAAAGAAGCACGGCCTTGAAGGTCGTCGAACCGATGTCTATGCCCAGATATCTCTTTTCAGCCACGGCACACTCCAAATAACAAAAAACGCGGCGCGTTCAACCTAGGATTCGAACGAGAGCCGCCTTGCTGTCCCCCCGCGAATTGGTGGAGAAGAAGAGATTCGAACTCTCGACCCCCACGTTGCGAACGTGATGCTCTACCAACTGAGCTACTTCCCCATTCGTGGAAACGGTGCATAGTATATCATAAATCGGCCGCGCCGCGCAAGGGCGAAATTTACGCACGTTCCAGGTCGCGGCGGAGGGCCTTCGCCTTCAGCGCATCGCGCTTGTCATGCGCCTGCTTGCCACGGCAGACGCCAAGCTCGACCTTGATCTTTCCATGTTTCAAGAAGACCTTGAGCGGCACGAGCGTAAGGCCCTTCGTCTCCGTCTTCATCTTCAGCTCGCGGATCTCCTTCGCGTGCACGAGGAGCTTCCGCTGGCTCTTCGGTTCGTGGTTGAAGCGATTGCCGAACTTGTAGGCGGCGATGTCCGCCCCAAGAAGCCAGAGCTCATCCTTCAGGACCGCACCGTAGGCGCCGGCGAGGGAAACCTCGCCGTGCCGCACCGACTTGACCTCGGTTCCCGTCAAGACAATGCCGCACTCGATCGTCTCGAGTACGGCATAGTCGTGCCGGGCCTTCCGGTTTTCAGCGAAGACCGGGTTGAACTTTCGTTCAGTCGGCATATAGGGAAGACACGCTCTCGGCATGCTTCGTGTTCCACTTGGTCTTGGCGTCCTCCGCCTTGGCGATCGCATCGAAGTCGATCTCCGCGACGAGCTTGCCCTCGGCGACCTCCTGGAGCGCGATGTCGCACTTGTCGACATCGAGGGATTCGGGCAGGATGAGCGGCTTCGCGCCGTTGATGAGCTCCTTCTCGCGCTTCGAGATGAGGTTCACCAGCACCGGCACGGACGGAATCTTCTCGTGCGCCTTCTTAAGCAGTTCAGCGTTCATGTTTCACACCTCTTTCAGACTAACAGCTAATCGCTAACAGCTAACAGCTCTCGATGCGAGGCCATTACGCCTTCGCATCGAGTTCCGCCATCGCCGCCTTGCGGCTGAGCTTAATGCGCCCGCGCTCGTCGACGTCAAGGCACTTGACCTTGATGATGTCGCCGACCTTGCAGACGCCTTCCATCGACTTGAGGAACTTGTCGGAGAACTCCGAGATGTGGCAGAGGCCGTCCATGCCCGGGAGGATCTCGACGAACGCGCCGAAGTCCTTGATGCCGGTGACCTTGCCCTCGTAGATCTTGCCCGGCTCGGCAACCGCCGAAACCGCGCCAACCTCGCGCTTCGCCATCTCCATCGACTCGAGCGAGGTCGCAAAGATCGAGACCTTGCCGTCGTCATCGATGTCGATCTGGGCGCCCGTCTTCTCGACGATCGCGCGGATGTTCGAGCCGCCGGGACCGATGAGTGCACCGATCTTGTCGACCGGGATCTGCATCTCCTCGATCCGCGGCGCGTACTTGTTGAGCTCGGTGCGCGGAGCCGGGATGACGGACTCCATGAAGTCGATGATCTTGAGACGCGCGTCATGCGCGGCCTTGACCGCACCCTCGACGAGGTCCCACGTGAGGCCGCGGAGCTTCAGGTCGACCTGGAAGCCCGTGATGCCCTTCTTCGTGCCGCCGACCTTGAAGTCCATGTCGCCGCAGTGGTCCTCGGCGCCGAGGATGTCGGTGACGAGCACCTTCTGGCTCTGGTCGTCGTTCGTGAAGAGGCCGATCGAGATGCCCGCGACCGTGCGCTTCAGCGGAACGCCCGCGTCCATGAGCGCGAGACAGCCGTTGCAGATCGACGCCATCGAGCTGGAGCCGTTCGACCCCATGATCTCGCTGACGACGCGGATCGAGTACGGGAAATCGTCGGGGAGCACCTCCGCGATCGAACGCTCGGCGAGCGCGCCGTGGCCGATCTCGCGGCGACCGGTGGACCCGAGACGCCCGACCTCGCCCGTGCAGTAGGGCGGGAAGTTGTAGTGCAGCATGAACCGCTTCGAGGTGTCGCCACCCGTCACCGAATCGAGGTCCTGCGCGTCCTTCTTCGTGCCGAGCGTGACCGTCGCGAACGACTGCGTCTCGCCGCGCGAGAAGATCGCCGAACCGTGAAGGCGCGGGAGAACCCCGACCTGCGCGGCGAGCGGACGGATCTCGTGCTGGGCGCGGCCGTCGATGCGCTTGCCGTGGACGAGCACGTTCTTGCGGACGGTCTCGATCTCCAAGGCGTCGAAGAGGTGCACGAAGCCGACGGCGTCGACCTCGGGCCACTTCTCGGCGACCTTCTTGAGGAGGTCCTCCTTGATGGCCGAAACCTTGCCCTGGCGCTCGAGCTTGCCCTTGATGAGCAACGCCGCCGCGAGGGCCTCGCCGCCCTCCTTGCGCATGAAGTCCATCTTGTCCGCCGGCTGCGGAACGTCCTTGATGACCTTGTCAGGAAGCCCAAGCGCACGGCGCATCTCGATCTGGAGGTCGATAATCTTCTCGACTTCCTCATGCGCGCGCTTCAAGGCGGCGATGAAGTCCTCGTCGGTAATCTCCGAGGCCGAGCCCTCCATCATGAGGAACTTGCCGCGGATGCCGGCGTAGAGGAGGTCAATGTCGCTCTTCGCCTTCTGCTCGTGGGTCGGGTTGATGATCCACTCGCCGTTGATGCGGCCGATGCGCACGCACCCGATCGGGCCCATGAACGGAATCTCCGAGATGTGGAGCGCCGCGGACGACGCGTTCACCGCCAGGAAATCCGCCTCGCGCGTGCCGTCGCACTGGATGAGCGTCGAGTTCACCTGGACGTCGTTGTAGTACCCGTCGGGAAAGAGCGGACGGATCGGACGGTCGCACATGCGGGCCGTCAAGATCTCCTTGGAGGTCGGACGCGCCTCGCGCTTGAAGAAGCCGCCCGGGAACTTGCCCGCCGCGTAGAACTTCTCGCGATACTCGCACTGAAGCGGGAAGAAGTCGATGCCCTCCCGCGGCGTGTCGGTATTCGTCACCGCCGTGAAGACGGTAGTGTCACCATACGAACAGGTGACGGCTCCGGCGGCCTGCTGCGCCAGAAGCCCGGTCTCAAACACGAGGTCGGTCCCCGCGATATTGACCTTGAACTGCTTTGCACCTTGCATTGCTTTGATCTTTCTTTTCTTTACCTACTTATCGTTCGTCAATGGTCGTCAGCTTTTAGCACTTAGCGCTTAGCTTGGTCCTGGGCCATCCTCCACGGCTAATCGTTAACAGCCAACCGCTAACAGCTCTCGTCGCGTTAGCGGCGGATGCCGAGCTTCTTGATGAGGTCCTTGTAGGACTGCTCGTTCTCGCGCTTCAGGTAGTCAAGAAGATTGCGGCGGTTCTGGACCTTGCGGAGAAGGCCGTAGCGGCTCGAATGGTCCTTCTTATTCGCCTTGAGATGCTCAGTGAGGGCCTCGATCTGCTTCGTCAGGATCGCAATCTGAACCTCGCTGGAACCCGTGTCACGGTCATGGCGCTGGAACTCGCTCTTGATGGCAGCCTTGTCAACTTTCATTTTAGTGTCTCTTTCTTCTCTATTTTACCGCAAACTGGGAGGTCACCCCAAAACAAGGGCATACACTTTCACTCGAAAGCACCCGCGGCAGGGATAACCTCCTGAGACAGTCGCAGATTGGCGCATATTGTATCAAAAAATGCGCCAATCGTGCAACCCCGACCAAAGAGTGGGGAAGCGGAATCCTTTCCGCTTGTCAAAAAAGCGACTCGGTCGACCGCTAAACCAGTGGGGAAGCGGAATCCTTTCCGCTTCGGAAATAGGATT
>CADAKF010000014.1 GCA_902788415.1 uncultured bacterium
CTCGAAGGTCGTCTTCTACGACGTGACGAACTTCTTCTTCGAGATCCCGCGTCCCGATCCGGACGAGACGGACGCCGACGGGAACGTCATCGGGAAAGGACTCCGGAAGAACGGCGTCAGCAAGGAGAACCGCAAGCAGCCCATCGTCCAGCTCGGGCTCTTCCTCGACGACAACGGCATCCCGATCTCGTTCGGCATGTTCCCCGGCAACACGCTCGATCATCATACGCTCAGGCCCTCAATGAAGGAGACGGTCGACACGCTCGGGCTGGAGCGGTTCGTCCTCGTCGCGGATCGCGGCATGTACTCGGGGACGAACATGTGTCACGTCACGGATGCAGGCAACGGCTACATCGTCGCGAAAAGCCTGCGGAAAAGCACGAGGAAGGAGATCGACTGGGCGATCAACCCGCAGGGATACGACTCCCCGGACGCGGACTTCCGCTGCAAGTCCAGGATCGTGGAGCGGACGGTGAAGCTTGTCGAAAAGGACAAGGACGGGAAGGACGTCACGGTGACGCGGACGTTCAAGGAGAAGGTTGTCGTCTACTGGAGCAGGTCGTTCTACGAACGCGAACTGCGCGAGAACGCATCCTTCCTCGCGTTCGTCGAGAAGCTCAAGGCCAATCCCGGCGGCTTCCGCATCACGGCGGCGCAGAGCCAGAGCCTGCGGCGGTTCCTGAAGACGGACGTCCTCGACAGGAAGACGGGAAACGTCCTCGACGGCACGAAGCTCGCGGCGATGATCGACGACGAGAAGCTCAGCGCGTTCAACGACCTCTTCGGCTACTACCAGATCGTCACGTCGGAGCTCGACATGCCGGACCGCGAGGTCATCGACAAGTACCACGGCCTCACGCAGATCGAGGACCAGTTCCGCGAGATGAAATCGACGCTCGAGACCCGTCCGATCTACGTCAGGACGCGCGAGCACATCGAGGCGCACCTCATGATCTGCTTCATCGCGCTGACGATGATGCGGCTCATCCAGCGCAAGACGAAGTCTGCGCTCGGAGCGGAATTCGGAAAGGACCTCGACTGGACGTACGGCCTTCCTGGCGCAAGGGTTGCCAAAGCGCTCGCGGACTGGCAGGTCGACGAGCTGCCAGGCGACTACTATCGGATGCAGAACGTCGACGGTGACGACATCGGTCTGCTGCTCAAGGCGTTCGGCCTCGAGATCCCGGCGAAGATCTACACAAACGGAGACATCAGGAAGTTGAAGTCGTCAGTGAACCCGTTCTGAGTAACCACATAATTATTATGAAGCCCGCAAGCGAAAAACGCATGCGGGCTTGGTCGAGAACACGATTTTGGAATTTTCAACTGGCAAACTCGGGATGCGGGATGGTGCATATTTTACCATAATAGCCGCGCCTGTGATATAATACCCACATGGTTTACGACTGCTTTCCTTTTTTCAATGAACTGGACCTGCTGGAGATCCGGTTGAACGTCCTGAAGGACGTCGTGGACCGGTTCGTGATCGTCGAGGCGGGGGAGACCCACACCGGGAAGCCGAAGCCGTTCTACTTTGAGGAGAACCGCGGCAGATTCGCGGAGTTCCTGGATCGAATCGAGTACGTCAAGGTCGAGAAGTTCCCGGACGGATGCAAGACGGCCTGGTGGCGGGAGAACATCCAGCGCAATGCGATTGCAGAAGGACTGAAGGGAGCGAAGGACGACGACACGGTCATCATCTCCGATTTGGATGAGATTCCGCGTCCCGAGAAGATCGCCGAGTGGGTCGGCACGCCCGGGGTCAAGCGGTTCCAGCAGGAGTATTACGCCTTTTACCTGAACTACCACAACGTTCGGTGGCGGCGCTGGAGCGGGACGCAGATGCTCAGCTACCGGGACTTCAAGTCGGCTTATGACGGGCTCAACTTCTACGAGAACGAGTTTCTCATTCCCGAACTGAACGAGGGCACGACGGCGTCGAAGATGGCGCGCGATCTGCCGCGGAGTCGTGGCGGGACGGTGACGGTGCCGAATGGCGGCTGGCACTTCACCTGCCTGGGCGGTGTGGAAGCGGTTGCGAGGAAGATGGCTTCGTTTGCTCACCAGGAGTACAACCCGGGCGACGGGAAGATCGACCTTGCGGAAATCAAGCGTGTGATCGAAAGTGGCGGCGGAGTGTTCTGGAAGATGAACTGCTTTGGCGAGCGGATCGGCGAAACGTTTCCGAAGTACATCCGCGAGAACCAGGCGAAGTATCCGCACTTGGTCTTTGCCGTCACGCCGGAGTATGAGCGGCGCGTGCGGTGGGCGCGCTTCGGGCGCACGCTGCAGGGACGGTGGATTCAGTTCACCCTCTGGCTCTGCCCGCCCGCGCTTCACAACTGGCTGCATCTCATCAAGATGCGGCTTCTGCGGGCTGATGGGCGATGAAAATCACAACAATGACATTTGCGTAATGGATGGCGTGACGGAAAACGAGAAGGTCCTTCAGTGGCTGGAGAGGCGGAACCGCGAGGTTCACGTCCGCATTGACCGCGGAGGTTCACGTCCGCATTGACCGCGTGCCGTTCAGGGACCTGAAGGGCTGGCGGTTTGACACGGAGACGGGCGACCTGGTCCATCAGTCGGGACGCTTCTTCTCGGTCGTCGGGCTGAACGTCTATACGAACACGGGGACCGTTTCACGATGGACGCAGCCCATCATCAACCAGCCGGAGGTCGGCATACTGGGGATCCTGTGCAAGGACTTCGGTGGCGTTCCCCATTATCTCATGCAGGCCAAGATCGAGCCGGGCAACGTGAACTGCGTTCAGCTGTCCCCGACGGTGCAGGCGACGCGGTCGAACTACATGCAGGTCCACGGCGGCAAGCGTCCCGCCTATCTGGACTATTTTCTCAACGCCGCGTCCGGCCAGGTCATCCTGGACCAGCTCCAGAGCGAGCAGGGGGCGAGGTTCTACCGGAAGCGGAACCGCAACATGATCGTGCGCACGGAGGACGACGTCGCGTGCGGCGAGGACTTCAGGTGGCTGACGTTGCCGCAGATCAAAGCCCTGATGCGCCACGACAACACGGTAAATATGGACGCGCGGACGGTGTTCAGCGGTTTACGCGAGACGGGCGCCGACCGGTCGCTGGACGGGCTTCTGTCGGTCGACGAGATCCTGCATCGGATCAGTCACCTGAAGGGCAAGTACGAGCTGACGGCGGACAGAATCGGGCTGCGTGACGTCGCGGACTGGACAGTTGCGGAAGACGAGATCGTGCGGAAGGACCGCCGGTTCTTCCGCGTGATCGGCGTGGACGTGACGATTGAGAACCGCGAGGTCGCGCACTGGAGCCAGCCCCTTGTCGAGCCGATGCAGGAAGGGCTGTGCGTGCTCTTCGCCAAGCGGTTTGACGGCGTGATGCACTATCTGCTCCAGGCCAAGGTCGAGTGCGGCAACTTGCAACGTCGTCATCGAGCTCGACGAGTCCTTTGAAATCGACGAGTCGGAGAACTTCCTGTGGCTGACGCTGCCGCAGATCAAGGAGTTCCTCCGCTTCAACAACTACCTGAACATCCAGGTGAGAAGCCTGGTCTCGATGCTATGATTCGAGTCGGAATCCTGGGGTGCGCGAACATCGCGAAAAGGTCCCTGGCGCCGGCGTTTGCCGCGCACGGCGACTTCCGACTGGTCGCCGTCGCCAGCCGGACGGCTGAGAAGGCGACGGAGCTGGCGTCGGTCCACGGCGCACGCCCCTGCTCGTACGACGAGCTGATCGCCGCGGACGACGTCGACCTTGTCTACTGTCCGCTGCCAACAGGACTTCACTACGAATGGGTTCGGCGGGCGCTGGAGGCGGGAAAGCACGTGCTGTGCGAGAAGTCGCTTGGCTGTTCGTATCTTCAGGTGCGCACGCTCGTCGAGCTCGCCCGGAAAAACAGCCTTCTGCTGATGGAGAGCTTCCAGTTCCGCTTCCATGCGCAGAACCTCTTCGTCCGGCGGCTGATTGACTCCGGGAAGATTGGAAGGATCGTCGGCGTGACGACGCGATTCAGCTTCCCGGCCATTGCGAACCCGAATGACATCCGCTATTCCCGGGAACTCGGCGGCGGAGGGCTTCTCGACACCGGGGCGTACGCAATCAAGTCATCGACCTATCTTCTGGGAAAGGACCTGTCGCTGCGGTCGGCAAAGGTGTCGACGGCTTCGTCCTGGGCGGTCGACAAGGACGGCGAATTCGTGCTGGAAAGGTCCGACGGCGTCGTGTCGGAGGCGTCCTACAGCATGGATTCCGAATACCGTTGCGGCTATGTCGTCCGCGGTACGGAGGGAGAGATCTCGACGACGCGGGCGTTTACGGCGCGTGCCGATTTCGACGCGGAGGTTGTCGTCCGCATCGGCGGACAGACCGAACGGCGCACGTTCCGCGACGATCACTTCGCGCGACTGCTTGATGCGGTGAGCGCCAAGATAAGGGCGGCGGATTTCGAAGAGGAGTACCAGGAAGACCTGGTCCAGTCGCGCCTTTTGGACGCGATCGCCCGCCGGCTGGGATATGATCTGGTCGCGCGTTACGCGGTCTTCGGCAGCAGGGGATACCTCGGCGCCCAGCTGGTTTCGCATTTCCGGTCGAAGGGAATCGTCTGCGATGAGCTCGACCTGCCGGAGGCGGACGTGACGTCGCCGTCGTTCTGGAAGTCGTTTGATCCGACGAGGTATTCGGGCGTTCTCTTTTTCGCTGGGCTGACGGGGGCCGCCGCAAGCAATGCGAACCGCGAGCGGTATGTCGCCGTCAACGAGGGCGGGGTCCGGAATCTCATCGTGAAGCTGCGGCCGCTGGGAGAGCTGGCGCCAAAGGTGGTGTTTCCGTCGACGCGGCTTGTCTACAAGGGCGCCGAGCGTCCGCTGCCAGAGGACGCCGAGAAGGAGTGCAAGACCGTTTACGCCGAGACGAAGCTGCGGGCGGAGGAGCTCCTGCGGGACGCGGGCGTTCCGTACGCGGTCATTCGCATTTGCGTCCCCTACGGCAGCATCGTCTCGCACGGCTATTCCTACGGGACGCTGGGTTTCATGATCCGGCAGGCGAAGGAAGGACGCATCACCCTGTTCGGCGACGGCGGCCAGCGCAGGACCTTCACGCACGTCCGGGATATCTGCGAGGCGGTCGGGCGGCTTCTGGCGGATGACGCGACGGGTATCTTCAACGTGGGCGGAGTCGACCGCTCTCTGGCCGAGGCCGCGCACTTTGTCGCATCCCGGCTTGGCGCGAAGGTCGATTTCGTCCCGTGGCCAAAGGAGGCGCTGGCCCTGGAGTCGGGATCGACGGTCTTTGATTCGTCGAAGCTGGACTCTCTGATGGGCCAGCACCGCTATCTGATTCTCGAGGACATGGAAATCTGCTGATGGACAATGTCGTCGAGATTGCGTTGCTGTCGGCCTGGAACTACTTCAGGGGAATGGCGGTTGCCTGCTGCAGCATTGCCAGGCGAGCGGATCCGGAGGCGTTCCTTCGCTTTCACATCCTGCAGAGCCAGTTCACGGAAGAGGGCATGCGCTGGCTGGAGGATCGAATCAAGTCGTTTCATGTGCATTCGGAAGTCGTGTTCCACGATGTCTCCGAAGTCGACCAGCTTGATTTGCCGGCCTATTCGGCGTCGAAGATGACCTATGCGCGGTTGCTCTTGCCGAAGCTGTTGCCCGAGGCCGAGGCGGTTGTCTATTCGGACGTCGACACGCTGTGGTTCGCAGACGTATGTGAGCTCTGGAAGTTGCGCCACGAGGTTCCACTTGTCGGATGCTCACGAGAGCAGTCAGCCGGAACGTTGGCCATGGAACGCGCGTGGTTTGAGTCAAACGGCCTGCCATTCGACGAACGCCGGTATTTCTGCGCGGGAGTCGCCGTGTACAATCTTCGTGAAATCCGGCAGAGGGATGCGTTTGCGCCCGTTCTGGAGTTCGGCCGCACGCATCGGGGCTACAATTGTGCCGACCAGTCGATGATGTATGGGGCAATCGGCAATGAGGTGACGCTTCTCCCGGACAAGTGGCAGACGTTTCCGCGCAATGGCATCAAAACGAAGCGCGGCGAACCGATCGTTCTCCATTACGCGGGCGAAGCGCCGTGGAAGGCGAGCCGCATCACCAAGATGCTGACGGACACGCAGCTTTTGTGGTTTGACATGTGCGCCGAGGTGTTCGGCGAGACGAAGTGGCGCTCCCTGCGCAAGTTCTACAAGGTCTGGGAGATTGTCGCGTATCGCGCGGTGTTCTTGGCGATCTTCCGCATTCCGCCGCTACACGCGCTCTTTCGCGTGTGGCTGCGGCGAACGGGCCGCGGCCCGTTCGAGGAGTCGCTTCGCTAAACCGCCGCGGAGTCGGCGGTGGCGATGGCGTTCCAGTCGTACTGGCTCGAGCAGATGCGGCCGAGGTTCTGGAGACGGGCGTATTCGGCCGGGTCGTTGAGGATTCGGGCGACCGCATGGGCGAACATCGCCTGGTCGAAGCAGGGGACCGCGGAATAGGCGCCGGGATAGATCTTGCGATAGGCGGGAAGGTCGTAGGCGACGACGGGGAGTCCCGCGGCCATCGCCTCGCAGACGGCGATGCCCCAGCCTTCCTCATGGCTCGGCGCAAAGAGGATCTTCGCCTCCTTGATCTTGGCATAGTAATCTGCCGCGGGGAGGAATCCGTTCGCGGGCTTGAAGACGGTGATCGGGAGCTTGAGCCGCTCAATCTCCTTTACGACTTCCGCTTCGCCGCTCATGCCGCCCATCAGGGTGAGGGTCGTGTCGGGACGCAGCTTCTGGACCATCTGCCAGATCGGGATGATGTCATGGAGGCCTTTGTTGGGACGGACACCGATCATGACGGCGTCGGTGAGAGGGTGAGAGGGTGAGAGGGTGAGAGGGTGAGTCGCTTGGATTGTGGAGAGGTCAATGCCGTTTTGCATACGGCGGATGCGGGACTTGTCCATGCCGAGGGCGAGGAGCCGGCGCTCGATCTCGTCGCCAGCGAGCGTATCGTTGATCCAGGCGGCGTCCGCATGGGCTGCGATGCGCTTGAAGCTCCAGCGCTGCATGCGGAAGGTGAGCTCATTGACGAGGCGGTTACCGGGACGCAGCTTCGGATCCGTTTCGCAGTGGTGAATCCAGGCGATCCACTTCGCGCCCGTGCGCTTCTTGAGGGCGAGCGCGGGGATGATGTCGCAAAAGTAGTCGCTCACAGTGACGAGGACATCCGTCCGCGGCAGTTTTGCCGCGTGGAAACGCCAGAGGATCGAGGTGACGAGATAGCTCCAGAAGCGGAAGGGACGGCACGGCTCGCTTTTGAGAAGAAACGACGCGGGGACGACGGTCATCGGGAGCTTGCAGCCGAGTGTCGTCTGCATGGTCTTGCCGCCGGGTGTCGTCAGGAGGTGCTGGACGCGTCCGTCCGCGGCAAACCGCTTCGAGACCTCGTGGAAGCGGACAGGGGCGCCGGTGATGCCGCGTCCCTCGAGTCCGCATCCGTTCAGTATCCAGAGTATGGATTTCATTGAGACGAAAAGTATACCATAATTCGAAACGATGATATGGTATAATATTCCAAATGAAAGCGAAACATTACTGGTTCCTCGGCTTTACCGCGGTGTTCGCGGCGCTCATCGGGTTCGTCTTCTGGGGGACGTGGTCGATGGACTTCGCGCCCGTGATGCCGGACTGTCCGTTCGTCTATGGGCCGGACTACGCGATCGGAACCTTGCGCGGCATGTTCGTAAGCGGCAAGTTCATACCCTCTGATGTCATCTTCAAGTTCTCGGGCTCGCCCTATTTCTGGCAGGAGCTGCAGTACGCCCTCGCGCTCTACTGCGCGGCGCTGGGGATGGTGTATTTCTGCCGCGGCCGCGGCCTGTCGCGGCTCGCGGCGTACGGCGCGGGGCTGCTGCTGGCGTTCAGCGGCTACTGGTGCACGCTCTTCTCGGCGGGGCATCTCGGCTGGTTCCAGTGGATGACCTACGGCGTCTTCGCGTTCGGCCTCGCCGACCGTGCGGTGCGGAAGGGCAAGCTGAGGCACTGGCTGCTCCTTGGCGCGTGCGTTGCTTGGGGAAGCTGCCATCAGCCGGACCTCTGGCTTCTCTTCACGATTTTCACGGGCGCGTATTTCATCCGGTGTTGCGTCCGCGAGCGCAAGTTTCCCTGGAAGGGCGCGGTTCTTTCCGCGGCGGTCTTCTTCATCGTCGGCGCGCCGTACATCCGTAGCGCCTTCGTCAACGACCTCGCGGGACGCGACAAGCAGATCGAGGAGGGACAGACGGTCTCCGAAAAGGATAAGGCGATGGTCGACGAGCGCGAGAAGCGCTGGATCTTCGTGACGAACTGGTCCCTGCCGCCGAGCGAGACGGCGGAGTTCTTCATTCCGCGCTTGAACGGCGACACGAGCTGTCCGATGACGCTCTCGCTCGGCGCGCGCTACGGGACAGGCGTCACGCAGTATACGGGCGCACTCGGGCGACCGAAGGACGCGCCCGCGGGCAACTACCGCCAGCATTCGCTGTATGTGGGGTTTATAACCTGCTTGTTGGCGCTTTGTGGAATCGTCGCTTTTTGCGCTTCGCTTAGAAGCGGAAAGGATGTTCTCTTTTTTGCGGTTGCAGCGGTTGTTTTCTGGCTCTGCTCGATGGGGCGTTACTGCGAGCCGGTCTACCGCGTCATCTTCTCACTGCCGTTCGGCGATTATTTGCGCGCGCCGGTCAAGTGGCACCACTTGACGGAATTTTGCCTGGTGGTTCTGGCCGGGTACGGCATCGAGGCGCTCGTATCCCTCTTGTCTCGTGTTTCAAGTCTAAAGTCCTATGTTCTGCCGCTCGTCGGGGGCGTGGTGCTGATCGGGGTGTGTGATTTGGCGCGGGTCGACCGTCTCTACTGTGCGCCAGTTGATCTGCGTGAGGCGAAGCGGCAGAACGCGGGCATGCAGATGACGTTCCTGAGAAGGACCGACTTCAACAATCCGCAGGTCGCGGCGATGGTGCAGGCGAAGAAGATTGTCTCGCTCGCCCAGCCGAATCCGGAAATGTATCTGGTGGGAGTTCTTCAGCCGCGGGGACCGCAGACAAAGAAGCCCTGGCCGCCGATGGGGCTGGCGACATGGTTGGGATTGTTGTCCCTGGCGGCGTCCGGCGCGGTCGTGCTCTTGTCCGCGAAATGCCGCCGGAATTTGGTATAATACACAGCCAATGGCAAAGAAGGTCAAGGATCCGCGTCCGAGCTGGGACGAATACTTCATGGACATCGCGGCGGTCGTCGCGAAAAGATCCAATTGCTCGCGTCGCTCGGTCGGCGCCGTGATCGAACGCAACCACCACATTCTCTCCGCTGGCTACAACGGCACTCCGAAGGGCGTGAAGAACTGCTTCGAGGGTGGCTGTCCGCGTTGTGCCGGGAAGGTGAAGAGCGGCACACATCTCGACGAGTGCCTCTGCACGCACGCCGAGCAGAACGCGATTTGCCAGGCCGCGTGCTACGGGTTGCCGATCGACGGCTCAACCATTTATGTCACAATCTCGCCGTGCCTTACCTGTGCGAAGCTGATTATCAACGCGGGCATCAAGGAGGTCGTCTACGGCGGCGACTACGCCTTTCTCGACACGGTCAAGAAGATGTTCAAGGCGGCCGGCGTAAGACACCGGAAGTACAGAAGTTTGAAGGTTTGAAAGTTTGAGAGTTTGAAAGTTTGAGAGTTTGAAAGTTTGAAGGTTTGAAAGTTTGAGAGTTTGAAAGTTCAATACAAGCAAAGGAAAACAAAATGAGCAGGAAGAAAATCATTGCTGGTAACTGGAAGATGAACGTGAAGCCGTCCGAGACCGCGGCTCTCATCAAGGCCGTCGCCGAGGCGACGGCGCAGTTCGGCGACAAGGTCGAGATCGTGTGCTGCACGCCTGCGATCGACGTCCCGGCCGCCGTTGCGGCCGCCGCGGGCACGAAGGTCGGCGTCGGCACGGAGAACTGCCACTGGGAGGATCACGGCGCGTTCACCGGCGAGATCTCGACGGGCATGATCGTCGATGCGGGCGCGAAGTACGTCATCACCGGCCACAGCGAGCGTCGCCAGTACTTCGGCGAGACGGACGAGACGGTCAACAAGCGCACGCGCGCCGCGATCGCCGCGGGCCTCACCTGCATGATGTGCGTCGGCGAGACGCTCGACGAGCGCGAAGCCGGCAAGCTCAACGAGGTGATCGAGCGTCAGATGAACGTCGGCCTCAAGGACGTGACGGCGGCGGACTGCGCCAAGCTCGTCATCGCCTACGAGCCCGTGTGGGCCATCGGCACCGGCAAGACCGCGACGCCCGACCAGGCGCAGGAGGTCCACGCGCTCATCCGCGCGACTCTCGCGAAGCTCGTCGGCGCGGAGACGGCCGAGACCGTGCGCATCCAGTACGGTGGCTCCATGAAACCAGGCAACGCGGCGGAGCTCCTCGCGAAGAAGGACATTGATGGCGGCCTCATCGGTGGCGCGGCGCTCAAGGCCGAGGACTTCGCCGGAATCATCGCGGCGGCGGCCAAGTAAGCTGTTAGCTGTTAGCGGTTAGCTATTAGCGGTTGGCGTGAAGAGGAGTTGTATGCGATATTCGATTATTCGATTATTCGATTATTCGATTATTTCTCTCGCGCTTTGCGCGACGGGCTGCTTCAACGAGCCGGAGCCGGCGTACAAGTCGGTTCCGGCCGAGAACCGCGTCTATCTGAGTGACAAGGGACTAAAGGACCTTAAGTCTTGCGCTGCGCTTAGAAGCGGAAAGGATTCCGCTTCCCCCCTCGGGATGGATTACCTCAACCTCGACCGCAACCAGCTGACGAACGTCGATGCGGTTGCGAAGCTTGAGGGGCTCAAGTGGCTGCGGCTCAACGACAACAGGTTGTCCGCGCTGCCGGACCTGAAGGGACTCGTCAACCTCCGTCGCATCTACCTGAAGAACAACGGCTTCAAGGCGGTGCCGGAGACGTTGAAGGACCTGCCGGCCCTGACCGACATCGACCTTTCGGGCAATCCGCTCAAGGAGGTGCCGGCGTGGCTCGCGGAGAAGAAGGGGCTCAAGAACCTTTCCTTCTCGCGGACGCAGGTCTCGAAGCTTCCGGAGAATCTTGAGGCGTGGAAGTCGCTCCAGTCGCTCCAGCTCGGGGACTTGAACATCTCCGCGGCGGAAATGGCGCGAATAAGAAAAGCGCTCCCAAATGTCGCAATCGTCTTCTAACAACCTCGAAGAGCTGGCGTCCGGTAAACTCGGACGCCTTCTTCTTAAGTACTCATGGCCGGCGCTCGTGGCGATGAGCCTCAATGCGCTCTATGCTGTCGTCGACCGGTTCTACATCGGACAGGGCTGCGGCGAGGCGGCGATGGCGGGTCTCACGCTGACCTTTCCAGTCATGATGCTCTTCGGGGCGTTCGGCGTCTTCGTCGGCGCGGGGCATGCCTCGGTCCTCTCTATCAAGCTCGGTGAGAACGATTTCGTCAGCTGCGAGAGGATCGTGGGCGAGCTGATTGCGCTGAAGCTGCTTTTCTTCTTCGTCCTGCCGCCACTCGTCTTCTTCAACGTCGACACGGTGCTCAACTGGTGCGGCGGAGCGAAGGTCTCCGCCGAGGCGTTTGCCGCGGCGCGGGTGTACCTGAAGATCGTTGTCTTCTCGCACATCTTCTCGCATCTTGCGTTCGGGCTTTCGGCGCTGACGCGCGCGGAAGGGGGTGCGGTGAAGTCGATGATGTCGCTCGCCGTGGGCTTCGGCGTGAACCTCGTCCTCGATCCGATCTTCATCTTCGGGTTCGGGATGGGCATCGAGGGCGCGGCGTGGGCGACGGTCATCGCGATGGCGGCGAGCTTTCTCTGGGCGCTTCGCTACTATCTCAACGGCGGGACGGTGGTGTTGCTCCGCTGGTGGCGGATCGGCTTCTACCGCGATCTCCTGTGGCGGACGACGGCTATCGGCTTCGCGCCGTTCCTGCAGAATCTCCTCGGCGCGGCGATCAACGTCTCGCTTGCGACGGCGTTTGCGCACTGGGCGGCGGATGAGCAAACCGCGACGACGCAGATCGCGTCGCTTGGTGTCTTCCAGAGCGTAATGATCCTGACGATCATGCCCGTCATGGGCGCGCAACAGGGGCTGCAGCCGATCTTCGGGTACAACTGGGGGGCGCGGAACTACCGCCGCGTGAAGGATACGCTCGTCCTCGGCTATTGGGTGACGACGGCGCTTTGCGTTCTTGCCTGTGCGGTGCAGGTTGTTCCGCCGTTTCCGCGGCTTCTCGCGTCGATGTTCGTCGCCTCGGACAATCCGGCGCTCCTTGGCATTGCCGCGCACGACCTCACGGTCTCCAACTGCATGATCTGGATGATCGGCATCAACGTGGTGGCGACGACGTACTTCCAGTCCATCGGACATCCGCTCACGGCGGTCGTCCTGTCGACGCTACGGCAGGGCGTCATCCTCATTCCCTGTATCTGGATTCTGCCGCATTTCATGTCCGACAAGACGCTGGCGATTTGGCTCGCGCTGCCGATTTCGGACATTCTCTGCCAGCTGGCGACGATTCCGCCGTTTGTCCTTCATGCCCGTTTTCTCTCCCGTGTCCGCTCCCGCTGAAATTGTGATATAATCTACGGCAATTGGAGTGGATGAGATGAAGAAGTGGAATGTAGCGACGGTCAAGGCGGCGAAGGGCGTTCAGAAGCTCGGCTGCTGCACGGCGTATGACGCGTGTTTCGCGCGCCTGGCGGACGAGGCGGGCGTGCCGATTGTCCTCGTCGGCGATTCGCTCGGCATGAACACGCTCGGCTATGCGACGACCCTGCCCGTCAATATGTCCGACACGCTTGCGGCGGTCGGCGCAGTCGCGCGGTCCGTGAAGGATGCGATGGTCGTCGGCGACATGCCATTCGGCTCCTATCAGTGCGGCGACGACAAGGCTGTTGAGAATGCGGTCGCGATCCTCAAGGCGGGCGCGGACGCGGTGAAACTCGAAGGCGGCGCGTCCGTCTGCGGGCTCATCAGGCGCCTCACGTCGGCCGGCATTCCAGTCCTCGCCCACGTCGGCATGACGCCGCAGAGCGTCAACCAGTACGGCGGCTTCAAGAAGCAGGGCAAGACGCGCGAGCAGGCCGAGCAGGTGCTCTGCGACGCGAAGGCCGTCGAGGCGGCGGGTGCGTTCGCGGTGACGCTCGAGTGCGTACCATCCGAGCTGGCGGCGGAAATCACGGCGGCCCTCAAGATCGTGACGGTCGGCATCGGCGCCGGGCCGGTGTGCGACGCGCAGTGGCTCGTGATGCACGACCTCCTCGGACTCAACGAGAAGGTGCCGTCCTTCGTGAAGAAGTACGCCGATCTCGCGAAGACGGTCCGCGGCGCATTTGCCGAATATGTGAAGGATGTCCAAACAGGAAAATTTCCCGACTGAAAAAACGAAAGGAATAAGATCATGAAGAAACTCATTTGTGCGGCGCTTGTCGCCGGGTCGGTGTGTGCGATGGCCGACGAGGCCAAGTGCGAAAACGGCGTGTGTGCGCTGCCGGGCGTCGCGGCGGAGGGTAAGATCCAGAAGCCGGCGCGTCCCCAGATGACGCCCGAACAGCGCGCCGAGATAAAGGCGAAGCGCGAAAAGTTCATGGCCGAGCGCAAGGCGGCGATGGAGGCGAAGAAGCTTGAGATCGTCAAGAAGTACATCGCCGACGAGGAGCAGGCCAAGGCTCTCATCAAGGAGCTTCAGGAGCTCCAGGAGACCATGCGTCCCGGAATGCGCCGTCCGCCGATGCCGAAGGCCGCGAAGCCGGCGAAAGCCAAGTAACGGATGAAGGCGAAGACGTTCATCGACCAGGTCGAGGTTCTCGTCCGCTCCGGCAAGGGCGGCGACGGATCCTGTTCCATGCGCCGCGAGGCCCTCGTCATCATGGGCGGGCCGGACGGCGGAGACGGCGGCCGGGGCGGTGACGTCGTCTTCAAGGCGTCGGAACACGTCAACTCGCTCCTTTCGCTCTACTACGACCCGAAGTGCTTCGCGCAGGACGGCGAGCCGGGCAAGGGGCAGAAGATGTTCGGCAAGCGCGGCAAGGATCTTGTCATCCCCGTGCCGCTCGGAACCGAGGTTTACGACGCCGACACGGACCTTCTCATTGCGGACATCACCGAGCCGGGCCAGTCGGCCGTCGTCGCGAAGGGCGGCGCCGGCGGGTTCGGCAATGTCCACTTCAAGAGCTCCGTCAACCAGGCGCCGACCGAGCACACGCCCGGCGGCCCCGCGGAGGAGAAGCGCGTCCGTCTGGAGCTGAAGACCATTGCGGACGCGGGTCTTCTCGGCTTTCCGAACGCAGGCAAAAGCTCGCTCCTGTCGGTCTTGTCGTCCGCGACGCCGAAGATCGCGTCCTATCCCTTTACGACGCTGAATCCCGTCGTCGGCACGATTGTCTACGACGACTACGCGAAGATTCGCATGGCGGACGTCCCGGGCATCATCGAGGGCGCCGCGAAGGGCGTCGGGCTCGGCCTTGCGTTTCTGAAGCACCTCGAACGTTCGAAAGTGCTCGTCTACGTCATTGATATGGCGGGAACGGACAACCGCGAGCCGTGGACGGACTACGAGATCCTGAAGAAGGAGATCTCCGAGTATTCCGTCGAGCTCGCAGAACGTCCCCATCTCATTGTCGCCAACAAGATGGATACGCCGGAAGCGCAGGAAAACCTGCCGCGGTTTGTGAAAGAGACCGGAATACGGCCGATTGAGGTTTCTTGCGCTTCGCTTGCAAGCGGAAAGGATTCCGCTTCTCCACTGCGGGACGGCTTGGATGTATTCAAGGACGAACTTCGGAAGATCGTCCAGCCGAAGACGAAGTTCCACCATACGCATGCCGAGACGCCGGACCTGAAGGACATGCCGGACACGTCGGGGGACGAGCTGCCGCCGGGCGCGCTCAAGTTCGCGACTTTCCTCAAGCTCGAAAAGCCGAAGGAAAAGACCCATCCCTCCCGCGGAAACATCCACTAACCGAGGGCGGTTGCATTCGGGCCGTCGGTTATGATATAATACGCAAACAATTTCGAAAGGGAAAGAAGAATCATGAAGAAGGACATCCATCCGAAGTACGAGGACGCGACCATCACCTGCGCGTGCGGCAACGTTATCCACACCCGTTCCACGAAGAAGGAGATGACGGTCAACAGCTGCTCCGCGTGCCATCCCTACTTCACCGGCGCCAAGACCATGGTCGACACCGAAGGCCGCGTCGACTCCTTCAAGAAGCGCTACGCGAAGTTTGCGAAGAAATAAGCTTTGGTCGACAAAGACCAGATTGAGAACGTCCTGGGTCGCCTCTCCGCCGTCGAAGCGGAACTCGGCGACCCGATTGTTTTGCAGAACCGCAAACGCTATCGCGCGGTTCTCGCCGACTACTCGTTTCTCAAGAAGCTCGACAGCGCATGGACGATGTACCAGCTTGCGGTGGACGACGGGCAGGATGAGGAGCTCATCAGGACAAGCGAGCGCGACGTCACCGCAGCGCTTTTGAAACCCGACCCCTTCGAATTGCGCAATGCCGTCATGGAGATCCGCGCGGGGACGGGCGGCGAGGAGGCGGCGCTGTTCGCCGGCGATCTCTTCCGCATGTATTCGCGCTTCTGCGAGGCGAAGGGCTGGAGGATTTCGGTCATGCATTCGAATCCGACCTCGCTCGACGGCTACAAGGAGATCGTCTTCACGGTGGTCGGCGAAGGCGCCTACGGCACGTTCCGGTTCGAGTCGGGCGCCCATCGCGTCCAACGCGTTCCCGAGACCGAGGCGCAGGGGCGTATCCACACGTCCGCAGCGACGGTCATCGTCTTTCCCGAGGCGGACGAGGATGACGAGCTCGAGATCCCCGAAAAGGACATCCGCATCGACCTCTTCTGCGCCGGCGGCGCGGGCGGGCAGCACGTCAACAAGACGGAGTCGGCTGTCCGCATGACGCACTTGCCAACTGGGCTTGTCGCCGTCTGCCAGGACGAGCGCAGCCAGATTCGCAACCGCGAGAAGTGCCTGGCGACCCTGAAGGCGCGCATCCTTGACTTCAAGCGCCGCGAGGAGGAGGCGAAGGTCGGGGCAGACCGCCTGACGCTGCGCGGCAGTGGCGACCGCTCGGAGAAGATTCGCACCTACAACTTTCCGCAGAACCGCATGACGGACCACCGCATCGGCCTTACGCTCTATGCGCTTGACCGCATCGTCGACGGCGAGATGGGGCCGCTGCTCGACGCCCTCCGCACGCACGACCTCGATGAGCGCATCAAGTCTGCGCTCTCAGGCAAGTAATTCGCCCAGGTCCTGGGCGGTCAGCGACTCCATAACGGCGGCGTCGGTCGTGTCGACCGTCGCGGCGATGATCGCCTGCTTGCGGCGCTGGAGGGCGAGCACCTTCTCTTCAATCGTGTTCGAGGCGATCATCTTCATGACGTACACGGTTTTCTTCTGCCCGATGCGGTGGGCGCGGTCCGTCGCCTGGTCCTCCACGGCGGGATTCCACCACGGATCGTAGTGCATCACCATGTCCGCGCCCGTGAGATTGAGGCCCGTGCCGCCAGCCATCAGCGAAATGAGGAAGACTGGAATCTTCGGGTCGCGGTTGAAGCGGTTGCATTCACCGAGGCGGTCCTTCGTCGAACCGTCGAGGTAGCAGCAGGGGATGTTGGACGAATGTAGCTCGTCCTTCAGGGCTTTCAGCTGGGTGACGAACTGGGAGAAGACGAGGATCTTGTGGCCGCCCTCGACTGCGGAGGCGAGCTGCTCGAGGAAGGCGTCCTTCTTGCCGCGGGAGGCAATCTGGCGGAGCTTCATCAGCATCGCGAGGATCTCGAACTTCGACTTGGCGAAGCCTTTCGCGCGGACGAGCCCGCCCGCGTCGCGCCGCGTCTTCTGGAGCGCGGCGAGATACTCGCGCTGGGCGTCGTCGGCGAGCGGACAGTACGAGACCTTGACGATCTTGTCCGGAAGGTCCTTCGCGACGGACTTCTTGACGCGTCGCAGGATGAAGGGATGGATCTTCCGCTTCAGCTTCTGGAGCGTCTCCTCGCCTTGTCCGTCCTGGATCGGATCCTCGTAGTTGAGCTTGAACGTCTCGTAGTCGCCGAGATAGCCCGGCATCAGGAAGTCGAAGATCGACCAGGCGTCCGCGACCGAATTCTCAATCGGCGTGCCCGTGAGCGCGAGGCGACGACGCGCGTTCACGGCCTTCACCGCCTTCGCGTTCTTCGTGTCGCGGTTCTTGATGTGCTGGGCCTCGTCGATGACGAGCGCGGAAAACTCCTTGTCGTAGTAGGCGGCCTCGAAGTCGCGCTGGAGAAGGGCGTAGGAGGTGATGACGACGTCGGCGGCGGGAATCGCATCGAAACTTTTTGCGCGTTCGGGGCCGGAGACGACGAGCACCTTGAGCCACGGCGCGAACTTCTGCGCCTCCGCCTCCCAGTTGCGAACAAGCGAGGTCGGGCAGACAATGAGGGCGGGTTTCGTCCCGCCCCCGCATCTTGGCAAGCTGAGCCAAGTTAATGTCTGCAAGGTCTTGCCGAGGCCCATTTCGTCCGCGAGGAGTCCACAGAGGCCGGCCTCCTCGAGGAAGCGCATCCAGTAAACGCCCTGCTTTTGGTAGGGTCGAAGCGTCTTGTCCAGCGGTCCGAGCGCGACCGGCTCGAATTTGGCGTCGGGATTGCGGTCGTTGCGGCGCTCGGCCTCTTCGCGCCAGTGCGCGGCGGCCGTATCGTCCAGGTCAATGCAGTCGAGAAGGTCGAGGGACGACTTCACGTACGAGCCGTAGACGCCGCGGTAGCGCACCCAGCCTGCGGGCGCCTCCGACTTTGCGAGCGCGCAGTCGCTGAAGACGCTCCACATGGCGCCGATCGCGGTGTTGTCGAGGAGGATGACGGCACCGTCCTTCATGATGTAGCCGTCGCCGCGGTTGACGGCCGCCTGGACCTCGACCGGGGAGATTTCGTGGCCCATGGCATCGAAGGAGATCTTCACGTCGAAGTCGCCGTTTGCCGCGTCCCTCACCTGGACAACGGGGACGAGCGACGGCATCGTGTCCGTGAGGGCCATCAGCCGTTCCGAGAGATCGACGCGCCAGCCCTTGCGGCGAAGGGCGGGGAGGCCCGCACCGAGGAAGTCGAGCACCTTCTGCGGATCGGTGAGGTAGACCTTGAAGTCGCCTTCCTTGTAACCGGGCGTGAAGCCGAACTTCTCAAGGAACTTGACGGCGTCGCGTTCCGTCTTCATCGAGCGGACGCGACGGACGAGATCGTCGTCAGGATCCTCGAGGTAGATGACTTTCTCGGGCTGGATTGAGCAGACCGGGAAGTCGATGTCGCCGTACCAGGCGTCGAGTTCGATCGAAAGCGCCGCGCGCGAGCCGGAGACGAGGGCGTAGAATCTCGGGGAGATCGGCACCTCGATGAAGTTAGTTTCCTTTTCTTCACGTCTTCCGTCTTCCGTCTCGTGTCCTTCGCCGTCGAGGACTTGAGACGGGAGACGGGAGACTCCAGGCTCGTCGAGTTCCATAATGGAAAGCGCCAGTCCGATGGCGACGACATGCGGACAGACCTGGCTGTAGCGCTGGTTCGTTTCGCAGGGGCAGTTCGAGTGGATGCGGCCGCCGGCCTCGAGCTTGAAGGACACCGGCATGGCCCAGCCGCTCGGCTGCTCGATCTTTCCGGAGACGGTGAGCGTGTCGTCGTCATACCGGACATCCGTGACATCGCCGGAATTGCAGAGGGTGAGCGCCTGGTTGAAGACCTCGGGACCTCCCCAGCCGATCAGCTCTTCGCGTGTGATGCCGCTCTTGACCATGGACTAAAGAGAACGAATGGATTTGATGAGAAATGCGGTATGGCGGATGGAGAGGATGTCGCAGAAATCCCGGCGGACCTTATAGATGATGCGGAAATGACCATCAATGATTAGCTCACGGATTTCGTGGCGACCGATTTCTGGGACGATTCGTCCTGAGAGGGGGAATTTGTCAAGTTTGCGCGTCGCATCTATAACTCGGCGGCCCCATTCAAGGGCAACTTCGTGGCAATTGTCGTTTGTGATGTAGTCTTGTTGCTCGCGAAAGCGTTTTTGTCCGCGTTTTGTCCATTTTATTTGTCGGACGGCAGTCACAAACGTCCCTCCGCAAGCAATTCGCGTTCAAACTCGTTTTGAGAGATTTCCTCGCCGCGTTCAATCTCTTCCTCGGCGGCGCGGACATCATCAATGAGTTCGATTGTTTCGCGCATCTTCTGGAAGTCGGCGACGTCAATGACGACCGAGGCGGAGCGTCCGTTCTGCGTGACCAAGATCGGACGATGCGTCCGTCGTGTACGGGCGAAGCAGTCCGCAATCGTGCTGCGGAACTCAGAAAGCGGCATCACATCCTTAATGAGGTCAATGGATCGAATCGGCAGTTTTCTCGTACGCATGTTAGTCCTCCTTGATCGATGCGCATATTGTACAATATTCTGTATGCAACGGTCAATGAGCACTCGTTGAAACGATTTTGTGCTATAATACTCTTGTCCTGTGAAAGTCGGGATGATCCGAAGTCGGCTCTCACCACCTCCAAGCGGGACAAAGAACGCGTAACCACGCGGACTTGATCGTTCTGATGAAACGTCCAAACTTCTGAAACGAGCGACATGTCCTGCGAGGGGCGCGCATGGCTGAACAATCAGCCGGGCGTGTCTCTTTGCACCCATGTTTTCGTTTCGGGCTTTGGACGGCCTCATCAGAGATCACGGGTGAAGGAGGCACGCCCGCTCTATTTGTCTCTGTGCGAGTATGGTGTGGAGGTGTCGATGAAGATTAAATGCAAGAAATGCGGCGAGGTGATTGTCGTAGCGGACGATATTGTCCCAGGGCAGCACGTTCGTTGCCCGTATTGCGACGAAAAGTTTGCATATGATGTTGAAAAGGTCGGGATATCTGGCGAAGATTTACGTACGGCGCTTGCAGAATGTCGCAAGGATAAGGAACTCAACGCTTATTACAAAAATGCGCCGCTGGGAGCGCGTCTGTATATTGCGCTCGTGTTTTACGGTAAGGTTTTCCGAGATGCGCTTGACAAGGATGCGTACGTAAAGGCGTTTGCGGAAATTGGCGGAGAGCTTAAGGAGCGGGATTTGCGGTATCTTCTGCAACACGAGGATGATGAGTCCATGCGCGAGTACCTCTCTGACAGGTTGGCAGCATCGGTTGGCAGAAGTGATGACCCCATTAGGGCCGGAGATGCCAAGGGACGCTCCAGGTTCGGGATAATTCGACCATCTGTGCCAAAGCATGCCGATGTCAATCCCGAAGTTGAAAGAAGGATGGCGATTCAAGAGCGGAGTGAGAAAACCCGTGTGCAAGCAGAAGAATGCGAATGGCGCAGGAAGATAATCGGCTCGGCCGTGAACGGCGTGATCATTTGCGCTGTCCTAATTGTCGGATGGATTGTTTACTTGGCATGGCACGACAGGCAGGTACAGGCGCGGCGAGAACGTCTTGAGGCGGTCCAAGCCGAGAAAGAACGCGAGGAGAAAGAGAAGCAGGAGCGTGACAGGCAGGAGGCGGAAGAGCGTGCCAGACAGGACCGTGAACGGGCTGAACGTCTTGAGCGTGAACAGAAGGAGCGCGTGGAGCGCCGTCGGATTGCGGCGGAAGACGAAGAACGGCGAAAGAAAATCGACGAGGAGAACCGGATCCGTGAGGAGGCGGAGAAACGGCAGGAAGAGTATCGTGACATCGTTGTTTCATTGAGCGACCGTGAACTTCTTCGCGAGGTGACTTTGCCTGAGAAAATGCGCCCTGGAAGGGCTGTACGCAAGTTCCTTTGCATGTTGCCCGTAGATCAGGATGAATTTGTACTTTACGAAGTCGAGACTGATGCCGAGGGGAAAACGGTGGCAGTGGCGCTCTCTGGGGAGAAAGGTCGCGAACAGGTTGATTTTCAAGAATTGAAGAAACGGATCGAAAAAACAGGATGCATTTTCTGTGATAACGAAAAGGCCTATTTTCGCCCGAGGAAGGCGAAGAGACCCAATGAGTTCCAAATGCCTGTGGATTCACAGGTCTTTGAGCCGTGGAATGCCATGTTTGGAGAGATGTTGCCTGTCATCAAGAAATTCAACTTCAGATGCAACGTCTTTGCGCTCGATGTGTTTATGCTGCAAAAGGGTGAAGATGCCGTGAAGGTCACCCGACTCGAGCCATTTGATGCTGTCGCGCTGTCGCAATTCAAGGATATCGTACGCCAGGATCTGCTTGAAAGGAAGGGCGCCGCAGCAATGAAGCGCCCGATTAAGATCAAGAGGCCCGTGATAACTGTCAAATTGTACGATGGGGATATTGTCAAGAAGGATGCGCGGGGCAACACATATGTTCCGCGCGAGTTCCCACAGCCGAAAGGATATTCCAATTTCAGGCCGCATAACTACTATGATGGACGGATCTGCAATTGCGGTTTGTGCAAAAAATACCGTTCGTGGGAGGATTTGCGCGACGAAGCCGTCAAGCAAGAGAGAGCTGTGGCCGAGTACGAGGTGGAAATAGAAAACGCCAGGGAGAGGAGGCGGAACGCGGTGAGAGTTTCCGACGACGAAGTTGACGCTATACTCAAAAAATTACGTGTACGAGTTGTCTATGCCAAGGAGCAGATTGATGATGCGAACGAAGAAGAGGGCTTTGGGGCGATAACTCCGCAAGTAAAGTCGCCGGAGGTTGGATGTGCGAGTGGAAGCGTGACGGACGAGTTGTCAGCGGTGGGAATTGCGCGGCTCAATGCCCGGCTTAAGTACAGGAGCTTCTGCGGGATTGAGTTCGGGATGGTGGAAGAGCGTATTGATCCGTGCAATGGACGAGGCGGCGATTTGCCGACGGCATTCAGGCATTTCAAATCCTATTCAAAGTACGGCTCAAAGGTTTTTCATCGTGTTGCGAAAATTGATTTAAACGGGAAGATAACAAATGCGAGTATTGACAGCTTCAAGAAGGAAATTCGGCAGACGGTTGCCGTCCTTTCAAAGAAATATGGCATGACCTTTGACGTTGTCAAAGAGTCGGACGAACGTTTTGCGATGGGATTCGAAGATCAATATGTCAATGTTGTAGTCGGTGGATATTATTCCAATGGCGAGGCGTCGTTCTACATCGGATTCACCAATAAGCAAGTTGACGAGCAAAATGACGCAATCTGGTCGCGGCATCCTGGCAAGGATATCAGTATGCCGAGTAATGCTGGGCTTGATGTGTTGTAAGAGCTTCAGTGCGAGAAGATGAGAGTCGCAGTCTGATGTGCGGCTATAGCGTTGCGAGGTGTTAGTAATCGGCTAATTGCCCAAGTGTCGCAACCTCAGCTGTCCGCAGGCGGCGTTGGCGTCCTTGCCGCGGGAGCGGCGGAGCATGGTTTGCACGCGGTTCTTCATAAGGACGTCAAGGAACATGAGCATCGTCTCGTCGCTCGGCGTCTTGAAGTCGGGACGGTGATCGACCGGCGAAAGGGGGATGAGGTTCACCTTCGCCATCGGGACGCGGCGGACCTGCCGCGCGAGCTCTTCCGCGCAAGCACGCGAGTCGTTGACGCCTTTGATGACGGTGTACTCGAAGGTGATGATGCGCTTCGTGGTGTTGGTGTAGTCCGCGCACGCCGCGAGAAGCTCGTCGATCGGCCACTTTTTGTTGACCGGCATCAGCTCGGAGCGGAGCTCGTCGTTCGGCGCGTGGAGCGAGACGGAGAGCTCGAACTGGATGCCTTCGGCGGCGAGCTTCTTGAAGCCGGGGACGACGCCGCAGGTTGAAAGGGTGATGTGCCGCGCGCCGAGGTTCGGGCCCTTGCCGGCATTGATGAGCTTCAGCGCCCTCAGGGTCTCGTCGTAGTTCGCGAAGGGTTCGCCCATGCCCATCACGACGATGTTGGTGATCTCGCCGAAGGTGCGTCCCGCCAGGTACTCGGCGACGATCTCGTCCGCCGTCAGGGAGCGGACGACGCCGCGCGAGCCGGAGGCGCAAAAGGCGCAGCCCATCGCGCAGCCGACCTGGGTCGAGATGCACTGGGTGAAGCGTCCGGTCGCGGGGATGAGGACCGTTTCGACGGAATTGCCGTCTTCGAATCCGATCAAGAGCTTCTTTGTGCCGTCCGCGGATTCGGAGACGTCGAGAATCTCATACTTGGTGAGGGGGAACTCGGCCTTCAGTGTTTCGCGGAAGTCCTTTGGAAGCGTGGTCGCGGCGTCCCAGTCGGCGATGTAGTCGCGGTAGAGCGCTTGCAGGATCTGGTCCGCACGAAACGGACGGAGCCCCCGGTCCTTCAAGATCGGCTTCCATTCGTCCGGCAAGATACTCCAGGCTTTTGTCATTGCCGCCTATTATACCAATTTTTATGGTATAATAGAGGACACGAAAGGACATTTCGATGAGCGCAAACGATGATTTCATGGTATTTTCGGGTACGGCCAATCTTCCGCTGGCGGAAAAGGTCGCGGACTATCTCGGACGCCCCCTCAATAAGATCAACATTCCGCATTTTCCCGACGGGGAGACGTTCTGTCAGGTGATTGACGGCGTCCGCGGCAAGGACGTGTTCGTGATCCAGTCCGGCTCGCCGATGCCGAACGAGGCGTACATGGAGCTCTTCATCATCATCGACGCGCTGAAGCGCGGGAGCGCCGCGCGCATCACGGCCGTCCTCCCGTACTACGGCTACGCCCGCCAGGACCGCAAGGACCAGCCGCGCGTGCCGATCACGGCGCGACTCATTGCGAATCTCCTCGAGGCGGCCGGCGCCGACCGCGTCATGACGCTCGACCTGCACGCGAACCAGATCCAGGGGTTCTTCAACATCCCGCTCGACCATCTCAAGGCCGAGCCGATCATCCTCAAGTACATCCGCGACCAGCACTGGGCGAATCCGATTGTCGTCGCGCCCGACACGGGCGGGGCGAAGACGGCCTACGGCTACAGCCGCAAGCTCAGCTGCGGGCTCGCGATCGTCGCGAAGCAGCGCACGGGCGGCGAGACGGTCGACGCATTCTCGGTCGTCGGCGACGTGAAGGGCTGCGATGTCATCATGATCGACGACATGACGGCGACGGGCGGCACCTTGTCCGCCGCGGCGAAGATGTGCCGCGACAACGGCGCGAAGTCCGTCCACGCGTTTGTCTCGCACTTTCCGCTCACTACGAAGGGCATGGAGCGCCTGATGGGCGAGGCCCAGCTTGACGAGCTCGTCGTGACGGATTCGATTCCGCTGCGCGAGGGTTTCGATCCGTCGAAGCTTCCGTTCAAGCTCACTCAGCTTTCGGTCGCGCCGCTGATCGGCGAGGCGATCAAGCGCACGCACAACAACGAATCGATCAACGATCTGTTCAATCACGAATGAGCAGCTTTTAGCGGTTAGCTGTTAGCTATTGGCTTTGGACACTAACCGCTAACCGCTAACAGCTAACCGCGACAATGAGAATCATCGTCGGACTGGGGAATCCTGGAGCCCAATACGCCAATACTCCGCACTCGGTTGGTTTTGAGGCGGTCGATGCAATCGCTTCGGAGATTGGCGCGAGTTGGGAGGAGAAGCGTCAGTTCAAGTGCCTGTGGGCGAAGGGGAATTTCGCCGGACAGTCCGTCATCCTTGCAAAGCCCCAGACCTACATGAACCTCTCCGGCGAGTCGGTCGCCCCGCTCGTTAGGTATTCGAACGCGACCGCAGCAGATCTCCTTGTCATTCAAGACGACATCGACCTGCCGGTCGGGCGGATGCGCGTCAGGAAGAACGGCTCCTGCGGCGGACACAACGGCATCCGCAACATCATCGAGCGTCTCGGCACGCAGGATTTTGCGCGTCTTAAGCTCGGGGTCGGCAAGGACAAGAGCGATGTCATCGCGCATGTCCTCGGCAAGTTTGACCCGGCGACGCGCCAGACGATGGACCGGGTGGTGGCCGAGGCGGTCAAGGCCGCTGCGGCGATTCTCCGCGACGGTCCCGACCGCGCGATGAACGCCTACAACGGATGGAGTACGGATGGCTGAACTCAATGAGACACCGCGGGGAAACCGCATCCATATCGCGTTCTTCGGGCTGAGGAACGCGGGCAAGTCAACGCTTGTCAATGCGTTTACGGGACAGCAGATCGCCATCGTGAGCGACGTTCCGGGAACTGCGCGTCGAGCAGTCGCTCAAGGTGCTGGAGACGACGGATATTGCGGTCTGGGTGGACGGCGACGCGTCTTCATTGAAGCGGAAAGGATTCCGCTTCTCCACTTTTGAGGATGAGTGCAAGAAACGGAATGTGATTCTGCTCGAATATCGGCGAGGCGACTCGGTTGAGGCGCTGAAGCGGAAGATCGCCGCTGTGAAGCTCGACGAGACGCCGCCGGAGCTGCTGGACGGGCTGGTGCAGGCCGGCGACCGAGTTGTTTGCGTCGTTCCGATCGACGAGTCCGCCCCCAAGTCGCGGCTGATCCTGCCGCAGCAGCAGGTCATCCGTGAATGCCTGGACCGGCACTTGTCCTGTCTCGTCTGCCAGCCTGAGGAGCTGGAGCCGACATTGGCGATGGCGGCGAAGGCGGCGGGCGGGGAGACGCTGGTCGTGACCGACTCCCAGGCCTTTGGCGCCGTCGGCCGGGTGGTCGCGGGGTTTCGCGAGGCGAGCGGGCGAAGCGTCCGGCTGACCTCCTTCTCAATCCTCTTTGCTCGACAGAAGGGCGACATCGCCGCCTACTTGGAGGGTCTGAAGGCGATTCTGGCGCTGAAGGACGGCGACGCGGTGCTGATCGCCGAGGGCTGCACGCACCATCGCCAGTGCAACGACATCGGTTCGGTGAAGATTCCGCGGGCCCTTGCGAAGATGACTGGGAAGAGCCTGAAGTTCGAGTTCTCCAGCGGGACGGCGTTCCCCCTGCCCATGGGTCGCTTCTCGCTCGTCGTCCAGTGCGGCGGCTGCATGCTGACCCGGCGCGAGGTCCTGCGGCGCATCGGCGCGGCGCGGGAGGCCGGCGTGCCGATTGTCAACTACGGCATGCTGCTGGCGGCGGCGAACGGAATGAGGGTCGAAGACGTGCTCGCATGAAGACGAACTACCATACGCACACGACGTGGTGTGACGGCAAGGACACGCCGCGGAAGGTGATTCAGGCGGCGGTCGCCAAGGGGTTTGAGGCAATCGGATTTTCGTCGCATGCGATGCTGCCGCTTGAGAAGGCCGAGTGGGGTATGGATGCGGATGTCCTGCCGCGCTATGCGCGCGAGGTACGGCGGCTGGCGGACGAGTTTAAGGACCAGATTCTCGTCCTCTGCGGTGTCGAAGCCGATTACGTTCCTGGGCGGTCGAATCCAGACCGCGCGACCTACGCGGCAGTCGCGCCGAACTACATCATCGGGTCCGTCCACTTCGTCGTCGCTCCGGACGGCGCGCTCGTTCCGGTGGACTGTTCTCCGGAAGACCTGCAGGCGGGAATCCGCGATCATTTCGGCGGCGATGCGGAGCGGTATGTGCGCGCCTACTTCGCACAGGTGCGCGAGATGGTGACGAACTATGACTTTGATGTTGTCGGACATCTCGACCTCGTGCGAAAGTTCAATGTCAAGAACCCCTCTTTCGACGAGAAGTCCGACTGGTACCGCGAGGAGATCGGCAAGACCGCCGCGGCGGTGGCGAAGAGCGGGAAGATCGCGGAAGTCAACACCGGGGCGATTGCACGCGGCTGGCTGGACGACGCCTATCCGTCCGAGGAGTTCCGCAGGATGCTGCGCGAGAAGGGCGTGAAGTTTATCCTCTCGTCCGATGCGCACACGGCGAACGGGATTGATTGCGCATTTGATCGGTTTGAGAAGGCCGAGGAGTATGTTGATTTCCGCGTTTCTTCCTCCTGTCTTTCGTCTCCCGTCTAAGGTCCTAAAGTCTTGATGCCCATGAAGCCAATTGAAACACTTGTAGAAGAAGTCAAATCCCGGATCGCCGCGGCGTGTCAGCGCGCGGGACGCAATCCGGACGACGTTGAGATCATCGCCGTTACAAAGACGCATGGCGCGGAGGTCGTGAAGGAGGCATGGGACGCGGGACTGCGGATCGTCGGCGAGAACAAGGTGCAGGAGGCGGCCTGGAAGAAACCCGCGAGCGTAACGGGGCCGATGTGGCACCTGATCGGACACCTCCAGTCCAACAAGGTCCGCAAGGCGCTGGAGCTCTTCGACTTTTTCCACAGCGTGGACACGGTGGCGCTTGCCGACCGCATGAACGCGATCGCCGCGGACATGGGGGCGTCGCCGCACATTCTTCTCGAGGTCAACGTCTCGGGTGAGAAGTCGAAGAGCGGGATGAAGCCCAAGGAGGTCGAGCCGACCGTGCGACATATTATGGAGAGCTGCCCTCGCCTGACGGTCGAGGGACTGATGACGATGGCGCCGTTCAGCGAGAATCCCGAGGACGCGCGTCCGTACTTCCGGCGGCTGCGCGAGCTGCGCGATGCAGTTGAGACATCGCTTGGGGTGGGGCTTCCGCGCCTCTCGATGGGTATGAGCGGCGACTACGAAGTTGCAGTTGAGGAGGGCGCGACGTGGGTCAGGCTCGGGACGGTCCTCTTCGGGGAGAGACCGAAGGTGAGGGCGGGAATTCCCTCTGGCGGGCTCGATTCGTATTCCGGCGAGGGGCCGACGGTCCGCGTGCTTGACTGAGGCGAATGTCTCATGTCGAGAGACCTGATGCCATTTCCCGTTGAGGAGAAGATCGACGAGGTTGCCGCGGCGCTCGCGAAGAATCGCGACGTGGTGCTGACGGCGCCGCCCGGCAGCGGCAAGACGACGTGCGTGCCGCCGGCGCTCCTCGACGCGCCGTGGCTCAAGGGCAAGAAGATTGTGATGCTCGAGCCGCGGCGGCTCGCGGCACGGAACTGTGCGGCGTATATCGCAAAGAGGCGCGGCGAAGCGATTGGCGAGACGGTTGGGTTTTCCGTCCGGCTCGAGCGCAAGGTCTCTGCAAAGACGCGGCTCGAGGTCGTGACGGAGGGGCTCCTGACAAACCGGATTCTCGGCGACCCCGAGCTGAAGGACGTTGGACTTGTGATCTTCGACGAGTTTCACGAGCGGTCGCTTCAGTGTGACCTGGCGTTTGCGCTGGCGCTGGAGGTGCGACGGGCGCTCAGGCCCGATTTGAGAATTCTCGTCATGTCCGCGACCTTGGACGCCGACGAGGTGGCGGCGCATCTCGGCGATGCGGACATCGTGCGTGCCGAGGGTCGGATGTTTCCGGTGGAGACCGTGTATCTCGGCGACTTGCCGATGTCCGCGGCGATTTCAAAGGCGCTGAAGGAGACGGAGGGGGATATTCTGTGCTTTTTACCGGGGGAGTCCGAAATAAGGAGGGTGAGAGAATCTTGCGCTTCGCTTACAAGCGGAAAGGATTCCGCTTCCCCACTCTTTTTGCCGCTCTACGGCAGCTTGCCGAAGGAAGAGCAAGACAAGGTGTTTTCCGCTGTTCAACCTTCAACCTGCAGCCTTCAACCTGCACCACGAAGAGTGGTGCTGGCGACGTCGATTGCGGAGACGTCGGTGACAATTGAGGGGATTACGTGCGTCATCGATTCGGGACTGATGCGGGTGCCGCGGTTCTCGCCGTCGACGGGGATGTCGGGACTGGTGACGCTTCCGCTGACACAGGACCGCGCGGAGCAACGGCGGGGCCGTGCGGGACGCGTGAGGGCGGGTGTCTGCTATCGTCTTTGGACCGAAGGACAGCAGCAGTCCCGTCCGAAGCGGATGATGCCGGAGATCCTCGAGACGGACCTTTGCTCGCTCGTCTTGACAAGCGCGGCGTGGGGGGCGCTTGGGCGTGAGGACTTGCCGTGGATGACACCTCCGGCTGTGAGCCTGTGGGATCAAGCGGTCGGGCTTCTGAAGATGCTGGGCGCCTTGGACAAGGACGGACGACTGACGGCGAAGGGCGAGAAGATGGCGAAGCTCCCGATGCATCCGCGGCTGGCAAACATGCTTCTCGCCGCGGGCGCGAACCATGAATCGGAGAAAAGAGGTGGAGGTGGAGAACGCGGCGTGGCCGTTCTGGCTGCAATCATTGAGGAGGGCTCAAAAAGCCGCGAGACCGATATTCGGTATGTTCCCGTCACCCCTCGAGTCAAAGAACTGTCTAAGAGATTTGCGTTCCATTGCTCACCTACACCTCACACCTTCACCTTGAGCGCCGGAGGCGCTCTTGCTCTCGCGTATCCCGACAGAATTGCCAAGAACAGGGGGAACGGGACGTTCCGGATGGTGAACGGGCGGGGCGCGTTCCTGCCGGAGGACGATCCGATGGCGAAGGAGCCGTACATTGTCTGCTGCGAACTCGACGACCGGGCGGGAGATGCGAAGGTCTTTCTCGGGTGTCCGATCGCGGAAGAGGAGATAGTGGAGCTGTTCGGGGACGAGATCGCCGAGGAGCCGTACTGTGCCTGGGATCGGCAGAACGAGCGGGTGAAGTGCGTCGTACGGCGCAAGCTCGGCGAAATGACGCTGGGGGAGCGGATTTTAAACACAGAGACGCAGAGACACAGAGAAGGGATTGAAAAAGCGTTGTTGGAGGGAATCAGAGTCAAAGGCGTCGAGAATCTCCCGTGCTGGACGAAAGACACGCTGCAGCTCAAGTCTCGAATCAATTTTCTTTCCAAATCCTCTGTGTCTCAGTGTCTCTGTGTTGAAAATCCATGGCCGAAAATTGACGCTGCGACGTTGCTGCCGGCGATGGAGGGGTTTGTCGGGGGAATGGCGAAGTGGCGGGACCTGGAAAAGCTGGATATTGCCGCGGTGATGGACTTCATCTTGTCCGAGGCGGGGCATGACCGGCGGGAGCTTGACCGGCTGGCGCCGACGCGGATGGAGGTGCCGAGCGGGAGTCACATGACGATTCACTACGAGGGTGACGAGCCGACGGTGAAAGTGCGGCTGCAGGAGTGCTTTGGACTGATGGAGACGCCGAAGGTAGCGGGCGGAAAGGTGCCGATCGTGATGACGCTTCTGAGCCCGGCGCAACGTCCAATCCAGATCACCAAGGATCTGGCTGGATTCTGGAAGGGGGCGTATCAGCTGGTCCGCAAGGACATGCGCGGACGCTATCCGAAGCATTACTGGCCGGAGGATCCGTTTGCTGCCGTCGCGACCCGGCGAGTTCGTCCCAAGGTATAGTATTTTTCGGCACAAAGCGACCGGATATATGGTATAATAGCACCATGAAACTGATTGAAGAGTTGAAGGCGCGTGGGTTGGTCGAGGCCCTGACGGATCCGGAAATCGAAAAGGCACTTGAAAAGCCGATGACCGTTTATTGCGGGTTTGACCCTTCCGCGCGGTCGCTTCAGGCTGGAAATCTCGTATCCATCATTGTTTTGAAGCGTTTTCAGCAGGCGGGACACAAGGTGATTGCGCTTGTCGGCGGGGCAACGGGATTGATCGGCGATCCGTCTGGAAAGTCGGCCGAGCGCAACATGCTGACGGAGAGTCAGGTCGAGGAGAACAAGAAGGGCATTCGCGAAAACCTCTCGCGCATTCTCGACTTCGACGGTCCGAACGCCGCGGTGATGGTCGACAACTACGACTGGTACAAGGGGACGAGTGCCATCGAGTTTCTGCGTGACATCGCGATCAACTTCCGCGTGCCGCAGATGCTGGCGAAGGAGTCGGTGAAGAAGCGTCTGGAGGCTTCGGAAGGAGCGCTGACCTTCACGGAGTTCTCCTATCAGATCCTGCAGGGCAATGACTTCCTGCATCTCTACGACAACTTTGGCTGCCAGATGGAGGTTGGCGGGGCGGACCAGTGGGGCAACATCACGGCTGGGACGGACCTCGTCCACCGCATGCGCGGCAAGACGGCCTATGGACTCACATTCCCCTTGCTTCTAGACTCGACAGGCAAGAAGTTCGGCAAGAGCGAGGGCAACGCGCTTTTCCTCAACAGCGAGATGACGCCGGTCTTCGACTGGTACCAGTACTTCCTCCGGGCGGCGGACGCGGATGTGATTCGCTATCTCAAGGTCTTTTCGATGAAGTCGCTAGAGGAGATTGCCGCGCTCGAGGCCGAGATGAAGGCGCATCCTGAGGCGCGCATTCCGCAGAAGGCGCTCGCGGATGAGCTGACGCGTCTCGTGCACGGCGAAGAGGGGCTCAAGAAGGCGCAGGAGGCGACCGAGGCCCTGTACGCGAAGAAGTCCGCCGCCGACGTTGCGAAGGCCGAGAACGTGCCGAGCGCGAAAGTCGCGCTCGCGGATTGCGTCGGCAAACCCGTCTTCGCGGTCGCGGCGGCGGCCGGGATGTTCAAGTCCAACGGCGAGGCGCGCCGGATGGCGCAGCAGGGCGGGCTTTCGCTCAATGACGCGAAGGTCGACGACAAGCGCCTGTTCGCGGCGGAAGACGTCCGGGACGGTGTTGCGGTCCTTCGCAGCGGGAAGAAGAACTATTTCGTGCTGAAGTTTTGAAGATCATCGAGAGATACGTCTTTGGATCTTTCCTGTCGAGCTTCCTGCTCGCGTTCGTGATGCTCAGCTTCGTGCTGACGATCGGGCTCCTCGTGCAGATTGTCGAGTTCGTCATGGACGGCGTGCCGATGGCGCTCGTCGGCGACTTCTGCGTCGTCTCGATTCCCGAGACGCTGCAGTGGTCGATGCCGCTCGCGCTGCTCGTCAGCTCCATCCTCGTCTTCTCGCGGATGTCGGCAGACAGCGAGATCGCCGCCATGCGGGCCTGCGGCATCCATCTCCTGTCGGTGATGAAGTGGCCAATTCTCTTCGCCTGCCTTTGCACACTGCTCGGCTTCTGGGTAAACAACGAGATCGTGCCGCGGGGGCACGAGATCCGTCGCACGCTCAAGTCGAAGGTCTCCGTCCAGACGGGCCTGAGCGTTCTCGAACCCGGCCGCGTCATTGATGAGTTCCCCAAGGTGAAGCTCTACTTCGGCCGCAAGGAGGGAAACTGGCTCTACGATCTCGTCGTTCTCGACTATTCGACGAAGGTCGACCGGATGATTACGGCCGACAAGGCGCTCGTCACGCAGAACGGATCGAACGTCGACTTCGAGCTTTACCACATGACGGTCGATCCGGTGGACGAGAACCACCTGACGATGGCGCGCGCCAACCGCTTCGTCTACACGCTTGAGAACGTCGTCAAGAGAGCGCGCTACTCGCGCCGCGCGAAGGACTTTCGCTTTTTCGAAATGGTCCGCCGTATCCGTGCGCAGGAGGCGGAGATCGCGGCGATCAGCGGCGCGGACAAGGTCGCCGAGAAGTCGCGTCATCTGGCGCGACGGGGCCTGAGCTATGACAAGGTCGAACTTTCGAAGCGCTTTGTCTTCGCGATGGCCTCGGTCTGCTTCGTTCTGATCGGCATTCCGCTCGGCATCCGCTCCCAGCGCAAGGAGTCGTCCGTCGGCATGGCAATCTCCCTTGCCGTTTCGCTCGGCTACTATCTTTTGGTCATTCTCATGCTCTCGTGCGAGAAGATGTACGCGATTCGTCCGGAGCTCCTCATCTGGACTCCGGTGCTCGTCTGTCTCGCGCTCGCGTTCAAGCTAATTAGGAGGCATCTCTGATGAAAATCCATCCGACGGCCGTTGTGGAAGATGGCGCCAAGCTCGGGGCAGACGTCGAAATCGGACCCTATGCGCATATCGGCAAGGATGTCGTCCTTGGCGACGGCACGGTTGTCCGCCAGGGCGCGATTGTCGACGGCCACACGACGGTCGGTTCGTGCTGCGAGATATTTCCCTATGCCTGCATCGGCATGAAGACGCAGGACCTCAAGTACAAGGAAGGTTCGGTCTCCTATGTCGAAATCGGCGACCGCACGGTCATCCGCGAGTTCGCAACCGTCCACCTTGGCACGGCAGACGGCGAGAAGACCGTGATCGGCTCGGACTGTCTCTTCATGTGCTATTGCCATGCCGCGCACGGTGTCGTGATGGGCAATCATGTAATCTGCTCGAATTCTGTCCAGCTTGCGGGCGACGTCCATCTCGAGGACTGGGCGATTGTCGGCGGTTGCTCGGCGGCGCACCAGTTCTGCACGGTCGGACGGCACGCGATGGTCGGTGGCATGTCGAAGATACGTCAGGACGTGCCGCCGTTCATGCTCTGCGACATGCAAAATTCGGATCTCCGGGCGATTGGCGTCAACGTCGTCGGGCTCACGCGTCGCGAATTCCCCAAGGAGACGATCCATGCGCTGAAGGAGGCCCATCGCATCATCTACCGAAACGGGCTCAACCGCTCTCAGGCCCTGGAGCTCGTGGAACGCGATGTCGAGCCGATTGACGAGGTAAAGGAGCTTGTCCGCTTCTACCGGAATTCGGAGAGGGGTGTCGTCTGATGCGTTGGACGTTCGATTCGCGCGAGGTGAAGCCGGGCATGGGCTTCGTCGCCCTGAAGGGCGAGAAGGCGGACGGACACGCCTTCATTCCGAAGGCCCTCGCGGCCGGTGCGACGGACGTCATCGACGGGCTTGAGGAGCTTCAGCGCCGTGCGCGCGACTACCGGCGGACGCTGAAGGCGACCGTGATCGGCGTCACGGGTTCGGCCGGCAAGACGACGACAAAGGAGCTTCTGAAGGCGTTTCTCTCAACAGTGGGGAAGACGCATGCGACGGAGGAAGGCCCTCTGCGACATCGCCGAGCCGGATGCCGGGCTCATCACCAACGTCGGCACGGCCCACCTCGAGTTCTTCAGGACGCAGGACGGAATCGCCGCGGAAAAGGGCGTTCTCGGGGCAATGGCGCGGTCGTTCTTCGTCATCGGATCGGACAACGTCCGTCTTGACGCGCTGAAGGCGATGTGCCGCGGCGAGGCCGTGGTCGCAGACGTTGCGCAGCCGTGGATGCGCGAAGCGCTGGAGGGCGTCCTGCCCGGTGCGCACAACGTGGCGAACGCCTGCATCGCCTATGCGGTTGCCGAGCGTTTTGGCGTCACGCGCGAACGGGCTGCAGCCGCCTTGCGCGACTTCGCGCTGCCCGGCGCGCGGTGGCGCAAGGTCGAGAGGTGGGGGGCGACATTCATCGACGACACCTACAACGCCAATCCGGACTCGATGATCGCCGCCTTGGACGCCTTTGCCGCGACGCCGTGCGACGGCAGGCGCATTGCGGTTCTCGGGGACATGTTCGAGCTTGGTGCGGACGCCCTCGCGCTTCACCGCAGGGTCTTCGACCATGCGATGGCGCTCGGCATCCCGCTCGTGATCGGAGTCGGGGAGCTCTCCTCGCAGTGTCTTTGCAACCTGGCCTACAAGAGCCTGGCGTCCCTGAAGAAGAAGTTCAGGGTCGACGTCTCCGCCGGTGACCTCGTTCTGCTGAAGGCCTCGCATTCGATGCGCCTCGGCGATCTCCTGAAGGAGGACGCAACGTGATCGAGATCCGCAATCTTCGCTTTTCCTACGGCGCGCGGCAGATTCTGAGGGATGTTTCCTTCGTCGCCTCGCCGGGCGAAGTCGTTTCCGTCGTCGGCGCGAACGGTGCGGGCAAGACGACGCTTCTCCGGATTCTGGCGACGCTGGCCGTGCCGGATTCCGGCACGGTGATGATGGACGGTCAGGATGCCCTGGCGCGTCCCCTTAAGTATCGACGTCAGATCGGCTATCTGCCCGAACGTGTCGCGCTTTACGATGACATGACGGTGAGGGACTATCTCCATTACCGCGCGCAACTGAAGGGCGAGCCGGCGAAGCGCGTGCGCCGGCGCGTTGCGGAGGCGACGGAGCTCTGTCAGGTCGGCAATCTCTTGCGTGCGCCCATTCGGATTCTGTCGGCCGGTCAGGCGAAGCGCGTCGCGCTCGCCGATGCGCTTCTTCTCCGGCCCCGGCTTCTCCTGTTGGACGACTTTCTCGCCGGACTCGACAAGGGCCTACGCGAGGCGGCGGGGTCGATCCTGTCGAACGCCGCGGCGTTCTCAAGTGTCATCGTGACGGGGCATGAGCTCGGCGACTTCGCCAGGTGGACGACGAGGTTCCTTGTCCTTCGCAACGGCGTCATTTCCGCTACCGTCGACACGGCGGGGCTTGACGGGGCTACGCTGGACGAACGTCTGGACGCCGCCCTGAAAGGAGAGTCCTGATGGGTCCGGTGAGGGCAACGTTCTTCAGGACCCTCGGACGGGCGATCGGGCTTCCGCAGACAGCGTTCGCGGCAGCGGCCTTCCTGTCCGTTTCCGCCGTCGTCTTCTTTCATGTCCTCGATGCGGCCGAAGGGGGGATGCTTTCCGCGCCGGTTCTCTGGGCGACGTCGCTCGCTCCGGTCTTCCCCGTCCTTGTCGCGCTTTTCGGCATGGACGTCTGGAGCGGCGAACGCGCGTCCGGAAGAGTCGACCTGCTGCTGACGGTTGCCGTCCGCGAACGCGACTACGTGTTTGGCAAGTTCCTCGCTGTCTTCTTCCTCTCCCTGATGGCGGTTCTTCTCTCTCTCGTGTCGACTCTGACGGTGCTCCGTCTTTTCGCGCCGACGGCACTGACGAACGTCCGGCTCCTGTCGTTTCTGCCGGCCGTGCTCGCGCTGGCCGTGCAAGGCACGCTCTGGTCGGCCGTTGCCGTCATGACGAGCTCTCTGTTCCGCTCTGCGGCGACGGCTGCCGCCGCCGCAGTCGTCTTGCTGGTCGTTTTGCCGCGCGGACTTTGGAGCGGGCTGATGGCCTGCTCGCCTGCCGGACGGACGGCGTTCGGCGAGTTGCCGCTTGACGCACATGTCGTCGACATCGCCTCAGGCCTTGTTCCGCTGGGGACGACGGCGTCTTATGTCATTCTGGCGGTTCTAGCGCTTTTCATCTCGGCCATGTGCGTGGCGGCTCTTCGGCTTGTCGGACGAGGAGCTCGCGTCCTTCGTGCGTCGACTGCCGTCGCGGTCTTTCTGGCGGTTCTGCTCGGCTTTCTTTCGACGGCGATGTTCGCCCGCGTGAATCCGACGGCCGAGGTTCTCGTTTCCGGGCGGTCTGATGAACTCTCGCTCCGCACGCAAAGCGTGCTTGCCGAAACGTCCGGAACGATTTCCATTACGGCCTTCTTCTCTCGGACGGACGCGGCGATGCGGCCAGTGTCCCGGCTGCTGAGGTCCCTAAAGCGTCTGTCCGAATCCGTCGGCGGCGCGCGCATCGACCTTCGATTTGTCGATCCCCGGTGGGACATCGGGGCGGCCGAACGGCTCGTCCGCCGCGGCGCCGTTGAGCAAAGCGTCGTCATCGAAAAGGGCCGGCGTCTTGTGTCTTTGCCCGTCGGGAACGGCGTTTCCGAACGGCTGTGCGCCTCAACCATTCGCCGCGTCTGCACGCCGCAGCGGCGCCATGCGGTCTACTGGACGGTCGGACACGGCGAAAGTCTCTTTGACGACTACGGAAGCTTCGGCATGAGCGAGATTGCGCGGGATCTCTTCCGGGAGGGATTCAGCAACAAGACGATTGATCTCGCCGCGGACGCTGCCATTCCGGCGGACTGCGCTCTCATTCTCGTTTCCGGCGCCCAGGATGACTTCTCCAGACCGGAAGCTGACCGTCTGAACGCCTATCTCCGGGAAGGCGGGCGCCTCTTGGTCCTCCTTGGATCCGCCCGGGCGGGTGGCATCGTCTCTCTGCTGCCCACATGGGGACTGCGGCCCGCCGAGCGTCCGATTGAAAACGTGCGGACGCTTTCTGGAAGCGATGTCCTCGTCTCGGATTTCACTGACCATGCGATTACGGCGACGCTCGGGGCGTCGCGCATCGTCCTTGATCGTCCAGTCTCCTTCGAGCCATCCGCCGCCGCAGACAGCGGAACCGGAGCTGACCGAATCAGCTATACGTCCGTTGCGTCAGCCGGATCGGTCGCCGTCGTCTCTGCCACCGAACGGGGGGTTGGAGCCGGCGAAGATCTCGCGCTGAGGCCGACGCGCGTCGTCGCCATCGGAGACTCCTCTTTCGTTATGAACGGACAGCTTTCCGCGCGTGCGAGCGCAAACCGGGACTTCTTCCTCAACTGCGTCGCCTGGCTGTCCGGCGAAGATGCTGTCGGTTCGGGCGAGTCGGAAGGCGTCTTCAGCTCCGGCATGGACCGCACAAGCCGCACCCGAGGAATCCTTCTTTCGGCCGTGGGTGTTCCGGCGGCCGTCTTTCTCATCCTTTCGGCCGTTGCATGGAGAAGGAGGCGTCGCTCATGAGAAACGCGAAGGCCATCTTTTTTCTTCTGGTTCTCGTCCTGGCCGCGGCCGTCGCGAACCTCTACCTTTACGTCTTGGGCGGCGCCCCGTCCTCCGCCGGTCGTCAGTCGTTTGTCGACCTGTCTGCGGATGCGGCGAAGATTCGGCTTGAGCGGAGGGGAGAACCGGTCGTCGCTCTGGAGTCGCATGACGGGGTCTGGTCCCTGACGGAGCCGTTCTCGGGAAGTGCCGATCAGAGGGTCGTTATGCGACTCTTGGACGCCGTCACCCAGGCGTCCGTTGTCGACGTCCTCTCGGAGTCTGAACTGCTGAGCCTTGGCGGGTCGCGTACGGACTTTGCGCTCGAACCGGCGGCGCTTGTCTTGGAGCTGACGGACGCGAACGGCGTCCAGACCGTCTGCTCGTTCGGATCTCCGACGCCAACTTCACACGGCGTCTATGCATCCGTCGACGGCGCTGACGCTGTCTTCGTCATCGCCTCGAACGTCCTGGCCGCCGTTGACGTGTCCGCGGACCGGTTCCGCCGGCGCTCGCTCTTCACCGCGGACATCAAGTCCGCTTCGTCGTTCTCCATCCGCCGCGAAGGCGGTTCTCCCTGCGAGTTCGTCCGTTCGGAGACCGGATGGACGATGGACGGGAAGACGGCTGCACCGTCTGTTGCGGCGTTCGTCTCGCGGCTTGCGGCAGCCGACGCCGTCGACTTTGTCTGGCCCGTCGGAGGTAGCAATGAATCGGACCGCGTCTCGGCTGACATCCTGGCCGGATACGGACTTGACGCCGAAAGCTCCGTCGTCGTCTCCCTGAACTCGTCCAACGGAACCGGCGGGCGTGTTGTTTTTGGGAAGCCCGTTGGAGGAGGGCTGATCTACGCCCTTGTCCAGAACGGCGGGGCTATCGTTACCATTTCGGCGGACCTCGGCGATTTCGTCCGCCAGGATCCGATCATGTTCGTCGACTCGCGCATCTTTCCCGAAAACGCCCGAAACGTCTCCCGATTCTCGATTGCCGCCGGCGGAGGCCTTTATACGTTGTCCCGCGGCTCCGATTCTGTCTGGCGTCTCGAATCGCCGGTTGTCGCGATCGCGGACCAGACCTTCGCCGGCGAAGTCCTTTCCCGAATCCTCGCGCTTCTGCCGTCGGATGTCGTGAAAGAGGGCGGGGTCTCCGTTTCGGTCGGAACAAATGCCGTCAAGGTGTCTGTTGCGCAGACCGGCGTCCTTGGGAACTCCACCTTCGAGAACCTGCGTTCCCGCGAGATGCTGAAGGTCGATCCCTCGCTCGTCCGCCGTCTTGTTTCAACGCCGAAGGGGGGGAAGTCGTCTTCCGTCGTCTACGACCGCGACCTCCGTCAGTGGAATGCCGAAACCGGCGACGAGAAGTCCAAGGTCGTCCCAAAGGGGGTTGACCGCGTCCTCGCGGCACTTTCGCCGCTGATGGCCGTTCGCGTCGAAAAGCTCAATGTTTCCGCGTCGGATCTTGACGACTACGGACTGGACGCCCCGCAGCTCGTGCTGGCCGTCGACCAGAATGCGGATGAAGCGGTCCGGCGCAACATCCTCGTTGGCAAGAAGGCTAAAGACGGGTTTTACGCAACGATCGGGTCGTCGGACGCCGTCTTCGTCATTTCCGAGGCGATTGTCGAGAACCTGTCATCTTTAATTGTTCTGCCATGATGCGCCGCTTCACATTTCCAGGCTTTGTCGATGTCCACGTCCATTTCCGGGACCCGGGCATGACGGACGCCGAGACGGCGGCGTCCGGTCTCGCCGCCGCCGCGCACGGCGGCTTTGCCGCGGTCGTCACGATGCCGAACACGACGCCTGCCGGCGATTCGATTGAATGGATCGAACGACAGATGGTGGCCAAAGGTAGAGGCGAACAAAAGACGATCATCATTCCTTCTGCGTGCATTACAAAAGGGAGAGCGGGCGCGGAGGTTGCAGACCTGGAGGCTCTGGCGGAGGCGGGCGCGGCGTTTTTTACGGATGACGGAAGCTATGTCGCCGACGACAGGGTAATGGAGGAGGCGATGAACCGGGTCGCTGCGCTCAACGGGGTCGTCTGCCAACATGCGATGGATCCTGTCGAGCTGAAGGGCGGCGTGATCCGCGACTGTGCGCTGGCGCGGAAACTGGGGCTTCCAATCGTCTCTGTCGAAACCGAGACGAAGGCGATCAGCCGCGACCTGTCGCTTTGCCGCGAGACGGGCTGCCGGCTCCATGTCCAGCACATCTCCACGGCGGAGGGCATCGAACTCGTCCGCAGCGCCCAGAAGGAGGGCCTTCCCGTGACGGCCGAGGCAACGCCGCACCATCTGCTCTTGAGCTGCGACGATCTGGCGGCGGACGATGCGAACTTCAAGATGGCACCGCCCCTGGGCAACCGCGAGGACCGCGCGGAACTTCGCAAGGCGGTGAAGGACGGCGTCCTCATGTTCGCGACCGACCATGCGCCGCATCCTGCGGCGAAAAAGTCTCAGGGATTCCAGAAGAGCGCAAACGGCATCATCGGACTTGAGACCGCGATTCCGATCACCTATGCCGTGATGGTCGAGGAGGAGGGGATGTCTGTCGACGACTGGGCGAAGGCCTGGTACGAGAAGCCGCGCGACATCGTCGCCGGAATGAAGGACCGTTCGCTTCGCGATACGGTTGTCGAGATCGGTCCTTCGCGCGCCGTCGACGTCGCGTCCTTCAAATCGCTTTCCCGCAACTGCCCCTACAATGGGCTTAAATTCACCTGTTGGCCATGCAACTGAACTCGTTTGACGCTGCAGCCGGCTACTTGCCGGACGAATGTTTCAAGGCTCCGCCGGACCTCGGCATCCTCTTGGGGAGCGGCTGGGGATCGGCCCTGGAAATGGATGAGGTTGTCTTCCGCGCGAACTATGCGGACATCCCCGGGCTCGGAGCCTCGACCGTCAAGGGCCATAGCGGCGAATTCGTCCTCTATCGCCGCAAGGGCCGGCTGATCGCTGCCTGGTGCGGACGCCGTCACTTCTACGAAGGCGCGGGCTGGGAGCCCGTTGTCCTGCCCGTGGAGATTTTGCGGCGGATGGGCTGTCAGACGCTCTTTCTTACGAACGCCTCGGGCGGAATCAATCCTGCGCTTCGGCCGGGCGATTTCGTCATCCTTCGCGACCACATCAACCTCATGGGGGTCAATCCGCTCATCGGTCCGCATGTCGAGGAGTGGGGTGAGCGCTTTCCCGACATGACCGAGGTCTATACGAAGCGTCTTGCCGAAATTCTCCATGCAAGCGCCAACCGGCTTGGGCTCCGGGCGATGGACGGCGTCTACGCCTACACGTCCGGTCCCTGCTACGAGACGCCGGCGGAAATCCAGGCCTACAAGGCGCAGGGCGCGGACGTCGTCGGCATGTCGACGGTCCCCGAGGCGGTCTTCGCGAAGGCTTGCGGCATGAGGATTGCGGGACTTTCCCTTGTCTCCAATCTTGCCGCCGGCATCTCGCGCAGGTCCCTCAACCACGAGGAGGTCATGGCCGCGGGCGAAGTCGCCCGTTCGAAGATGTCTGCGCTCATCGGAGATTTCCTTGATCGTCTCTGACATCGAGACGTTCCTCTCGCTTCTTTTGCTCGAGCGGGGCTTGAGCCGCAACACCGGCACGGGGTACGGACAGGACCTCCGCCGCTTTGCGGAATTTCTCAAGGGGCGCGGCAAGACCGAGTCGTCTGCGGTCGTCCGCGACGACATCGTCGATTTCCTCGCGGAGGAACGCACCGCCGGCATGCGGGGTTCGACGCGTTCGCGCCGGACGGCGGCGATCCGGACCTTCTTTCGCTCGCTGAAGGAACGACATCTCGTTTCGTCCGATCCTTCGGCGCTTCTCGACGCGCCGAAGAAGGCGAAAGTCCTGCCGCGCGTCCTCTCCGAAGAGGAGGTGGCCCAAATGCTGGAGGAGACGAAGGGTGAGGATCCGATCTCCCTGCGCGACCGTGCGATGCTGGAGACAATGTACGGCTGCGGACTGCGCGTGAGCGAGCTCTGCGCGCTCAAGAGGGAGGACGTCGTCGGCGAAGGGGAGCTCCTTCGAATCTTCGGAAAGGGGTCGAAGGAGCGGATCGTTCCGATCGGCTCCGCCGCCGGTCGCGCGCTTGCAGCGTACCTAGAGGGGTCGCGCGAGTCCTTTGCGCGCGGCAATCTCGGCGAGACGCATGTCTTCCTGACGCGGCTCGGCCGTCCTTTCACGCGCCAGGGCGTCTTTAAGATCGTCCGCGACCGCGCCGCCGCCGTCGGCATCGCCGCGGACCGCATCTCGCCGCACGTCCTCCGCCATTGCTTTGCCTCGCATATGCTCGCCCATGGGGCGGACATCCGCGCGATCCAGGAGCTTCTCGGCCACGCCGACATTGGCACGACCCAGGTCTACACGCATGTCGACACGGCACGATTCTCGGAGATCCACAAGCTCCATCCTCGTCATTAATTTGATATAATTGCTACATGGCACGGGGAACGTTCATCACCTTTGAAGGCGGGGAGGGCTGCGGAAAGTCCACCCAGGTCCGTCGGCTCAAGGAGGCGCTGGAGCGCGAAGGCCACGAAGTCGTCCTCACGCGCGAGCCGGGCGGCACTTGGCTTGCCGAGGAAATCCGCCGGCTGATCAAGGATCAGGAGTCGGACGCGCCCTGCGACCGCAGCGAGCTCCTCCTTTTTCTCGCCGCGCGAGCGCAGCTCGTGAAGAACGTGATCCGTCCCGCGCTTGATGCGGGAAAGTGGGTCGTCTCCGACCGGTTCAGCGACTCGACGCTCGCCTATCAGGGATATGGGCGCGGACTGCCGCTTGGGATTCTCAAGGAGATGAACGCCTTTGCGTGCGAGAACTTGAAGCCGGATCTCACGATCCTGCTGGATGTCTCGCCCGAGACGTCGCAGGCGCGGCTGCACGCGCGCGAAGCGGCGACGCATACGGTGGCCGACCGCATCGAACAGGCCGGCGATGAGTTTCATGCGCGTCTCCGGGCGGGATTTGCGGAGCTCGCGAAGGCCGAGCCGGAGAGGATCGTCACGATTGACGCGAACGGCGGCCCGAACGAGGTGTGGGAGGACGTATGGAAATCGACGAGGCGTTTTCGCTGATTTCCCGTGCCATTGACGCGGGTCGCGCCGCACACGGCTATCTCGTCGTCGGCGATCTGAAGGGCGGATGCGATGTCCTGACGGACCGCATTCTCAGAAAGCTTTTCCCAGAGGAGGTCGCGCAGGTTGAGGCGAAGTCGCACCCGGACATCGCCTGGCTTGAGCCGGAGGGCGCGAAGCGCATCATCAAAGTGGAGTCCATGCGCGAGCGGATCGTTGAGCCGATGTCGCTCGCGGCGTTCTCCGGCGGATGGAAGGTCGGTGTGATCGTCGGCGCGGATCGGATGGAGGCGCCGAGCGCGAACGCCTTCCTCAAGTCCCTCGAGGAACCGACGCCGAAGACGCTCTACCTGATGCTGACGGATCAGCCCGATGCGATCCTGCCGACGATCGTCTCGCGCTCCCAGCGCATCGACCTGCCGCTTTCCGAAGGCCTTCTCGAAGGCGAGGACTACAACGCCGTCTCGGAGCTTTTCGCGGCAAAAGACGCCGCGGGGCTCGCCGCAAAGCTTGCCGAGCTGAAGGACGGCGCAGACGACGCGGACGCGCAGCTTGCCCGCAAGCGGTTTTTCAAGACGCTCATGAGCTTCGTCCGCCAGCTGATGCTGTCGGAGAAGATCCCGCGTCACCAGGCCTTCCGCAATGTCGAGGCGGTCGAGGACGCCTACCGCCAGTCCGAGCGCTCGATGAACGACGAGGCTGTCCTCTCCTTCCTTCTGGACAGGATTCGGTTCTCATGAAGTTCTCCCTGTCCACGAACTGGTGCAACCGGCGAATCGAGTCCGGACGCGAAATCGCCGAGAAGGCGAGGGAGCTCGGTTTTGACGAACTTGAGCTCGGTTTCCACACGACGGCCGTGCAGGCGAAGGAAATCGCTGCACTCCGCGATGCGATTCCCGTTGGCAGCATTCACGCGTTCTGCCCCGTGCCGATCAGCGCGCCGCAGGGCTATCCCGAGCTCTATCTTCTTGCGGACTTTGACGACGAAACGCGCAAGATGGCGCAGATCCACGTCCGTCGGAACATTTTCTTTGCCGCGGAAACAGGGGCGGACACGGTCGTGCTGCACGCGGGGCGGGTGATGTGCCGAGGCTTCCTGCGCCGGTGGGATATGAAACGCCGCGTCAGCCGTGGGCGGAAGATGCTCGACGTCTTCAAGAAGGAGCTTGCTGCCCTCGTTCCCGTTCTCGAACAGACGAAGGTTACGCTCGCTCTCGAGAACCTTCCCTACCTCGAGGGCTTTCCGGCGGAATGGGAGATCGGCGAACTGGTCGGAGACTGGGTGAAGCCGTGGCTCGACACGGGGCATGACTTCGTGAGACGGGCGAATCGGTGGACTGTTCCGTTTTTAACGAGCGGAAAGGATTCCGCTTCTCCGCTCTTACAGCCCGTTGGCCTGCACATCAGCGATTCGCTTGGTGAAGACGACCATCTTGCGCCGGGCGCGGGAAAGGTCGACTTCGCCGCCCTCGGGGACATGGCGCGGCAGGCGCGGCATCTTGTCTTCGAACCGAACCCCGGCGTGACCGAAGAGGAACTCAAGAAGGGCCTGGCCTTTATCCGGGAGCTTTGGTCGCCCCAGAAGGCCACGCCGGACTCCGATCGCCAAACGCTCAGCTAACCACTAACAGCTTTCCATGACGCAGATTCCAAAAACAGAAGACTTTCTCCTCAAGTGGCGCGGCGACACGCTGACCGTGACACTGAAGCTCGACGCGCCGCGCAAGGGTCGCGCCGCATTTCGCACCAACATCGGGCACGCGTCGATCCGCCGCCGCGAGATCATCGATGAGACCGAGAAGGGCCTGACGCCGCTCGCGAAGGCGTGGACGGACATTCCGCTCAAGGAAGTGTCGCCGGGGCTTTTCAGGGCGGACATCCGCCTGGATGAAGTCGGCGTCTTCTCCGGCAAGGCCTGTTTCTTTCCCGAGGGGTCGCATGTGCCCGAGTGGCCCGAGGGCCGCAACACGCACATCAAGGTCGAGAGCGGCGAGACACGCGCGGGTAACTCGATCTACTGCGTCTTTCCGCGGCAGTTCGGCTCGTTTCGCGAGGTCATCCGGCGGCTCCCGCTCATCATGGACACGATGGGCTTCCGGATCGTCCAGACGCTGCCGCCGTTCCCCGTGCCGACGACCTACGCGGTGATGGGCGAATACGGCTGTCCGTTCGCGGCGACCGACTTCCTTTCCGTCGATCCGGCCATGGCCGAGTTCGACGAGCGTGCGACGCCGCTTGACCAGTTCAAGGAGCTGATCGGCGCCGTTCACGCGCGGAACGGGCTCATGCTGATCGACCTCCCCGCAAACCACACGGGCTGGGCGTCGACGCTGCAAACGCATCATCCGGAGTGGTTTCACCGTCGGGACGACGGCAGGTTCGTGAGTCCCGGCGCCTGGGGCGTCACCTGGGCGGATCTCGTCGAGCTCGACTATTCGAATCCCGAACTGCGGACCTACATGGCGGACGTCTTCCTCTTCTGGTGCCGCCTTGGCGTGGACGGCTTCCGGTGCGACGCCGGCTACATGATTTCCGCCGAGACATGGGAGTACATTGTCGCCAAGGTGCGCGAGGAGTATCCCGACACGATCTTCATGCTCGAGGGCCTCGGCGGCAGCCTCGAGACGACGGACCGCCTGCTCGCCGAATCCAATCTTGACTGGGCCTATTCCGAGGTCTTCCAGACCTACGACCGCGGACAGTTCGAGTGGTATCTGCCGAATGCGATTGCGCGCGCGGAAAAATACGGCGCGCTCGTCCACTTTGCCGAGACGCACGATAACGACCGTCTCGCGAAGGGCGGCGAGACCTATGCGAAGCTGCGCGTCCAGCTTGCGGCGCTCCTTTCGTGGCAGGGCGCCTGGGGCATCGCCAATGGCGTCGAGTGGTTCTGCACGGAAAAGATCGATGTGCATGGCAAGAACGGGCTCAATTGGGGTGCGGACCGGAATATGGTCGGACTCATCGCCAGGCTCAACGGGATCCTACGCACGCATCCGTCATTCACCGGACCTGGACGGCTCGAAGTCGTCACGCGCGGCGACGGCAACACACTCGCCGTTGTCCGCCATGCCGACAACATCTGCGATTCGCTGCTCGTTCTCGCCAATCTCGACTGCTGCCATCCTGCGCAAATCGACTGGGCGCGTCCAAAATACGATCATTCAGAGACATTTGACGTCCTGAGCGGACGCAAGGTCTGCGCTGCCGGTCCTGTCGAGCTCGGGCCGGGAGAGGTCCTTTGCTTGCGCACGGCGGAAAGTCCAGACGCCCGCGCAGTCCGACCGGAGATTCCGAAGCCGGCCCGAGAGCCGCTTTTCCACATCGTCATGCCGCGCGATGCAAAACGCGATGTCGTCGTTCCGGAAGGGCAGCTGGTCGAAGTGTCTGCACCGACCCGTTTCCGCGTGCGGCTCGTCGATCCCGAGACCGGCAAGACGGTCCGCGTTCGGCGTTCGGACGATGCCAACCGCGCCATCTTCGACGCGCCACACTACCACGGCGATGGCGGGCGGTGTCGCGCCCTGCACCTGGACGTGGCCATCTATCGGGACGGTCGGGCCGAGCAGATGCGCTCGCGCTTTCTTGTGCCGCCGCCGGCGCGCAAGGCGAAGATGCGACTGTCTCTCTCCGGCGAGGAGGTCCGTTGCGCACCGAACGGCCGGACGGTCCTCTCCAACGGCGCAGGCGCCGCGGCGCAGGTGCGCGTCGGCTGGGGCGAGATCCGCTCGCAGTACGACGCCTTCCTCGCGGCAAACCCGAATCCGTCCGTGCCATCCGACCGCCTGAACCTCTGGGCGCGCACACGCTGCTGGTTGCAACGCGAGGGTTATACGCGCGAGCTGGACAAGAAGTGTGTGACGCGCTTCACGGCCGATCCGGCGGGACGTTTCGCTCGCTGGGAGTTCGCGGTTCCCTGCGGCATGGGCAAGGAGACAGCCTTTGTCTTCACCCTGTCTCTCGCGGAAAAGGCGAACGCGGCGACGCTTGCGGTCGAACGTGTCGCCGCAGTGGCGCGCGACGTCGGCGACCAGGTGCGTCTCGTGTTTCGTCCCGACATCGAGTGGCGCAGCTTCCACGCGACAACCAAGGCCTACCGTGGACCCGACTCGCTCTTTCCGAAGAGCTCCGTGCCGACGACCGGCGGATTTGCCTTCTCTCCCTACGGCGAGACGTTCACCATGTCCGTCGATGGCGGCGAATATCACCACGAGCCGCAATGGTGTTACAACGTCGGACATCCCGAGGAGGCGGCGCGCGGCCAAGACGGCTCGGGCGACCTCTTTTCGCCCGGATGGATCTCGGCAGACCTCAAGGTCGGCGAGACCTGCAAGATTGTCGCCTCTCTTGGTGAATCCCCGTCTCCCACGTCTTCCGTCTCAAGTTCTAAAACGCCTCCCGCGCAGGACTCTCGACGAGAGACGAAAGACGTGATCGGTTTTGCCGATTCACTTCGCCGCTCGCTTGAGCTCTACATTGTCCGCCGCGATGACCTGAAGACCGTCATCGCGGGCTATCCCTGGTTCCTTGACTGGGGACGCGACACGTTTATCTTCATGCGGGGCATGATCGCCGCCGGGATGACGGACGACGCGCTCAAGATCTTGCAGGCATTTGCCGCGTTCGAGGAGAACGGGACACTTCCGAACATCATCTACGGCAAGACCGCCGGCAACCGCGACACGACTGACGCGCAGCTCTGGTTCGTCCGCTGCGTACAAGAAATGTTTGAAAGTTTGAACGTTTCAAGGTTTGAAGGTTCGGGGGATAAACTCTCAAACTCTCAAACCCTCAAACATTCAAACCTTTTCAAAACCTGCGAATCAATTGTCGACAACTACATCAAGGGGACTCCGAACGGAATCCACATGGATCCTGAGTCTGGCCTCGTCTGGTCGCCGTCGCATTTCACCTGGATGGACACGAACTATCCGGCCTGCACGCCGCGCGTCGGCTACCCCGTCGAAATCCAGGCGCTCTGGATCAGTGCGCTCAGGTTCCTTGGCCGCGACGAACTTGCGGCAAAGGCGCAGGTCTCGCTCGAAAGGCTCTTCAAGTGGGAGTTTGGCTATCGCGACTGCCTGGCGGCGCCGCACGGAGAGCCGGCAGCACAGGCGATGCCGGAGGATACGATCCGTCCGAACCAGCTCTTCCTCATCACGTTGGGCGTCCTAAAAGACAAGTCGATCCTGCGCGCGACGGAAGAGCTGCTCGTGCCGGGCGGTGTCCGCTCCCTGAACGCGCTGCATCCGCTTTACCGCGGCATTTATGCGGGCGACGAGAATACGGCGAGAAAACCCGCCTATCACAACGGCACGGTCTGGGCGTGGCCGTTTCCGCTCTATGCGGAGGCGCTTGTCGCGGCCGGGGCCTGCACGAAGGACGTCGCGCTCTCGCTGCTCGCCGGTGCGGTCGAAAACCTGAACACGGGCTGCCTCTGTCATTTGAGCGAAAACGCTGACGGCGATGCGCCGCACGCGCAGAAGGGTTGCACGGCCCAGGCCTGGAGCGACTCGGAGCTTCTACGCGTCTGGTTGAAGCTCGGTGGCAAGTAATGGTATAATACACGGCAGCTAGCCAAGGATCTTTGACATGCAAGCGACACGCAGAACGGCCCGCGAATGGGCGATACAGATGCTGACTGCGGCGGATTTGAATCCGCCGGACGATGTGACGGCCTTCGTGGCCTCCTATTGGAACCAGGTTTCGGACCTTGATGACGAGGACGGGGGCCCGTCGGAGGCGAAGGGCAAGCTGAAGCTGTTTGCCGAAGAGCGTGTCGCTGGCGTCCTGAACTCCGTCAAGGAACTTGACGACGTTCTTGTGCCGCTTCTGGACCATTGGGACCTTTCTCGCCTCGGCACGGTCGAGCGCGCAGTTCTCCGCATGGGCATCTGGGAAATGAAGAACACCGACGTGCCAAAGCCGGTTGTCATCAACGAGGCGATCGACCTCGCCAACTGGTTTTCCAGCCCAAAGAGCCGTACGCTCGTCAATGGCGTTCTTGATAAGTTCGCGAAGAGAATGGCGTAATTTCGGCATAACAGTTGTGGAGCGATGTTGACGAAAGCTGACACCGATTTTCTGTGGCGGGCGCTGGAGCTCGCCAAGAAGGGCGAAGGACATACGCGCCCGAATCCGCCCGTCGGCGCGGTCGTCGTCAAGGGCGGCAAGATCATCGGCGAGGGCTGGCACAAGCGCTGTGGCGGTGATCACGCCGAAGTCGCCGCGATCAAGGACGCGCTCCGCAAGCTCAAAAAAAACGACATTCAAGACCTCAGAACCTGCATCCTCTACGTCACGCTGGAGCCGTGCTCGAAGCCAGGACGCGTCGGCGCGTGCACAGACGCCATCATTGCCGCAGGCGTCAAGCGTGTCGTCTACGCCGTCGCCGATCCAAACCCGAAGAACCGCGGCAAGGCGAAGCGGACATTGGCAAGACACGGGATTGTGTGCGAACGGGCGGACGCGAAGCAGAACGTCGTGCATCAGTGCGACGAACTGATCCGCGCCTTCAGAAAGCACATGACGACGGGGCTGCCGTTTGTCACGGTGAAACTGGCGATGTCTCTTGACGGAAAAATCTGCGACAATTGGGGTCGCGCACGCTGGATCTCCTGCGAGGCGTCGAGAAAGCTCACCGGGCGCCTGCGCGAGACGGTCGACGCAATCATGGTTGGCGCAGAAACCGTCCGCAAGGACAACCCGTCACTCCTTTCGCACGGCACGCGCAATGACGATCTCATCCGCGTCGTGGTGACGCGTTCCGGAAGACTGCCGAAGAACGCACAGATATTCACCGACGGCGCGCCAAATAAGACTCTGGTCTTTGTCGTTGGAAAAGAGTCCAGAGACCTCAAGGACGTCTTGCGCCAGCTCGGGAAGGCGGGTGTGATGCAGGTCCTCTGTGAGGGTGGATTGGAGTTGGCGACATCGCTTGCCGAGGCGGGTCTGGTGGACGAATGGATTACGGTTCTTGCTCCTCTCGTCATCGGAAACGGCAAGATCGAAAGGGCGGTACGGGGATTTGCTCCGACATTCACGACATGGCCCGGCCTGACGGACAATCTTTGCATTTTTGAAAAAGGTTACGATTGGCGGAAGAACAAGCGCTGGTTAAGCAAAGGAGGACCGTTGTGTTTACCGGATTGATCCAAAAGATCGGGACGGTGAAGCGGGTGAGCCGCGGCGAGGGGCTGGTCGTTGAGATCGAGTTCGAGCCTTGGGCAAAGCCGTTGGAGGAAGGCGAGTCCGTTGCGGTGAACGGCGTGTGCCTGACGGTCGCGAAATTCAACGCAACGCGGTTCACGGCGGACGTCCTCGAGGAGACCGTTTCGCGTACGGGCATTGGCGACCTCATCCCCGGCGAGAAGGTTAATCTCGAGCGGGCGCTCCGGGCGGGCGACTCGATGGGCGGACACATCGTGCAGGGGCATGTGGACTGCCGCGGCATGGTCAGGGCGAAGCTGCCGAAGGGACGCGACTTCCAGTTGCAAATCCGGTGCGGACGAGTGCTCGCCGCGCAATCGGTCCTGAAAGGTTCGATTGCGGTTGACGGCGTGTCGCTTACGATCAGCGCAATCGGCGACGACTGGATTGGCGTCGATCTCATCCCCACGACCGCGGCGGAGACGATCCTCGGCGTGAAGAAGGTTGGAGACAAGGTCAATCTCGAGGGTGACATCGTCGGCAAGTACATCGCGAAGAACGCGACGAAAACGAGTGGACTCACCGAGAAAGCCCTGCAGGACGCCGGCTTTATTTGATATAATATCTGTCATGAGAAAAGCCAAAATCGCGCGGAATACGAAGGAAACGCAAATTAAGCTCGAGTTGAACCTGGACGGATCCGGCAAGGGCTCAATCGACACCGGTATTGGGTTCTTTGACCACATGCTGGAGCTCCTGAAGAAGCATGCGCTCATCGACTTGACGGTCAAGGCCAAGGGGGATCTCAAGGTCGATTACCACCACACGGTTGAGGACGTGGGACTCGTCTTCGGGCAAGCCCTCGACAAGGCGCTCGGGGACCGCAAGGGGCTGACGCGCTACGGCTTCGCCTCGATCCCGATGGACGAGGCCCTGTGCGAGACCTCGCTCGATCTCGGGGGGCGTCCGTTCCTCGTGATGCAGTGCGCGATGAAGCACATGATGGTGAAGGATTTTGAGGTAAAACTCGTGGAAGAGTTTTTCCGCGCGGTCTCCGTCGAGAGCCGGTCGAACATCCATCTCCGCCAGATTTATGGCGACGAGGCGCATCACGTTTGCGAAGGGCTCTTCAAGAGCTTTGCGCGCGCGCTCCGTGCGGCGAAAGCCATCGATCCGAAAGAAAAGGGGATTCCAAGTTCAAAGGGGGTCATTTAGCTGTTAGCTCTTGGCCGTTAGCTGTTAGCGCAAGAGGACAAGGAAACAAATGCCAACAGCTAACAGCTAACAGCTAATCGCTAAAAGCTAAAAGCTATGATAATTCTACCAGCGATTGATTTGAAAGACGGGAAGTGCGTGCGCTTGAGGCAGGGACGCGCCGAGGATGTCACGGTCTACGGGGACGATCCCGCGGCGCAGGCGAAGGACTGGGCCGACCAGGGTGGCAAGGAGCTGCATGTCGTCGATCTGGACGGGGCGTTTGCGGGCTCACCGAAGCACGCCGAGGTCATTCGGCGCATCATCCAGGCGTTCGGGGGCCCCGTGGAGGTTGGCGGCGGGTTGCGGACGCCGGAGGCCCTGGCGGCGGTCATCGAGGCAGGCGCGGCGCGCGCCATCATCGGCAGTGCTGCACTGGACGATCCGGAGTTTCTTTCGCAGGCGGTCGAGCTTTACGGCGACAAGATTGCGGTCGGCATCGATGCGCGCAACGGCTATGTGCAGACGAAGGGCTGGGTTGAGACGACGAAGACGCTGGCGACGGAGCTTGCCACGGCGGTTGCGAAGGCCGGCGTGAAGACGATCATCTACACGGACACGGCGACGGACGGCATGTTGGGAGGTCCAAACCTCACCCAGATGGCGGCGATTTGCGATGCGGCGCCGACATGCCATATCACGGCTTCGGGCGGCGTCAGTTCGCCGTTTGACCTCGAAAACCTCAAGGCCCTGGAGCGACCGAACCTCCGGGCTGCGATTGTCGGCAAGGCGCTGTATGACGGGCGGACGACTCTGAAGGAAATGAATGTCGCCGCATTATAGCAATAGGCGATTGGCTTTTAGCGGTTAGCGAAAACGTCAACTGCTAAAAGTTAACTGCTAACAGCTAAAAGCTTATGCCGAGTGTTGTTCAGTTTAATAATGGATTGAGAGCCTTGTTCGTTCCGTGCGAGGCTGAGTCTGTCGCGGTCGGGCTTTTCATTGCGTCCGGATCGCGCCACGAGACCGCGAAGACCGCCGGTATCTCCCATTTCATCGAGCACATGCTTTTCAAGGGCACGCCGACGCGCAAGCCCGTGGACATCACGCGTGCGATCGAGGGACGCGGCGGCAACTTTAACGCCTGCACGGGCGAGGAGGCGACGTGCTATTTCGCGCATCTCCCCTGTGAGTATCTCGCCGAGGCGGTGGACATCCTGTCCGACATGTATCTCCGGGCGACGATTCCGTCCGACGAGTTCGCCCGCGAGAAGCAGGTGATTCTCGAGGAGATTCGCATGTACGCGGACGAGCCGGACTCCGTTGCAATGGAGAACCTGCAGCGCGCGCTCTTCCCGACGTCCACGCTCGGCGCACCTGTCGCCGGTACGCCGGAATCGCTGAGGCCGATGAAGCCCGTCGACCTGAAGCGCTACATCAAGTCGCACTATCTTCCGTCCAACACCGTCGTCGTCATCGTCGGCAATTTCGATGAGGCGAGGGCCGTGAATCTGGCGGAAAAGTCCTTTGGGAGAGAAGCGAAATCCCTTCCGCATCAGAAGAAGGACGGTTCGCTCTTCTCTCGAAGCGGAAAGGATTCCGCTTCCCCCCTCTTGGGGAAGCCGATTTCCCGTGTCTCGGCTTCCAAGGAAATCGCCCAGACCCAGCTCGCGCTCGGCTACCGCACGTTCGGCATCTGTGACAACCGCAAGTACGCGGCGACGGTGATGGATGCAATCCTCGGGCGGGGCATGTCGAGCCGGCTCTTCCAGGAGGTGCGAGAGAAGCGCGGTCTCAGCTACGACATCTCGTCGCGGATGCAATTCTTCCAGGACGCTGGGATGTTCACGGTCACGGCAGGACTGGATCCGTCGAAGGCGAAGGACGCGCTTGATACGATTGACCGCGAGCTTAGGCGCATCCGCGAGAAGTCGATCTCCGCAGCGGAACTGAAGCGCACGAAGGAGTTCCTGATCGGCAACTTCCGCCTCTCACATGAGAAGGTGACGTCGAAGCTTTTTTTCTACGGACAGACGATGTTGTCGTTCGGACGCCTCGTTTCGCCGCAAGAGCAGGTCGAGGGCATCCGCGCCGTCACTGCGGCGGACGTGAAGGCCGTCGCCAACGCCATTTTGAAACAGTCAAACAGAAGCATCAGCTGGGTGGTGCCGCGAAGTTAGGTGAAGGTCAAAGGTGAAGGTGAACAAAGGAAGTTTAAAATCATGAAGAAGATGAACGTCGTACAGAAGATTCTCTCCAAGCACCTCGTCGAAGGCGACCCCGCGGTCGATTCCGAGATCGGCATCCGCATCGACCAGACCCTGACGCAGGATGCGACGGGGACGATGGCGTACCTGCAGTTTGAGTCGATGGGCGTGAGGCACGTCAAGAACGACCTCGCCGTCAGCTACGTCGACCACAACACCGTGCAGATTGGCTTTGAAAACGCCGACGACCACGACTTCCTCGCCTCAATTGCCAAGAAGTACGGCATCGTCTACTCCAAGGCCGGCAACGGCATCTGCCACCAGCTCCACCTCGAACGCTTCGGCAAGCCGGGAACGACGTTGCTCGGGTCTGACTCGCATACGCCGACGGGCGGCGGCATCGGACAGATCGCCATTGGCGCAGGTGGTATCGACATTGCGGTCGCCATGGCGGGCGGCGCATTCCACATCCCGACGCCGAAGGTGCGGGCGATCGTCCTCAAGGGCAAGCTCCGCAAGGGTGTGAGCGCAAAGGACGTGATCCTGAAGGTGCTGGAGAAGTTCGGCACGAAGGGCAACGTGGGCTGGATCTTTGAGTACACGGGTCCGGGCGTCGCGACGCTGGACGTTCCCTCGCGCGCGACGATCACCAACATGGGCGCGGAACTGGGCGTCACGACGAGCGTGTTCCCGTCCGACAAGGTGACGAAGCAGTTCCTCGCGGCACAGGGTCGCGCGAAGGACTTTACCGAGATTGTCGCCGACAAGGGCGCAACCTATGACGATACGTTCGTAGTCGACCTCGCGAAGCTCGAGCCGCTTGCCGCTGCGCCGCATTCGCCGGGCAACATCGTGACGGTGAAGTCGATGAAGGGCACGAAAGTCAATCAGATCATGATTGGCTCATGCACGAACTCGTCCTACCGCGACATCCGCACGGTGGCGCAGATCCTGAAGGGAAAGCACGTCGCCGAAGACGTCGAGGTCGGCATCGCGTGCGGTTCCCGCCAGGTCGTCAACATGCTGGCGGCGGACGGGTCGCTCGCGATTCTCATCAAGGCGGGCTGCCGCATCCTCGAGAACGCGTGCGGCTTCTGCATTGGCGCGCACATGTCCCCATCCACAAACGCCGTGTCGCTCCGCACCAACAACCGCAATTTCGAGGGCCGCAGCGGCACCAAGTCCGCCCAGGTCTATCTCGTCTCGCCGGAGACGGCGGCGGCCTCGGCGCTGACCGGTACTTTTTCCTCAGCACAAACAGCTAACAGCCAACAGCTAAAAGCCGTGCGCCCTCCGGCGCACTTCCCGATCGACGATGGTTCCTCTACCGCAGGACGGCGGGCAAGGGCGTTGCAGGCACGAAGATCGTCCGCGGTCCGAACATCGCTACGGTGCCGAAAGGTGTGCCGCTCGCGAAGGACCTGAAGGGCGCATGCGCGATCAAGGTCGGGGACAAGATCACGACGGACCACATCATGCCGGCCGGCGCGCGGCTCAAATTTCGCTCCAACGTGCCGCAGTACGCGAAGTTCGTCTTCGAGCCGTGCAATCCGAAGTTCCAC
>CADAKF010000015.1 GCA_902788415.1 uncultured bacterium
CCCGAACCCCGAACCCCGAACCCCGAACCCCGAACCCCGAATCCTCGATCTCGCCGGCGGTCCGGGGGCGTATGCGATTCTGATGTGCCAGGCGAATCCGGGGGTGACATGCGTGACGGTCGACCTGCCGGCGATCAGCGCGGAAGCGAAGGGCTATGTCGCGCAGTTCGGGCTTCAGGACCGCATCGAGTGCCGTGCGGGCGACTACCACACGGACGAATACGAGGCGTCGGCGTATGACGTCGTCACGATCTTTGGCGCGCTCCACCAGGAGCCGCCGGCCGAGATCGTCGACATCCTGAAGCGGGCGAACCGGGCGCTCAAGCCGGGCGGGAGGCTACTTGTCCTCGACATGATGACGGACGCGACGCACACGGCGCCGAAGTTTTCCGCGCTCTTCGCGGTCAACATGGCGCTCACGACGGCGAACGGATGGGTGTTCTCAGACGAGGAGCTGAAGGGGTGGATGCGCGAGGCGGGGTTCGAGCCCGGCGAGACGCGTCCTGTTCCTCCGCCGATGCCGCACTGGCTGGTAGAGGGAGTTAAGAGTTAAGAGGTTAAGCGGTTAAGAGTTAAGGAGTGTGCGTATGGAAAAGTTGATTGAGACGTTTCGAGCGGGCGGGCCGGTCATGTGGCCGATTCTCGTCCTGTCGGTCGTGGGACTGGCGATTCTCATCTGGAAGGCGCTCGAGTTCCGGGCGGGACGGCGTACTGCAAAGGGCCTCGTCATCGTCTCGACGATCATCACGGCGGAGCCGCTTCTCGGGATCCTCGGGACGGTGACCGGCATCATGCAGACGTTCGGCGCGATGAACGGCGCGAACGGCGCAGTCAATCCGCTCGGGGCGACGGCCGGCATCGGCGAGGCACTGATTACGACGGCGGCGGGTTTGGTGGCGTCGTTGATCCTGCTGTTCCCTTATAATATGTTGTCAAACCAAGTGGACGATTGATTTAACACGGAGGCGCAGAGACGCAGAGAGATGCAGAAGGGGCTATGAAAAAGAACCGACAGGCGAGATTGGAGATGACGCCCCTGATGGACGTCATGTTCCTCGTCTTGGTTTTCTTCATCTACTGCATTTTCGACATGGCCGTCCACCGGGGACTCAAGGTTGAGCTGCCGAACGCCGAAGGCGTGCACGAGAAGGGCGAGCGGATCGTCATCACGGTGAAGGCCGACAACACGATTCAGCTGAACGGACTGGATCTTGCGAAGGACGAGGTCATCGCCCGCGTGAAGGAGCTGAACGCCGTGAAGATGAAGTTCCCCGTCCTCATCTCGGGCGACCGTAAGGCGTCTTTGGGCGTCGGCATCGAGCTACTGTCCGAACTGAAGGCGGCGGGCGTCGAGAGGACGACGTTTCAGGTGAGCGGGAAGAGATAGTCGGGGTCGGAAGTCGAAGTCGGACAGTGGGAACCAAAAGTTTAGTTCTGGCGGTCGGGGGGTCGGTTGCGGTCCATGTGTTGCTGGCGGCGGCGGTTGCCGTGTACATCGACTGGGCGCCGGGGCCGACGGTGTCGGCCGAGCTGGACCTCTCGAGCGTCGAGCTGAGCTTTGCCGAGAAGGAGGACGAGACCGCGGCCGTTGCACCAAGCCTACCGACGCCCGCGCAGATCCGGCCGAAGCCGCAGCCGGAGAAGGCGCCGGAAGTGAAGTCCGAGAGACCGCTGCCGCCCGATCCGTCGGCGCCTAAACTCCGTGAACCAGATGAGGCGCCGAGGCCGGTGTCGATGCCGCAGGACATAAGGCACAAGACCTTGGACGCCCCGAATCAGGAGAGTTCGTCCGTCGCTCCGCGTCAGGCGAAGGTCGACGCGCCGCCGAAGCCGCGGTGCGCGATCCGGCCCGAGTATCCGAAGGGGGCGCGTCAGCGCGGCGAGCAGGGGACGGTGGTCCTGGAAATCGAAGTCGATGCGGGCGGCGTCTGCGCGGCGGCGTCTGTTGCCGCGTCAAGTGGATTCCCCGAGCTCGACGCGGCGGCCGTGAAGGCGGCGCGCGCGGCGCGTTTCACGCCGGCGCGCGCGGAGGATCGTCCGGTCGCTTCGACGGCTCGTCTGTCGCTTGTCTTCCGGCTCAGATAAATGGTATAATTGCTTATTATGAACAAGTTTCTGAAATCCCTTCTCCTTGCCGCGCTGGCGCTTGCCGCCGGATGCTATTCCGTCCCCATCGCTCCCGAGCGGGTAGGCGTATGCAGTTGGAGCTGGCACGCCGACATGAAGACGGTGGCCGCGCAGATGGAGGCCGCGGGCGTGAAGGGCATCCACCTGGCGCTCGGGCCGTTCATCGCGCCTGACGGCCGCCATGGCGGTGCCGAGAGCGCCGAGACCTGGGCGTTCGTCAAGGGCAAGGTCGCGAAGGGCGAGTGGAAGCTGATGTCCACGATGGTCGGCATGGTCGGCGAGAACTACGCGACGCTGGAGACGATCAAGGAGACCGGCGGCATCGTTCCGGACAAGACGTGGGAGCAGAACAAGCAGATTGTCACGCGCGGCGCGCAGCTGACGCAGGAACTCGGGTGCAAGTACATGTCGACGCACGCGGGCTTCCTCGACGAGTCCAACCCCGCCGCGCTCAAGAAGTACGTCGAGCGCGTGAGCTGGATGCGCGACGAGTGCCGCAAGTACGGCGTCACGCTCATTCTCGAGTCCGGCCAGGAGACCGCCGAGGACCTCGCGTCCTTCATGGCGAAGGTTCCGGGCATCGGCATCAACTTCGATCCGGCGAACATGATCCTCTACGCCAAGGGCAAGCCGATGGAAGCGGTCAAGATCCTCTATCCGTGGATCATGCAGGTGCACGTGAAGGACGCCTGCGAGACGAAGGTTCCCGGCACCTGGGGCACGGAAGTGCCGTGGGGCGAGGGCGAAGTCGGCGGCGACTGCTTCGTCGCGGAGCTGGAGGCCCTCGGCTACAAGGGCAACTACGTGATCGAGCGCGAGGGCGGCGAGAAGCGCGTGCCGCAGATCCGGCAGGCGATCGACCAGCTCCTGAACTGAAAAAGATTGAACCGGTGTCGCGCCGGCGCATTTGCCTATTCAAGGAGGTTTTGACATGCAGATGACAAGAAGAGAGCTTTTGAAGGCATCGGCAGCGTTTGGTGCGTTCAATATCATTCCGTCGAAGGTCTTGTGGGGCGCAGAGGCGCCGTCCAACCAGCTGACGCGCGCGCTGATCGGCTTCGGCTGCATCGCGCACAGCGAGAACCACCTGCCGTTCAAGGGTTCGCGGCTCGTCGGCCTCACCGACTGCTACGCGCCGCGCGTTGAAGCGGGTCTGGCGGCGGCGGAGAAGGCCGGCTTCGGCAAGATCAAGGCGTTCAGGAACTTCGTCGAGCTCATCAACGATCCGGGCGTGGACATCGTGCACATCTGCACGCCGCCGCACTGGCACGGCGCGATGAGCGCGATGGCGGCGAAGGCCGGCAAGGACATCTGGTGCGAGAAGCCGATGACGCGCACGGTCGGCGAGGGCAAGCGCGTCATGGAGCTCGTCCAGAAGAACAAGTGCATGTTCCGCCTCAACACCTGGTTCCGCTTCCAGGGGCAGTTCTACGGCTTCGGCACGACGGTCGAGCCGATTCGCCAGATCGTCGAGAACGGGCTCCTCGGTAAGGGTCCGATCAAGTGCACGTTCGGCGAGGGCCAGGGCTTCACGTGGAAGTTCGGCTGGTCCGGCCGCGTGCAGGACAGGGCGCAGCTGGTGCCGCAGGGGCTGGACTGGGACATGTGGCTCGGTCCGGCGCCGTGGAAGCCGTATACGGACCACCGCTTCGGCACGTCGTTCCGCGGCTATTGGGACTACGATTCCGGCGGGCTCGGGGACATGGCGCAGCACTATCTCGATCCGCTGCAGTACCTCCTGTGCAAGGACGAGACGAGCCCCGTCAAGATCGACTACAAGGGGCTTCGGCAGCATCCGGAGGCCGTCGGCAGCTTCGACCGCTTCACGCTTACGTATGATGACGGCACCGAGGTGATTCTCGACGGCGACGTGTCGCTGCGCGACGAGCCGCTGTTGCGCGGGTCGAACGGGCTTTGCGTCTACAAGAAGGCGGGCGACGGCAAGACGCTCCGCATCAAGGACGCGCACGGCTGGTGGCCGGAGGAGAAGGTGCTGAAGACGCTCGCCGAGCTCCCGAAGCCGGCGCCGCAGCAGACGGACTTTATCGACAGCTGCAAGAACCGCAAGACCTTCGCGCTCAACGAGGCGAACGGCTTCCGCTCTTCGACGATGTTCAACCTCGCGATTGTCGCGTGGCGCCTCGGGCGCGGCTTTGAGTTCGACCCCGTGACGCTGCACGCCAAGAACGACGAGGCGGCGGAGCGCTTCCTCTATCAAGACGACATGATGCGTCAGCCTTGGCGCGAAGAGATGTTCGGCTGACGCCGGGGCGAAGGTGAAAGGTAAAGGTGAAGAAATGAGCAAGTTACTTGGTGTTGTCCTGACCGCGGCGCTGTTGGCCGGATGTGTGACGGAGGAGAAGTACGGGGCGTTCGAGCCGAAGGGCGAGCTTGGGGCCCCGAAGGCGACCGCATTCGCCGACTACGGCCCTGCGATGGGCAGTCATAAGGGCTACGAGATGGCCTACGAGTGGCAGTGCAAGGATCCGAAGGCGATCGAGGCCGCCACGAAGAGGGAGATCCTGACGGGCTTCGTCGCGTCCGACGCGGCGTCCGACGCGCTCCTGGCGAAGATCGGCACGGCCTATGACGGCGATCCGATCGCGCTGACGCAGATCGCGGCCGTGACGCAGCTCGTGATGTGTCCGAAGTGTCCGAAGGCTCCGGCGTGCCGCAAGGTCTGGGTGGCCGCGCTCAAGCGCGCCCGGGCGAAGACGGACGACGGATACGTCCGGACTTTCTGCGATCAGCAACTCCGCATTTGCGAATGAAAAAGATCCGGGCCATCGTTCTCGGCGCGGGCTATCGCGGCCGCGCCTATGCCGAATACGCGAAGGAGCATCCCGACCAGCTGGAGATCGTCGGCGTCGCCGATCCCGAGCAGGCCGAAGTGATTCCCGCGCCGCAGTACTGGAAGGACTGGCGCGAGTGCCTGGAGGCGCATCCCGAGGCGGACATCGTGATGGTCACGATGCCGGACGCCCTGCACCACGATCCGGCGATCATGGCGCTTGAGGCGGGGTACCACCTTCTGCTCGAGAAGCCGATTTCCCCGACGGCGCAGGAATGCCGCGAGGTGATCGACTGCGCGATCCGGAACAGGCGTCTCGTCATCGTCGGGCATGTCCTCCGCTACACGGCGTATTTCGCGCATATCAAGGCGCTCATCGACTCGGGCGAGCTCGGCGAGGTTGTCTCGATCTCGCATCAGGAGTCCGCCGGCTTCTGGAAGGTCGCCCACTCCTACGTGCGCGGCAACTGGGCGAATTCGAAGAAGTCCTCGCCGATCATCCTGGCGAAGTGCTCGCACGACTTCGACCTCTTCGTGTGGTGGATCGGTCAGAAGTGCCGGAAGGTGACGAGCTTCGGCTCGATCAAGCTCTTTCGCAAGGAGATGATGCCGAAGGGCGCCGCGCTGCGCTGCGTGGACTGTCCGGAGGCGGTTCGGAAGAACTGCGTCTGGAGCGCCCAGAACATGTACGTCGACCATGACGAGCTCAAGTATCTCTTTGCGGACCATTCGGACGCGGCGATGAAGAAGCTCATCGCGGAGACGGAGTACGGCAAGTGCGTCTTTCAGACGGACAACGACGTGCCCGACCACCAGACCGTGACGATGGAGTTCGAGGGCGGCGCGACGGTGAGCCACGTGATGACCGGCTTTACCGAGAAGAACATTCGCACGACCCGCATCGCGTTGACGCGCGGCGAGATTGTCGGTGACGGCGAGAACCTGGACATCTGCCGTTTCGACGGCAATCCGGTCGAGACGGGCGTTCCGCGCGTCTATCGCCTGCCGAACCGCTCGCGTCACGGCGGCGGTGACTTCAATCTGGTCTCCGAGATGATCCGCATTCTCTGGCGAAACGATCCGGATGAGATTCGCCACACGACCGAAGAGGCCCTGCAGAGCCATCTCATTTGCTTTGCCGCGGAGGAGTCGCGCCTGAACGGCGGCAAGATTGTAGAATTGAACGACTAAATAAGGAGGAACTGGAATGAAGACGATCATCATCAACGCGCACGTCATTTCGCCTGATGTCGACATCAAGAACGCCACGATCGAGATTGTCGGCAAGAAGATCGCTTCCGTGAAGCCGTCTTCCGCCTCCCGTCTAAAGTCCTCCTCGGCGGGTCTCAAGCCCGGCGACACCGTCGTCGATGTGAAGGGACAGTATGTGATGCCGGGCTTCATCGACGTGCACACGCACGGCGCGCTCGGGTACGACTTCTGCGACGCCGACCCGAAGGCGATCTTCGAGTTCGCGAAGGCGAAGCTCGAGGAGGGCGTGACGACCGTCCTGCCGACCACCCTCACCGTGAGCCACAAGGAGCTCATCACCGCGGCGAAGAACGCGAAGAAGTACGACGAGGCGGGGCAGCCTTACGCGAAGGTGCCGGGCATCCACCTGGAGGGTCCGTTCATCAACGTGAAGTGCTGCGGGGCGCAGAACCCGAAGTACGTCCGGAACCCCTCCGTGAAGGAGGTGAAGGACATCGCGAAGGTTTATCCCGTGAAGCAGATTTCGTATGCGGTTGAGGCGAAGGACGGTGCGAAGTTCGCGAAGGAGATGTTCAAGATCGGCGTCGTGCCGTCGGTCGGCCACACGGGCGCGAAGTTCTCGGACCTCGAGAAGGCGTACAAGAACGGCCTCCGCCATATGACGCACTTCTGCAACCAGATGACGCCCTTGCACCACCGCGAGATCGGCATGGTGGGCGCGGGCTTCCTCGTTGAGGACCTCAACACCGAGGTGATCTGCGACCGCATCCATCTCTGCGACAACATGCTCCGCCTCATCTTCACGCGCCGCAACCTCGCGCATGTGCAGATGATCACGGACTCGCTCCGCTGCTCGCATTGCACCGACGGCTACGCGTTCGAGATGGGCGGGCTCAAGGTCCTCCTCAAGAACGGCGAGGCGCGTCTTGTGGAGGGCAACAACCTCGCGGGCTCGACGCTCTGGATGGGCTTGGGGCTCAAGAACGTCCATGATGTCACGGGCATTCCGCTCTGCAAGCTGGTGCGCTGCACCTCCTGGAACCAGGCAATCGAGCAGGGCTGGGGCAAGAAACTCGGCAAGGTCGAGAAGGGCTTTTTGGCCGATCTCGTCGTCATCAACCCGCGGAGCTGGAAGCCGTCGGCCGTCTTCGTTGACGGTCTGCAGCGCATTTGATATACTACATCCAGTTTTAGCGATACTGGAGGGATGGCCGAGTGGCTGAAGGCAACGGTTTGCTAAATCGTCATACGGACTAATCTCCGTATCGGGGGTTCAAATCCCCCTCCCTCCGCCATTTTCCCGGACAAAGAGGAGCGGCATGCATCTTATTCCCTTGTTTTGCGTTGTGGGTTTGGCGGCGATTGGACGGGACGCGTCGTTTCTTGAGGGCTGGGAGTTCTCCCGCGACGGGGGCGCGACGTCGACGGTTCGCCTGCCGCATGACGCCGCCATCGGCTTCGACTTCGACTTGTCGCGTTACGATTCTGGTTGCGGGGGCCTGCCCTACTGGGGGCATTGCGAGTACAAGAAGGTCTTTGAGGTCTCCGCGGAGGAGATTGCCGCGGGAACGGACGGGTGGAGGCTCGAGTTCGACGGCGTGATGTCCCATCCGAAGGTATTCGTCAACGGACGGAAGGCCTACGAGGGAAAGTACGGCTACGCGTCGTTTGTCGTGCCGCTGAAGGGACTGCTCAAGGCGGGGGCGAACGCGGTCAGGGTCACGGCCGACCAGGTCGCGTGGTCGTCCCGCTGGTATCCGGGCTTCGGCATCTACCGCGACGTGCGGCTCGTCAAGGCGGCGGCGGATCACATCGTGCCGGGATCGGTCGCGCTGTCGTTTCCCACGGTGACGCCGACCGCGGCGGTCGTCCGCGCGACCTGGGAGATGTCGCTCGGTGGGCGGAAGGAGCTGACCCGGACGATTGTCCGTCCGAAGCTGTGGAGCCCGGAGAGTCCGCATCTCTACGAGCTCGAGATCGGCGGTCAGACGCTCCGCTACGGCATCCGGACGCTCCGCTTCTCGCCGACGGAGGGCTTCTTCCTGAACGGCGTTCACCGCCAGATCCGCGGCGTTTGCCTGCATCATGACCTCGGGGTGTTCGGCGCGGAGTTCAACCGGGACGCGGCGCGGCGGCAGCTGACGCTCCTGAAGGAGATGGGCTGCGACGCGATTCGCACGGCGCACAACTTCCCCGCGCCGCAGCTCCTGGACCTCTGCGACGAGCTGGGCCTGATGGTGATGGCCGAGGCGTTCGACGAGTGGAAGGTGAAGAAGGTGGAGGGCAACCTGGCCACCTACTGGGATGAGTGGCACGAGCGGCTGGTGCGCGACTTCGTCCGCCGCGACCGCAACCATCCCTGCATCGTGATGTGGTCCGCCGGCAACGAGCTCGGGGAGGACGAGCCGAGCTTCGGCAAGACGGCGCTCGGAGTGGCGATCGCGAAGAAGCTGACTGCGCTCTTCCACGAGGAGGATCCGGAGGGGCGTCCCGTGACGGCGGGACACTACATCGACAGCACGATCACCAACGGCATCGGATTTGCGACGGACGTCTTCGGCGGCAACTACCTGCCGCACCGCTATGCGGAGATGAGGGGCGTCAAGGGCGTGATCGGCACGGAGACCTGCTCGGCGATCGCGACGCGCGGTTTCTACCTGCCGCGGAACCTCGAGGACAAGCGGGCCGTCACGAACCGCGTCAACTCCTACGGTTACTGCGTCATGCACAGGAACGACTACATTCCCGACGTGGAGTTCGCGGCGCAGGATTCGAACCCGCACGTCTACGGCGAGTTCGTCTGGACGGGCTTCGACTACATCGGCGAGCCGGATCCGTGGCGCGGCCATTCGCGCAGCTCCTACTTCGGCATCTTCGACCTCTGTGGCTTTCCGAAGGACTCGTACTGGCAGTACAAGTCGCACTGGCGTCCCGACGTTCCGACGGCGCACATCCTGCCGCACTGGAACTGGAAGGCCGGCGACCGCATCCCCGTCGTCGTCTACACGTCCGGCGACGAGGCGGAGCTGTTCGTGAACGGCGTCTCGCAGGGGCGCCGCACGCGAGGCCCGCGCGAGTACCGGCTCAGGTGGGACGACGTCGAGTGGAAGCCGGGAACGGTGTCTGTCAAGACCTGGCTGAAGGGCCGTGCGTGGGCGGAGGACAAGGTCCAGACCTCCGGACCGTTCGCCCGCTTTGTCTTTACGGACGAGACCTACGGGGATCTCATCTTCCGGACGGCGACGGCCGTGGATGCGGCGGGACGCTTTGTCCCCGAGGCGGCCGAGCCCGTCGCATACGAGATCCCGTCCGGCTACGAGGTCGTCGGCACCTGCAACGGTGATGCCGCCGAGATGCGCTCCCTGCGGGCGAAGGAGATCCGATCTTTCTTCGGCAAGGCGCTGATTGTCTTTCGCACTTGCAAGTAGTCCGCCGTTTTTGATATACTGCGCGCCAATTCGCCCATGGTGGGCGGGTTGAAGCGAACGAACCGGGGTTTCCAATCCCACGGTCAAAGCGGATTAATCGACCTTAAGATTGAGAAAGGACTAAAAAATGGACATGCCGACCTCTGCCCTTACGGGCATCACCCTCAAGGACCTCTTTGATGCGGGTCTTCACTTCGGTCACCAGACCAAGCGTTGGAATCCGAAGATGAAAGGCTACATCTTCGACAAGCGCAACGGCATTCACATCATCGACCTCCAGCAGACCGTCGAGCTCCTCGACGAGGCCGCGGGCTTTGTGCGCGAGACGATCCTCGCTGGCAAGAAGCTCCTCTTCGTTGCGACGAAGAAGCAGGTTGCCGAGATGGTCAAGACGACGGCCGAGGGCGCCGAGCAGTTCTACGTGACCGAGCGCTGGCTCGGCGGCACGCTCACGAACGCGAAGACGATCCGCTCCTCCGTCAAGCGCATGCGCCAGCTTCAGGCGACCGCGAAGGCGAACGGCGGCCAGCTCTCCGAGCACAAGCAGGAGAACTCGATGCTCCGCCGCGAGCTCGCCAAGCTCGAGAAGAACCTGACGGGTGTCGCCGACATGGCCGAGCAGCCCGGCGCCGTCGTCATCATCGACTGCGTCAAGGAGGCGAACGCCGTCAAGGAGGCGGTCCGTCTCGGGATCCCGGTCATCGCGGTCGTCGACACGAACGCCGATCCGGAGCCGATCGACTACGTGATTCCGGGCAACGACGACTCCGTCCGCGGCGTCGAGCTCATCCTGAACGGCCTTGCGAAGGTCATCAAGGGCGCGAACGACGAATACGGCGCGAAGGCCGCTGAGGAGAACCGCAAGCGCGAAGCCGAGCGCGCGCAGCGCGATGCGACCGAGAAGGCCGCCCGCGCGGAGCGCAAGGCGAAGGCCGCGACGGCCAAGCCCGCCGCCGGCGCGAAGCGTCCGGCCGCCAAGAAGAGCTCGGTCGCCGCGAACGTGAAGGCTGCCGCGCGTGCCGCGAAGGAGGCCGCCGAGACCAAGGCGAAGGCCGATCTCGCCGCGAAGCGCAAGGCCAAGGTCGCCGAGGCCGAGGCCGCTGCCGCGGCCGTCGCCGAGGCGCCCGCCGCAGAGTGAACGGCGGTCAGAAACATCAGACCTTAGACGAGAGACGAAAGGGGATTTAAGGAAATGGACATTACGATTGACATGATCAAGCAGCTCCGCGAGGCGACCGCCGCCGGTATGGGAGCGTGCAAGGAGGCCCTCAAGGCCACGGACGGCAACATGGACGAGGCGGTGAAGTACCTTCGCGAGAAGGGTCTCGCCGTCGCCGCCAAGCGCGTCGACAAGGAGTCGAAGCAGGGCATCGTCGCCCTCGCCGAGGCCGCGGACAAGAAGTCCATGGCGCTCGCCGAGGTCAACTGCGAGACCGACTTCGTCGCCAACACCGACAGCTACAAGGACTTCTGCAAGAAGGCCGCCCAGGTCGCCCTCGAGGGCAAGAACATCGAGGAGACGCTGATGGACGAGTACAAGATGCTTCTCACCAAGACGGGTGAGAACGTCAAGATCCGCCGCAGCGAGCGCTACGAGCTTTCGGGCGCGGGCGTCCTCTCCGGCTACATTCACATGGGCGGCAAGATCGGCGTTCTCGTCGAGCTCGCGTGCGAGAAGGACGACCCGAAGGTCGCCGAGGCCGCGCACATGATCTGCCTGCAGGTCGCGGCGAACGCGCCGAAGTACCTCGCGCCGGCGGACGTCCCCCAGGCTGAGATTGACGCCGAGCTCGAGATCAAGCTCAATGCGCTCAAGGAGCAGAAGGGCAAGCTTCCGCCGGAACAGGCCCTTGTCGGCATCAAGAAGGGCATGGCCGCGAAGTTCTGCACGCAGATCTGCCTCACGAAGCAGGACTACGTCGCGGACGGCGAGCAGACCGTCGAGAAGTACCTCGACGGCGTTTCGAAGGAAGTCGGCGCGCCGGTCGCGGTGAAGCGCTTCTGCCGCCTGCAGCTCGGCGCCTAAGCCGCACCGTTTGAAATGCGAAAAACTGGCGCGCGGTGTCCGACACCTCGCGCCAGTTTTTTTTCAGCGTGCGCCGCGCGAGGTCAGATGGTGATGGCGAACGTCGCGCCCTGCCCTGACGCGGAGCTGACCGTCACCGTCCCGCCGTGGAGCTGGGCGATGTGCTTGACGATGGCAAGCCCGAGGCCTGTCCCGCCCAGCGCGCGGCTGCGGTTCTTGTCGACGCGGTAGAAACGCTCGAAGAGGCGCGGCTGGCAGTCCGGCGGGATGCCGACGCCGTGATCGGAGACGCTGATGACGGCCTTTCCGTCAGGCGCATGCTCGACGCCGATCTCGATGTCCTTCGATCCGCTGTAGCGCAAGGCGTTCTGGATGAGGTTTGTGATCGCAGATTCCAAGAGCCGCGAATCGCAAAGGCGAGTGACGGGGGATGAGGGACGAGTGACGAGCTTGATGCCCGAGCGGTCGGCTTGCGGACGGGCGAGGTTGACGGCGGTGTGGACGATGTCCGCGACGTTGCAGGACGTGAAGTCCGTCGTCCGGTCGGCTTCTGCCTTCTCGAGCCGGGCGAGCGAGAGAATGTCCTCGACGAGCGCATTGAGCCGCACGGACTGGTCTTTCAGTACCTTCTGCAGTTCTTCTCGGTCCTGCGCGTCGAGGGCGTTGGAGCCGTCGGCGAGGATTTCGACGGCGCCGAGGATGCCGGTGACGGGCGTCTTGATCTCGTGCGAGACGTTGGTGATGAAGTCGCGGCGGAAGTGCTCGAGCTTGCGCAGCTCGTCCAGCAGCTTCTCCTGAAGCGCGCGTTCGGACGAGAGGTGGGCGAGCCGCGTCTCGTAGCGGCGGACGAAGAGGTAGATCGCGAGGACGACGAGCGCGCCTGTCGCACTGGCGACGAGAAGTCCTTGCTCGGCGTAGGCCTTGGCCTCGGTGACGGCGCGGTAGGGCACGGCGATCCGGAGGACGTAGTTGCCGACGCGTCGGGCGTGGTAGAACATCGACATGTGGAGGGTTTCGGACTCGCGGACGACGCTGCGGGCCCTACCGTCCTTCAGCACGGCCTCGAATTCGGCGCGGTCGGCGTGGTTCGGGAGGTCCTGTCCCGTGGAGTCGTAGGCGACCTTGCCGTCCAGGTCGATGAGCGAGACGCGCACGTCCTCGGCGATGCCCTCGACGCTGCGGCGGAAGCGGACGGCCTGGTTCCAGAGCAGGATGCAGCAGAGCGTCAGTCCGGCGAGGACGAGCGCAGGCGGGAGGAAGAGGCCGAGCGTGCGTTTCATGGCGTGAGGCGGTAGCCGATGCCGCGGATCGTTTCGACGTGCGCGGCCCATTCGCCGAGCTTGCGGCGGAGCCCGACCATCAGCGTGTCGACCGTGCGTTCGGTGACATCCTTCTCCTCACCTTGGACGTGGGCGAGAATCTGCGGGCGCGTGTAGACGCGTCCCGGACGGGCGACGAGAACGGCGAGAAGGTCGAACTCGCTACGGGTCAGCGCGAGGGGGTGTCCGTCGACTGCGGCCGTGCGGGAGGCTTCGTCGACCGTGAGGCCGCTCAGGAGGCGGACGGGACCCTGCGCCGAGGCTGGACGGCGCAGGACGGCCTTGATGCGGGCGATGAGGACGGCCTTCGAGAACGGCTTGGTGATGTAGTCGTCTGCGCCCATTTCGAGTCCGCGCACGATGTCCTCTTCGGCGGACTTGGCCGTCAGCATGATGATCGGCGTCGAGGCGACGGACGGCGTCCGCCGGATCTCGCGGCAAACCTCAAGACCGTCCAGTCCCGGCAGCATGAGGTCGAGGAGGACGAGCGAAGGCCGCTCCCTGACGACGAGTGCGAGGGCTTCGTCGCCGCGTTCCGCTTCGCAGACGGTGGCGAACCCCCTGACCGCCAGCCGCAGCACCGTGCGGATGCCGGGATCGTCCTCAATGATGGCGATTTTCTCCATTGCACTCATATTATCGCATATTCTTGCGTTTCTTTGTCAGGATTGTGTCAGGAAAATTTCCGCTGGCGTCCCACCAATGCTGTCGGCTTCGAGGTTGCGGTGACATTCTAACAGAATCCTAACAAAGCGATGTTACACTGACTACCATGAACGAGATCTTGTCTATTCTGGTTTTGGTTGGCGGCGGACTCGGCACGTTCCTCTTGGGGATGAAGCATCTTTCGGAGGGTCTGCAGGCGGTGAGCGGTTCGGGACTTCGGAAATTCATGTCGCTCGCGACGACGCACCGGCTCGCCGGGGTCGGCACGGGCGTCGTCTCGACGGTGATTGTGCAGTCCTCGTCGATCATTACGGTGATGGTGGTCGGGTTCGTCTCGTCGGGGCTCATGAACCTCACCCAGGCGATCAACGTCATCATTGGCTCGAACATCGGGACGACCGCCACCGCGTGGCTCATCGCCTTTGCGCCGGACGTGAAGGTGCTGGGGCTTTTCGCGGTGCTTCTGGGCGCGGGGCTCTACTTCTTGATAAGCCGCGAGCGCATCCACGACACGGGCCTCGCGCTGATGGGTCTCGGCTTCATCTTCATGGGGCTCTACTGGATGAAGGAGGGAACGGAGCCCATCCGTGGGATGCCGGCCGTCCTCGAGATATTCCGGTCGCTGGACGCGACCTCGACGTGGGGACTTTTCAAATGCGTCCTGGTGTCGTTCGTCTTCACGGCGGTCGTGCAGTCCTCTGCGGCGACGACGGCGATTGCGATGACGCTCGCGCAGCAGGGGCTCCTGAGCTTCGAGGCGGCCGCAGCGACCGTCTTCGGCATGAACATCGGGACGACTGCGACGGCGTGGCTCGCGGCCTTCAACGGCTCGGCCCTTGCGCGGCAGACGGCCCTCGCGCACACGCTCTTCAATGTCGCGGGCACAATCGTCATCATCCCGTTCTTCGTGCCGGTGATCCTGCCGTTCGCGACGTCGTTCTTTCCGAACTACGCGGATGCGGTCGTGGCGAACGGCGTGACAACCTACCCGAACGTGGCTGCGCCAATGGCGGCGATCCACACGCTCTTCAACTTCATCACGACGGTGTTTGTCCTGCCGTTCGTGAATCCGTTCGCCCGGCTCGTCGCCTGCATCATCCTCGCCGATGCCGGCGAGAAGCCCCACCTAAGCGCCCTCAGCGCGTCCAGCCACATCGCGCCGGTCATCGCCTGCGACCAGGCGCTGATGGAGGTCGACTTTATGAAGGAGAGCAGCCTCGAGCTCATGGCGGGCGTCCGCAAGGTGCTGACGGACGAGGCGGATCAGAAGCTCGAGGAGCACATCGCCCATCGCGAGGACGTCCTCGACAACGTGCAGCGCGAGGTGACGGAGTTCCTCGGCAAGATCATGGTCAAGCGCGTCCCCGTGGAGGTCGCCGAGCGCGCGCGGCGGCTGCTGCGCCTGACGGACGAGCTCGAGTCGGTTTCGGACGAGGCCGCGACGATTCTCAAGGTGACGCGGCGGCTTCGGAAGGGCGGACAGAGGTTTTCGGAATCGTCGCTGGACGTCCTCCTGAACGTCCATGACCGAACGATGGCGTTCGCCACGCTGGTGTCGTCCTTCCTGAAGTCGCCGCGTCCGGGATTTGACCTTGCCGCGGTTCAGTCCGAGTCGAAGACGCTGCACGAGCTCGTCCGGACCAGCCGTCAGGGACAGCTCAACCGGATCGGTCCGAACGACCCCAATTCGCCGATTCGCGTGCTGGTCGAGCTCGACGTCCTCAACGCCTACGAACGCGTCCGCGCCTATTATCTCAACATCGCCGAGACGCTGGCCGGCGGGAAGTGACGACGGCGGTCCCCAGCTTTCTCTTCACGGTCCGCTACGAGTTCTGACGCATGTGATATAATATGCGGATATGAAAGTCGTTGTCAAAGTCGGCACCCATGCTATCGCCGCGAAGTCCGGCAAGCCGGATTACGCGGCGCTCCGTCGTCTCGTCTCCCAGCTGTGCGAGCTCCGCAAGCAGGGCCATGAGATTGTCTTCGTCTCCTCGGGCGCGGTCGCGGCCGGCGTCGAGGCGCTGGGGCTGACGGCCCGTCCGAAGGACGTCAACGACATCCAGATGTGCGCGGCCGTCGGCCAGGCGCGGTTTATTTCCGAGTACGAGAAGCTTTTCGAGTCGCACGGCGTCAAGATCGGCCAGTGCCTTCTCACGCACTACGATTTCGAGGATCGCCGCCGGGCGCAGAACGTCAAGAAGTCGCTCGACCACCTCGTCAAGCAAGGCATCGTCCCCGTCGTCAACGAGAACGACGTGGTGGCGGACGAGGAGCTGAAGGGCCAGACCTTCGGCGACAACGACTGGCTTTCGTTCCTCATCGCAAAGCTCGTGAAGGCCGATGCGCTCGTTCTGCTGACGACGGTGGACGGGCTTCTCGACGCGAAGGGACGCCGCATTCCCGAGGTTGCGAATCCCAGGAACGTGATGAAGCTCGTTCGCGCGGGCGAGAAGGGCAATCTCTCGAAAGGCGGGATGGACTCGAAGCTCAAGGCCGTGAAGGCCGCGGTTGCGGGCGGCATCGACGTCTACATCGCGAACGGGCGCAAGGCCGTCCTCTTGCCGCTTCTCGCCGGCAAGTCCGTCGGCACGTTCTTTCCCGGCAGTGCGCTTTAAAACAGAAAGGAAATGACATGAACGAAATCATGGGAACGTTGGTCTGCGCCCTCGGCGGTCTCGCCGGCGCGGTCTTTGCCCTGCCGTTTCGCGGCATCAGGAGCATGCGTTACGAGAGCTACTGGCTCATCTACGCGGTTGCCGGTCTTGTCGTCTTTCCGCTCGCGCTGGCGGGCGTGACGTGTCCGCATCTCTTCGACGTCATCGGCAAAACCGAGGGCGCGACGCTTGCGCGGTGCATCGGGTTCGGTGCGCTCTGGGGGCTCGGCGGCCTCACGTGGGGACTGATGATCCGCTATCTCGGGATCGGCCTCGGACTGGCGATCGGGTGCGGACTTTGCTCGGCGACGGGGACTCTCATCCCGCCGATCGTGACGGGCCATGCGTCCGATCTCGTCAAGGACACGCCGGCCGTCGTGACGCTCGTCGGCGTCATCGTCTCTCTCGTCGGCATCGTCTTCGTCGGTCTCGCCGGCAAGCTGAAAGAATCCGAGCTGCCCGAGGAGGAGAAGAAGAAGGCGGTCGCCGAATTCAACTTCAAGAAGGGCATAATCGTCGCCGTCTTCTCGGGCATCGCGTCCGCCGGCATGAATTTCGGCCTGCAGGGCGGCGCGTCGATGGAGACGGCGGCGCGGCTCTGCGGGACGGACGCGAAGTGGGTCGGCATGCCGGTCCTCGTGGTCGTCCTCTGGGGCGGCTTCGCGGTCAACGCGGCGTGGTGCCTGTGGCAGAACGCGAAGAACAAGTCGTTTTGCGACTACCGCCTTTCCGCGTCCGGTCTCGGCGCGGGCGTGCTGGCGGCGCTCGCGGGCGTCATCTGGGCGTGCCAGTTCGTCTGCCAGAAGGTCGGCGAACCGGCGATGGGCGAGATGCGCTACATTTCGTTCGCCGTTGTGATGGGCAGCTGCGTGCTGTTCTCGTCCCTTCTCGGCGTCGTGCTCGGCGAGTGGAAGGGTACGGGTGCGAGGACGCGTGCGGCGCTCGTCGCGGGTCTTGTCGTTCTCGCAGCTTCGATCGCCCTCGCGACCGTCGCAAAGGCGATCTAGGCCTTTTTCTTCGGACTGTGACAGTACCGTGCGATCGGACAGCCGTCGCACTTGGGGCGCACGGGATCGCAGCGGGTTTGTCCGAACGAGACGAGGTGGCTGTTCCAGGTCTTCCAGTACTTGACCGGCAGGATCTTGCGGAGCGCCATCTCCGTCTCGACGGGCTTCGAGGTCTTGACGAGCTTCAGCCAGTTGCAAATGCGGTGGACGTGCACGTCCACGCAGATCGCCGGAAGGTTGAAGCCGACGGCAACAGTGAGGTTCGCGGTCTTGCGTCCGACCCCCGGCAGTTCGCAGAGCTCCTCCACCGTGTGCGGCAGCACGCCGCCGAACTTCTCGTCAAGGACGTCCGGAAGGGCCTTCAGGTGCCGCGCCTTGTCATGGTAGAAGCCGACGGGGAAGATGAGCTTTTCGATTTGGGCGACGGTGAGGCGGCGGAGGTCGCCCGGGGTGAAGCGGAAAGGATTCCGCTTCTCCGCTGTAGCGAAAAGGCGCTTCACCGCGCCGGCGGTGCAGGCGTCCTTGGTGCGGGCGGAGAGGATGGTGCCGACGAGCACGCAGAACGGATCGTGGGTCTGCGCCTCGATGAGTTCGATGATGGGCGCTGAATGCGCCTCGAATTCCTTTTTGAGCGCCTTGTCGACGGTGGCGATGTCCTTAAGTGTCATGGGAATATTCTATCACAAATAATGGTATAATAGGTCTCAATATGGAACTGACGCGCAAGGAGTTCATCCTGTCTGCTGCCGCCGTGGCGATCGCGGGGTGCGGCTCGCTTGAGGTCGCGTCGTCCGAAAGAAAGGAAGGTTGCGGTATGTTGAAGGGCATTTCCCCGGTCGTTTCGCCGGATCTGCTGAAGGTTTTGGCCGAGATGGGCCATGGGGACGAGATCGTCTTTTCGGACGCCCATTTCCCGGCGCACTCTTTCGGGTGCGACGGCGCGATCGTGCTCCGGGCGGACGGACTTGGCTGCGACAAGCTCCTCGCGGGCGTGATCCCGCTCTTCGAGCTCGACAGCTACGCGACGCCCGTCGTGATGATGGAGGCGGTGAAGGGCGACACGCTCGATCCCGCGGTCGAGAAGGCCTATCGCGCCGCGCTCAAGTACGACGGCAAGATCGAGCTGATGGAGCGCTACGCGTTCTACGAGCGCGCGAAGAAGGCCTACGCAATCGTCCTCACGGGCGAGACGCGCAAGTACGGCAACGTCATCCTCAAGAAGGGCGTGACGCCGGTCAGTTGAGAGTTAAGAGTTGAGAGTGCAGAGTGCAGAGTGCAGAGTGACGGTTGACGGAACGCTGCCGCGGAAGCTGGGTTTGACGAAGTCCGGGCTGAAGCGGGCGGCGGCGTTCTTTGCCGCGAAGTCATCCGCGCGGATCGGCGTGCCGTTTTGCGCGGTGACGGTCGTCTTGCAGGACGATGACTTCTCCGCCGAGGTGCATCTGGCGATCAACGGCGCGGAGGGTCCGACGGACGTCATCACGCAGCGCTACGACGCGATGCCGGGCGAGGCGGAGGGCGTCTACGGCGAACTCTACGTCAACGTCGACCAGGCGCTCCGCGTCGCGCCGAAGCGCCGCGGCTGGTCGACGGCGAAGGAGCTCCTGCTCTATGTCGCGCACGGGATGGACCATCTCTCGGGCGCGGACGACTTGAAGCCGCGTGACTACGACCGTATGCGCCGCCGCGAGCTCAATTGGCTTTCAAGTCTTTCGTCTCAAGTCTTATGTCCTAAATGAAGTACACGTCTATCCTTGAAACACTGGGCAACACGCCCCTCGTTGAGATTTCAACGAAGCTGAACGCGACTTCAGCGAAGGTCTTCGCCAAGGTCGAGTCGTTCAATCCGGGCGGGAGTGCGAAGGACCGCGTTGCGGCGGCGATGATTGCCGCGGCGGAGCGCGACGGCAGGCTTGCACCGGGCGGCACGATCATCGAGCCGACGAGCGGCAACACCGGTGTCGGGCTTGCGCTCGTTTCGGCGGTGAAGGGCTACCGCATGGTCCTCGTGATGCCCGACAACATGAGCGAGGAGCGCATCCGCCTCGCGAAGGCGTACGGCGCGGAAGTCGTGCTGACGCCGGGGGCGGACGGCATGAAGGGCTGCATTGCGAAGGCGGAGGAGCTTCACCGCACAACGCCCAACTCGTTCATCCCGCAGCAGTTCGACAATCCGGCGAATCCCGTCGCGCACGAGCGGACGACGGGCCCGGAGATCTGGTCTGACCTGGACGGCCAGGTCGATGCGTTCGTCGCGGGCGTCGGGACGGGCGGGACGCTGACGGGCGTCGGACGATACCTCCGGTCGAAGAACCCAGATGTGAAGCTTTATGCGGTCGAGCCGGAGACGAGTCCGCTCATCTCGAAGGGCGTCAGCGGTCCGCACAAGCTGCAAGGGATAGGCGCGAACTTCATCCCGTCCATCCTCGACCGTTCGCTCATCGACGAGGTGATCTGCGTCTCGGCGGAGAACGCGGGCGCGACGGCCCGTGCGCTTGGCGCGAAGGAGGGCATTCTCTGCGGCATCACGTCCGGCGCGGCGATGTGGGCGGCGCTCGAGCTCGCGAAGGATCCGGCGTTCGCCGGCAAGAACATCGTGGCGCTTCTGCCCGATACGGGCGAGAGATATCTTTCGACATGGCTGTTTGCGGAGTAAGGCATGAATCGTCGTGAATTTATCGTTGGCGCGACGGCGGCCGGAGTGATGTCCGGGGCGTTTGCGAAGGAGGGCCCGGCCGGGCTCAGAATCCGTTTTCTCGGAACGGGCGCGTCGGACTGGAAGGGCTTGGACGAACGCGGCGAATGGCGTCGCTGGTCGAGCATCCTTGTCGACAATGCGGTGCTCGTCGACTTCACGGCGCAGTCGGTCGACCAGCTGCCGGCCGGGGTGCGTCCCGAGGCGATCTTCTACACGCACTCGCATCGCGACCACTACGATCCCGCGGCGGCCGGGGAGCTGGGCGTTGCGGTGCCTGCCGTGCGCGGACTCGCCTTTGGCGAGACGGTGGAGGAGCGGGGCGTCCGCTTCACCTGCGTGCCGGCGAACCACGGGACGTCGCGCACGGGCGAGCGCGCGGGGATGTTCCTGATTGAGAAGGGCGAGGAGCGGCTCCTTTACGCGACGGACACGGGCGGCATCATGGCCGAGGCGGCGCGGATCGTCGGCATCGACGCGCACGTGCGGGACGGCAAGCCGATCACGGCGCTCGTCATGGAGGCGACGATGGGCGTCGGCTACGAGGACGATTTCCGGATCTACACGCACTCGTCCGTCGACACGGTCGCGCGCATCGTTCGCGTGCTGACGGCGACGGGACGCTACCTGCCGCCGCCGGGACGCAAGGTGTACCTGACGCATCTGGCGCGGACGCTACACGGCACGCACGCGGAAGTCGCCGCGGCCGTGCCCGCGCCGCTCTGTCCGGCGCATGACGGGCTCGAAGTCGTTTTCGGCAAATGAAAATTGCGGTCGGCATCTCGGGCGGCGTCGATTCGGCGGTCGCGGCCTTGCTGCTCAAGGAGCAGGGCCACGAGGTCGTCGGTGTCACGATGACGCTCGGCCGGGACGACGAGGCGAAGTCGCTCGACGAGGCGAAG
>CADAKF010000016.1 GCA_902788415.1 uncultured bacterium
ATCATCCTCAGCGTCTAAAGGTGTTGCTTTTCGCGGGTGCGGAAGGCGGTGCTGGAGGGCTGGAATTTCAACAGTTGAAAAAACGGGTAAAGTCCAAAGACGATTTTGGCAACGCCAAAAATGTAAACACAAAGTAAGACACGACTAACAAAATAAGGCAAAACAAACAATGAACTCAAAGCACATCATGATGGCGATCGCCTGTGCAGCCGCGCTCTGCGGCAGCGTTCAGGCGGAAACGAAGGAAACCGAAGATCAGGGCCTGAACTGGGCCATGGGCGAAGGAGTGACGTTTGGCGAGACATCGGTCGTCTCGGCGGAAGTCGGCCTCGCGTTCGACTCCAAGTTCATGAGCTACGGTCTCGTGGACAACAACGACCCGATCCTCACCCCGTCGGCGGGTCGAGCTACGGCAAGAGGGCCGGTTACCGCGACCGCGCCTTTCGCTATCAGGAGCTCGACCCCGGCGTGGCGATCGGCCATGCGTTCGGCCCGGATGATGCCGCGTGGCTGCCGACCACGGTCGAGTTCGAGCTCGGCTACATGTACGAGTCCCATCCGAAAGTGGTCGATGACGACACGCAGTTCATCACCTTCTCGGTCGGCCTGCCTGACCTTTGGTTCGAGCCGACGTTCTCCTATGAGCGCGACATCGACCGCGACGACGGCACGTACCTGAACCTCGAGGTCGGCCACACGTTCTCGGTCGTCGAGGGGAAGGAGGAGGGCGATGACGACATCCTCGCGTTCCGCGTCTCCCTCGCTCAGGGCTGGGGCGACAAGCGCCGCGTCGTCGCCTACCTGCCGGATGTCGGAAATGACGAGGCGGAGGGCCTTGGCCGTGCGAGCATGATGGACACCTGCGTCAAGGGCGAGCTCACGTGGAACATCACGGATGGCGTCTCGCTCGGCGCGTACGTCGCCTACTACGACTATCTCTTCGATTCGCATGCGCGCAATTTCGCGAAAGCCTACGAAGCCACCGGCTCCCATACTGACAGCTACAGCTTCGTCACGGGTGTGTCGCTCGCTGTCGCATTCTGATGGCGCGGGTGCGTGTATTTTTCGGAATGAGTCAATCGGCCCCGGTGGATGATCCTGCCGGGGCCGTTTCGTATCTACCCTAAGCTGTTGGCCGAGTACCAAACATGTAGCGCTCGCCCTTGACAACGTCTGAAATAAGTGTTACACTTATCTACATCTAACACGGAATAAGGAACCAACGATGGAGATGACGGGAGATATCACCAGCGACGCTTTTCCGGCGTTCTGCCGCGAACACGGGCTCAAATGCACCGCGCAGCGGCTTGCCGTGTTCAACGCCGTGCGCCTGTCGAGGTGGCATCCGTCGGTGGACGAGACGCTGGCGGAGGTGCGCAAGACGGTACCGACCGTGACCCGCGATTCCGTCTACCGCATCCTGAACGAGTTCGCCGACTTGGGGCTTATCACGCGGCTCGATGCGCTTTCGTCGGCACGGTACGATACGGTTCTCGGTCCGCACGCGCACTTCATCTGCGAAGTGTGCGGGTCGATCACCGACTATCCGCTCCCGTCGGAGCAACCGATCCCCGAAGGAATGCCACGTGAGAGACACCATCTTGAGTTGCGCGTCACCGGCGTCTGCGACAAATGCCGGAAGAGATAGTAGGTGGACAGCGGCTGTTTAAGTGTTTTTGGTAATCAACCAAAGAAAGGAAAAACAAAAATGGAATTCAAAGGATCGAAGACAGAAGCCAACCTCATGGCCGCGTTTGCGGGCGAGAGCCAGGCGCGTAACAAGTACGACTACTTCGCCTCGAAGGCGAAGAAAGAGGGCTACGAGCAGATCGCGGCCATCTTTCAGGAGACGGCGCTGAACGAGAAGGAACACGCCAAGATGTGGTTCAAGCTCTTTGCGGGCATCGGCTCGACGACGGAGAATCTCCTCGCCGCCGCTGCTGGCGAGCATGAGGAGTGGACCGACATGTACAAGCGCATGGCTGACGAGGCCGAGGCCGAGGGCTTCACCGACATCGCCTTCAAGTTCCGCAAGGTCGCGGAGGTCGAGGCGCATCACGAGGAACGCTACCGCAAGCTCGCGAAGAATATCGAGACCGGCGAGGTCTGGGTGCGCGTCGGCGAGAACAAGTGGCAGTGCCGCAACTGCGGAGCCATCGTCGAGAGCGCGGAAGCGCCCGAGAAGTGCCCCGTGTGCGATCATCCGAAGGCGTACTTCCAGCTCGAGCAGAACAACTTCTGATTTCAGGCGGAGGCCGGGACGTGCGCCGTGTGGCGCAGACGGCCCTGTAAACGTCAACACAACGGAAAAGGAAAGCAACAATGAAATCGATCACCAAGTTCGACATTCAGTATGCGCACCGCTTCTACGGTTTCCAGGGCGAGGCGCGTTATCTGCACGGACACACCGGCGGCCTCACGATTGAGGTCGAGGACACCGTCAATCCCGGCGTCAACATGGTCTTCCCGTGCAACGAGATCCAGAAGACGGCGTGGGACGTCATCAAGAACTTCGACCACGCGCTTATCTTGCGCGAGGACGATCCGCTCCTCCCGGCCATCCTCGGCGTCTACGAGAAGGAAGGCATCAAGAACGGCACGAAGACGAACACCATGAAAGGCGTCGCCTTCGAGAACAAGCTCTGCAAGGCGTATCCCGACTGCCGTCTCGTCGTCACGAAGGAGACGATGACCGTCGAGGGGATGATCAAGATGGTGTACGAGCTTCTCAAGGACAAGCTCAACATCGTCAAGATCACCTTCACGAGCGGCGTCAACGCGGCCTCGTGCGAGTTCAAGCCCGGCAAGACGAAGGACCGCTGCCCCCTCTGCGGCATCGCCCTCGTCAACGGCGTGTGCCCGAAGTGCGGCTACAGGAAGCCCGCGAAAAAGGTGAAGAAGTAAGGCGAAGGCCGAATGAGCACGGTTCTTCTGCTCGTTCTGCTTTCAGTGGGCGGCTCGACCGTCCTCGGGGTATTCGGCGGACTGCTCGTCCGCCGAATACCCCATCGTTTCAATGACGCCGTGCTGGGGTTCGCGGCGGGTGTCATGCTGGCGGCGTCGGTGTTGGGTCTGCTGGTTCCGGCGTTTGCCGTCGCGGGGGCGACGAATCTCGCACTCGCCGTTGCGGGCGCGGTGACAGGCGCGGCGTTCATCAGCGTGCTCGACCGGATCGTTCCGCACCTCCATCGTCTGGCCGGTCTCGACGCCGAGGAACACCGCAACAACCGCTCGATTGGCAAGACGCTTCTTTTCGTTTCGGCGATTGCGCTCCACAAGATCCCGGAGGGGCTTGCCACCGGTGTGAGCTTCGGCACGGGGGTGACCGGCGACGTGCTGACGGTCGCCGGTGCGATTTCCATACAGAATATCCCGGAAGCGGTCGTCATCGTCGCGCCGCTTTTCGCCATCGGCGTCACGTCACGGCGCGTCATCGGACTGTCGCTCGCGATTGCCGCGATCAGCATGGTTTCGGTGCTGCTCGGCGCGTTGTTGGTGTCCGTTTTCGCGTCCCTTCTCCCGTTCGTGCTGGCGGCGGCTGGCGGGGCGATGCTTTACGTGATTTCAGACGAGATGATACCCGAGACCCATTCACACGGGTTTGAGAAAGGCGCAACATTCGCGCTGCTGGCGGGGTTCCTGTTGGTTATGATATTGCAACGGATGATGGAGGGACTATGACGACGTACAAGCTGGTGATGCCCGAGGACATGAACCACTACGGTTTTCTCTTCGGCGGCAAGATGCTGATGTGGATCGACGAGGTCGCCTGGATTGGCGTCTCGAACGACTATCCGGGCTACCGCTTCGTGACGGTCGGCATGAGCGAGGTGACGTTCAGGAAGAGCGTTCATCCCCGTGCCGTGCTGCGGTTCGAGTCCGAGCGCAAACGCATCGGCACGACCTCCGTCACCTATCATGTCGACGTCTACCGGCGCGATATCGAGGCAACGGGAGAGGAGCATGTCTTCCATACGGACATCACGTTCGTTCGGGTTGACGAAGTGGGAAACAAGATTCCCGTGGGTGAGGCGACTAAAGGAGGGTCCAAATGAAATACGTCATCATCGGTGGGAGGCGACGCGGTCGACGCCGTCTCGCTCTATCTCACCCTCGCGGACGATCCGGACGACCGTGTTCAGATCGAACTCGAAAAGCTTCAAAAGGAGTTCTCATGGTAAAGGGACTTGACACGTTCAAGCGGCATTTCGCGGAGTACGCTGACTGCTACATCCTGATCGGCGGCAGCGCCTGCGATGTCAATTTCTCGGTGGCGGCGCTGCGCCTTCCGCTGGACGAGGGTGGCGTCAAGGACGAGATCCGGCGGTTGTTTGGAGTCTGATTGGAGGTGGCTTGTGCAGATGCCTGAAACATATGTGGTGATCACGCGGCTGGTGCTGGCGGGGATTCTCGGCGGACTCATCGGGGCGGAGCGCGAGTACCGCGCCAAGGTCGCCGGGATGCGGACGCATCTCCTGGTGGCGATCGGGGCGGCGCTGATGCTCATCGTCTCGCGCTACGGCTTCGACGGACAGGGCGATCCCTCGCGGGTCGCGGCGCAGATCGTCAGCGGCATCGGCTTCATCGGCGCGGGCGCGATCATGGTGCAGCGACATTCCGTCCACGGCCTCACGACGGCGGCGGGAGTCTGGGTCTCGGCGGGCATCGGCATGGCCGTCGCCTCGGGCCTCTACACCGTCGCCATCGCCGCCACGGTCCTCTCCCTCATCGACCTCGAACTCCTCGGCTGGTTCTTCCGCAACCGCAAGAAGGCAGCGGAGGGGGAAGAGCGTGATAAGGAATAATCCTAAGCGTCGCAGTTGAAAGGTCGCAATCGTGTTTGGGGCCTTTGTTTTCAGCACGATGAGAAGTTTCCGGCATTCAAACGACATGGGAAAGTATAGCACAAAACAGGCCGTGATTGCGGCGAACCTGTGGAATGTATTCACGCGTCTTGCCGAATGGTGCGCCAGCTATCCGAGGACGAAGCTCCGTTTTGTGCCGGGGAACCACGATCTCTTCGCAGAGCAGCCGGGTCTTCTCTCCGAGGTCAGCAGAAGAAGAACGCGAAGCTCCTCATCGACGAGTCCTACGAGGTGCGGTACGAGTCGTTTGTGTTCGACCTTTGAGCGGGCGCAGTAATAAATTATGAAAGTCAGTCTGATACAGCCCAAGATGCAGCGGCGTCCGGTGGACACATCGCTCAAGGCGCGTATGTCGCCGCATCTCGGACTGTTGACGATTGCGGGGTTGGTCCGGCGGGCGGGACACGAGGTTTCGGTCCAGAACGGAAACTTGAAGCCCGTTGAGATCCCGGATGACGCTGATCTTGTCGGCATCACGGTGACGGTCGATGTCCTGCCGCAGGCAATCGAGTTGGCGAAGCTTTGCCGCGAGAAGCGCATTCCGGTTGTCGCCGGTGGAATCGGCGTCGCTTCGGACCCTGACACGGCACGTCCGCACTTCGACGCGATCTGCATTGGTCCGGCGGAGGGGCATTGGCCGCAGTTGCTGGCGGATGTGCAGCGAGGGACACTCAAGCGGGAGTATGTGACCGGGGCGGACCTCAAGGGCGAGGCGCTGGCGGCACCGGACTTCCGCTACACCGATCCGGCGCAGTGCTTGTATGGAAACGTGATCGCCGCGAGCAGGGGATGTCCGTTCGCCTGTGACTTTTGCTACAACAGCGCTCCGGGTATGCGCGGACATTACCTTCACCGCACGGTTGAGTCGGTGATGGACGAGATTCGCTCGAAGGGGGTGCGGCACGTGATGTTCATCGATGATAACTTCATAGGGGACATCGCGTTTGCCCGTGCGCTCATGGAGGCGATGCGTCCGCTCCGTCTTAAGTGGAGCGCGGCGGTGTCCGCTAACATCGTCGACCATCCCGATCTCCTTGACATCATGCGGGAGACGGGGTGTCAGAGTCTTTTCGTCGGATTCGAGAGCATCAACGCCGGTTCCTTGGCAAGTGTCCACAAGCGGCAGAACGACATCGTTCGGTATGAACGCCTGGTCGAAATGCTGCACAGCCGGAGCATCATGATCAATGCGAGTTTCGTCTTTGGTCTCGATTCCGATGGTCCCTCGGTCTTCAAGGACACGCTTGAGTGGATCGTTCGGAACCGGATCGAGACGGTGACCGCGCATATTCTCACGCCCTATCCTGGCACGGCTCTTTATGAGCGTATGAAGGTGGAGGGTCGGCTTACGGATGACAACCTCTCGAATTATGACACGGCGCATGTCGTCTTCAAGCCCAAGTGCATGACGGCGCAGGAACTCTACGACGGCTACCTCTGGATTTATCGAGAGGTCTACAGCTTGAAGAACATACTCCGCCGGACGCCCAAGTCGCTCTCGCAGTTTGTGCCTTATTATCTCTTCAACCTTTTTTACCGCAAGTACGGACGCTTCACCGAGCGCCTCGGCGACCGCATCGGATTCGACCGGGTCGGTGCTTGGGCGCGTCGCTTGAGCTATTGGCGATGAGCGATTCAGATGTGCATTCTGCGCTCGATTATGATAAACGTTTCGCAACCGAGGAGGTATACACCAAAATGAACTTTGGATACTTTCATTAAAAGGCGTATTTGCGGGTAATACTTACAGATAAGAGACGTCTGAAAATGAAGGTCGTGGTCCACCAAATTCTCACCTTGATTTGATATAATTCACGCCGATGGACGAAGCGATTGCGATCGTCGGCATGAGTTGCCGTTTTGCGGGATGCCCCAATCTCGGGGCGTTCTGGGACGTCATTCGCCGACGGCGGATCATGCTGACGCCGCCGGGGCCCGAGGCGGAGTTGCCGCTCGGGCAGAAGAACGTCTTCAACCGTCCCTATCCGACGCGGATCGCCCAGCTCGGCGACCTCTATTCCTGTGTTCCCTCGATGCAGAACTTTCCGCGACAGGTCAATGCCGGCGAGAACCAGGACCTCTATTTTGCGACGCAGCTCGTCTTCGACGCGCTTGTGGACGCGGCGATGAAGCCGCATCCGCCCGAGGCCGTCCGCGGGACGGTTCGCATCGGCTATGCGCCGCCGTTCAACGCCTCGACGGTGAACTGGTTGCAGCACACGGCCTTCCTCGACCAGACGATCGAGACGATCCGCCGGTTCTTTCCGAATGCGCCCGAGGAGGCGATGGATTCGGTGAAGTCGAAGCTCGAGGACTCGCTGCCCGAGCCAAACGCCGCGTCCTTTCTCATGGGCACGGGTTACCGCTTTGCGTCGTGGATTGCGCGCGAGTGCCGTTTCTCCGGTGCGGCGACAATCATGGACGCGGGCATTCTTACCGGTGCGGCGACGCTGGCGGACGCGCAGGACGACCTTGTCAGCGGCCGGGCGGATGTGGCTATCGCGGGCGCGCTCACGCCGCCGCTGAGCCGCGCCTACATCGAGGGGCTGTCCGGCGAAGTTCCGTTCTCGCAGCGGCCCGAGCTCCATCCGTTCGCCGAGGAGCAGGACGGGACGCTGCCGGGCGAGGGCGGTGCGTTCTTCGTTCTCAAGCGCCGGACGGATGCGCTGCGCGGCCGCGACCGCATCTACGCGCTTGTGAAGTCCGTCGCAATCGGGCACACTCCGGAGGACGATCCCTCCGCCATTCTCCGGGAGGCGACGGCGCGTGCCGACGTCGAGGCGCGGACGATCGGTCTCATCGAGGCGGACGGTTCGTGCATTGCCGCGGCGGAGCGCCGCGAGCTCGACGCTGTGCAGCGGATTTGGGGCGAACACAAGCCGGGCTCTCCGCTTGTCGGCATCGGGTCCGTGAAAGGCAATATCGGCCATACCCTGAGGAGCGCGATGGCGGCGGGTATCGCGAAGGCGGCGCTTGCGCTCTGGGCGAAGGTGCTGCCGCCGCAAATCGGTGCGCAGCGGTCGGCGGAGCAGGTCTCGAACCTCGCTTCGAGCGTCTATCTGCTGAACGAGGAGCGTCCGTGGATCACGGGGGACAGCGCAAATCCGCGTCGGGCGGCCGTGCTTGGCGCCAACTTCGATGCGGCCAATCCGATTGGCGAGACATCGTCCGCGGGACGCGCTGCGGCGGTGGTTCTCGAGGAAGAGCCAGAGGAGAAAGTGTAGCGGTTAGCTGTTGGCGATTAGCGGTTAGAGAGAAATGGGAAAACGGCGATTCATACTCAGCGCTAAAAGCCAATGGCTAAAAGCTTAAGATATGAGTGAGTTGGTCATAGTGAGGGCGGAGAGCGAAGAGGCTTTGGTCCGCGAGATGAAGCGGATCGTCGGCTTTCTCGACCGCGTGCCAAACGTGCCGCTGGCGGATGTCGCCTATACGTGTGCGCAGACGGAAGGGGCTTCGGCGATCGCCGTCATCGCGGACGACGTCCTCTCGCTGCGTGCGCGCCTTGCGTCCGCTGCCGCGCGGCTCGAGCCGGGGACGGCGAAGCGCATTCGCGACAAGAGCGGCACGTACTATTTCCGCGACCATCTTCTCGGTTCCGGTGGAGGCAAGCTTGCGTTTCTCTATCCGGGCGTGATGAGCTTCTATCCGGATATGATGCGCGACCTGGCGATCGACTATGCTGAGTGCCGGCGCGCGTTCGACGAGCTCGAGGAGTCGCTCGTGGGCGATTCTGAGTTCACGCCGTCTTCGTTTGTCTTTCCTCCGGCGCCGTACTATCGGCACGACGCGGACATCTTCAAGTCCGGCGCGTATGCGCAGGCGCTGGTGGCGACCTACGCCGGGTGCATGGCGCTGACACGGCTTCTCGGAACGGCGGGGCTCGTCCCCGACGGCGTCGTCGGCTTCGCGGGTGGCGACCTTGCGGCGATCATGCGCTCGGGTTCGGCGGGCGCGGAGCCCGGACGCCCGGAGCGCATCAAGTTCGTCTCGGACATCTACCAGATTGTCCGCAAGGCCGTAAACCACGGTGGATTCGACGCCGTGTCCGTACTGACGGTCCTGCTGAGACGTCCAGGCGAGATCGACGCGACCGTTGCGGCGTTTCCGGCGGGCAAGGTGATGCTGGCGGTCGATTTCTCGCCGCGCCAGAAGACGTTTGTCATCGCGAAGGACTTCGAGGGGGAGGCGCTGAAAGCCTTTGCCGCGGCGGGCGTGCGGACGATGCAGATTGCCCTGGACCGTCCGTTCAACACGTCCCTCTGCCGGTCGCTTGTTCCGGCCGTGCGCAAGTTCGCCACGGCCTGGATGAAGTATGCGCCGACCTGCGACGTCTACAGCTGTGCGGCGGCAGACCGTCTGCCGTCTGGACTGAAGGCGCTGCGTGACGATGTTGCGGAGCGCTGGGCGAAGCCGGTGCGATTTCGAGAGACCGTCCGTAAGATGTACGCCGACGGCTATCGCGTGTTTCTCGAGGTGGGCCCGCGCGGGCTTCTGACTGCGGCGGTTGCGGACATCCTGAAGGGCGAGGATCACGCGGCGATTGCGCTCAACTCGATTCACCGGTCGGGGCGCTTACAGATGCAGCACGCCGTCGGCCAGCTCGTGGCGCTTGGCGCGAAGCTCGACCTTTCTCTCGAGTTCGCGCGGCGTCACGCGCGCAAGCTCGACTTCGATTCGGCGTTGTCGCTCGAGGTGCGCAAGGATGCGGAGATGAAACTGTCACGGCTCTTTCCGAAGTTGACGCTCGTCTCTGGTGCGACGGAGCTGAGGGGCGCCTCGTTTCTCGCCGAGCCGAAGGGGCGCGGCGCGAAGGCGGCCGCGCGCGCGGCGGCGGTCGCGCAGCAGCGGCGGAAACAGCGCCAGTTCGACTTTGGTGCGATGAGTCCGCTCGTCTCCGACGCAGACATGCTCGAGTTGAGTCCGGGCGTTTCGGCGGAGGTGACGAAGGTCTTCCGAATCTCGGAGATTCCGTTTCTTGGCGACTATGCGCTCGGAACGAGCCAGCTGAGCTATGCCGATCCGAACCTGAAGGGGCTCGTTCTCCTGTCGCCGGCGGTCGGCGCAGAGATCATGGCGGAGGTTGCGGGCATGGTCGTTCCGAACCAGACGGTCGTGCGGCTCGAGGATCTCGCCTGCCGGCGGATGGTGTCGTTCGTAAAGGGCGCGCTCAAGCTTTTTGTCCGTGCGGAGCGGATTGCGAGCGGTGTGGCGGACGAGGCGGCCGTGAAGGTGCAGATCCGCGACGATTCGCCGAATTCCGCCTACACGATGCCCGTGATGGAGGCTACGGTCGTCCTGGCGGCGGCGCTGCCGCCGTCCGCGCCGGTCGCCGTCGAGCCGCTGACGAAGCCGCGCAGCGTCCACTGGTCGGGACGCGACATCTACCCCGTGCGGCTCTGCTGCGGCAAGCGCTTGAGGGGCATCCAGTTCGTGGAGTCGTGGAGCGAGTCGGGCGTCGACTACGAGGTCGAGGTGCCGGATTCGTCCGACAGCGTCCTCTTCACGCGCTTCCCGGTGTGGACGGTGAACCCGCTTCTTCTCTATGTCATCGCGAGCGGCTTCGAGCTCTGGCGCAGCCACGAGTGCTTTGCGGGTGCGTTTTCTTTTCCGTTCCGCCTGCGTCGTCTCAAGCTCGAGGGCTCCCTGCCAGAGACGGGGACGAAGCTCAAGTGCTACATGCGCCTGACGGGCGTGACGCCAAAGAGCCATCTCTGCGACATTTCGGTTACGGACGGCAACGGCAACGAGCTCATGTCTCTCGCGGGCTGGGAGGAGCTTACCGAGCGCGTGCCGAGCAAATACCGCGACCTCCTGATGCAGCCGGCGGTGAGCTACCTGACCGAATCGCTGGACTTGCTGCTTCTCGGGGAGCCGACGACGGATGTCGCCGCGTCATTCGTGACGGACGTCCCGTATCCCGTCTTCGAGCGCAACGAGGAGTTGTGGCTGAAGACGCTTTCGCACGTCGTCTTGGACGCGTCCGAGCGCCGCGAGTTCGCGGAAAGGACGGGCTCGGCGGCGCGGCGGGCGGAGTGGCTCTTCGGTCGTGCCGCGGCGAAGGAGGCGGTGCGTCGCTTTCTCAAGAACTTCTACCAGGCGCGCTGGAGCGACGCGGACATCCGCATCTGGGCGGACGATTCCGGCAAGCCCCACGCGCTTGGCGCGTGGAACGACTTCCTCACGACGAAGCTCGACGTCGCCATTTCCCATACGGCGCAGTTCGTCGTCGCTGTTGCGGCGGCGAACGCGCGCGCGGGCATTGACGTCGAGTCCCTCGGGCGCGATCTCTCCGAGGAGTTTGCGGCGGGTGTCTTCACGCCGGAGGAGCTTGAGCTTGCGGCGCAGGCGGCGAACGCCTCGCAGGCGGTCGTCAAGTTCTGGTGTGCGAAGGAGGCCGTCTCGAAAGCCCTCGGCACGGGCATCCGCTACAGTCCGAAGGAGATGAATGTCATCTCGTTCCTCGCCGACACGGGGGCGCTGAAGGTGCGGCTCGAGGGCGCCTGGGTGGACGCGTTCAAGAACTTCAAGGGACGCGACATCGACGTCACCGTCCGCACGGTGCGCGACCATGCGCTCGCGTCGTGCTTCATTCCGGCGTCATTATTCGATGAATAGGACAGGAGACGCGAGACTTTAGACATGAAACTTGGAACCTGCAACGTGAAACCTTCAAAAGATCCCTTCGGCGAACTGACGCGGGCGTCTCGCTGTCCGGGGTTGAAGCAGCGGTTTTCCGACCGCGTGCTTGTCATGACGACGGACAAGTGTTTCGGATACTGCGCGCACTGCACGCGCAAGTGGATTCTCGGGAAGTCCAAGATCGTCGAAACCGACGCAGAGCTGAAGGCCTGCGTCGGCTATGTGAAGCGGCATCCGAAGGTGCGCGACGTGCTCTTGTCCGGCGGCGACGTGCTGACTCTTCCCGATGCGCAGGTGATGCGCTTCGTCAATGCCTTTGCCGCGCTCGAGCAGGTCGAGGTGATCCGCATTTGCACGCGTGCGCCAGTCGCCAGTCCGAAGCGGATCACCGATCGTCTCGCGCGGCTTCTCGCAAAGTCGGGCAAGGTCTGGGCGAATGTACACATCAACACGGCGGCGGAAGTCGAGACCTGCCGCGCGGCGGCGGCCAAGCTCATCGACCGCGGCATTCCGGTCTCGAGCCAAACCGTTCTCCTCCGTGGCGTCAACGATGCGCCGGCGAAGATGCTGAAGCTCTTGCAATCTCTCTCCGCCGCGCGAATCCGTCCGTACTACGTCTTTCAGTGCGATCCGGTGGAGGGGCTGGACCGTTTTCGCGTGCCGTTCGAGAAGGCGAAGCGCATCGAGCGTTACTGTGCCGAGCGGATTGGCGGGCTTGCCTTGCCGCGCTTCGTTGCGGACCTTCCTGGGGCGAAGCGCAAGACCCCGCTTGATTTGTTATAATATGTTCTCTTGACGCCAGGATGGTGGAATGGCAGACACCAGGGACTTAAAATCCCTTGTCAAGTATTTGACGTGCGGGTTCGAGTCCCGCTCCTGGCATGTTTTGATAGAATTCGCATATGACACTGGCAGAGCTGAAAGAGGGGGAATTCGCGGAAATCACGGGCTATACGCTCGGGAACGCGGCGTATCGCGCGAAGTTGCTCGCACTGGGCTTGACGCACGGCGTACAGGTTCGGATCATCAACGTCGCGCCGCTCGGGGACCCCTTCGAGATCGCCGTCCGCGGCTATCATCTGTCCCTTCGCAGGGATGAGGTCCGCGTCATCAAGGTGAAGAAGATTGCCAAGGGCGAGGTGCGATGAAGACGATTGCGCTCATCGGGAACCCGAATTGTGGGAAGTCGACAATCTTCAACGCCCTGACGGGTGCGAAGCAGCATATCGGCAACTGGCCCGGCGTCACGGTGGAGGCGAAGTCGGGCATTGCCCGACTTCAGGTGGAGGCAAAAGGTGGAGGTGGCGAGACGGAGGTTAAGGTCGTTGACCTGCCGGGCGTCTATTCGCTGACGGCGACGAGCGAGGACGAACGGGCGTCGCTTGAGTATCTTCTGAGCCATGAGGCCGGTCTCTACGTCAATGTGCTTGATGCAACGGCGCTGGAGCGCAACCTGTACCTGACGCTGCTCCTTTGCGAACTGAAGGTGCCGATGGTTCTTGTGGTGACGATGATGGACATCGCGCGGCACCGCAACATCGAGATTGAACTCAACCATCTGTCCGAGCACCTGGGCGTTCCCGTGATCGGCGTCAACGCGAACAATGCGAACGACCTCGCGCGGCTCCGCCGTGAGCTCGGGAAGGCGATTGACGCGGCGAAAGTGCCAGCGGTGAAGCTTGCCTACGGCAACGAGCTTGAGCAGGAGATCGACATTCTCTCGTCCTGCACGATCAAGACGGCCGAGGGGTTGAAGGTGAACCCACAGTGGGTGGCGATCAAGGCGCTTGAGGGTGATCCGTTTATCCGCGAGAAGCTGGAGGCCTATCACGACATGGCGCCGGAGGTGGTGGACGGGGCGATTGCGCGCGTCACGAAGGTGCTCGCGGACCCGCCGGACATCGAGCTTGCCGAGGCGCGCTACGGCGTCATCGCGGGTCTTGTGCGCGACGTCGTCCGCACGACGCGCATGAAGATTCATGTGAGCGAGGTAATCGATCGGTTCGTGCTGAACCGCTTCCTCGGGCTCCCGCTCTTCCTTGCGGTGATGGGGGGCGTTTTTGCGCTCGTCAGCTTTGCGGGCGGGGTGCCGACGGGCTTTTTCCACAGCGCGGGAGAGTGGGTTTTTGAGTTTCTCCCGAATCTCCTGATGGTGGAGTTCTTCGGTTCAACGAGCTGGCTGACGGCCGTTGTCGGAGCCATCGGCGGCGCGCTTTCGGTTCTGATCTCGTTCGTGCCCGTCATCTTCTGTATGTTTTTCGCGCTGTCCATCCTGGAGGACTCGGGCTATATGGCGCGGGCGGCGTTTCTGGCGGACCGCCTGATGAGGTGGATGGGATTGCCGGGCAAGAGTTTCGTGCCGATGCTAGTCGGCTTCGGCTGCTCGGTGCCGGCGATTCTGGCGACGCGCGCCTTGGAGTCGAAGCGCGACAGGTTCCTCACGATCTTCATGATTCCCTTCATGAGTTGCGGGGCGAAACTCCCCGTGTATGCGGCATTTGCCGTTGCCTTTTCGCCGGAGTCGCCGTGGAAAATGATGGTCGCGCTCTATCTCACCGGCGTCGTGCTGGGGACGCTTTCGGGTCTCGCGCTCAGGCGTACGCTTTTTCGCGGCGAACCCGCGCACTTCATTATGGAGCTTCCGCCGTATCATCTGCCGCGACTCAAGCACATCCTTCTTCACGCCTGGGAACGGCTCTGGGGGTTTCTCTGGCGCGCGGGCAAGTTCATCGTGCCGGTAATGTTCCTGCTCGGGCTTCTCAATGCGTTCTCCGTCAACGGCCGATGGGTCGAGCGCGCGACAGAAGACACCCTGCTCGCCCAAGTCGGACGGAAGCTGACTCCCGCCTTTGAGCCGATCGGCGTCGAACCCGACAACTGGCCGGCCTCCGTCGCCGTCTTCACGGGGCTTTTCGCCAAGGAGTCCGTCATCGGAACGATGAACGGGCTTTACGCGCAGCAGGGCGACGAACTGCAGGATGCGATGCGGCGTCACTTTCCGAAGGGCTTCCACCAGGCATTCGCGTATCTTCTCTTTATTCTTCTTTACGTCCCGTGCGTCGGGGCGACGGCGGTTGTCTTCAAGGAGATCGGCAAGTTCTACGGGGTGATTTTCGTCTGTTACCTGACGGCGCTCGGATGGTCGGTTGCGACGATGTATCACGCGGTGACGGTCTCGCATTCGCCGTACTGGTTCGCGGTTGGCGAGGCGATCGTTGCCGCGATGTTCGGCGTCTTTGGCCTTTATGGGCGAAAGCATCGCGTCGATATGCTCTAATACGGCCGCACAGTCTTGACACTCGTCTGGCTATCGGGCCGCGGTGGCTTTCTGCGACAGTTTTTGATATAATATCTGCTCAATTTCACTTATTAAGGATTGAGATGGGACAGATAGAAGAATCGACGGATCTGACGCTCGACTTCACGAAGCTCGAGAAGGTCGGAAAGCAGGTGTCTGAGACGCGTGCGGCGGGCGCGGCGGAGCACGACCCCGGGGTCATCCCGGTCGCGGTGCAGAACGCCGATACGAAGGAAGTGATTCTCGTCGCGTACACGAACGAATTCGCGATGAAGGAAAGCTTCGCGAAGAAGAAGCTGATCCTCTGGTCCACCTCACGCAACAAGCTCTGGTTCAAGGGCGAGACGAGCGGCGAGACGTTTGACCTCCTTGAGGCGTATGTGAATTGCGAGCAGAACTCGCTCCTCTACATCGTCCGGCCCTGCCGCGGCGGCATCTGCCATACGAAGAACAAGGCGGGTGCGCCGCGCAACTGCTACTACCGCAAGATCGACTTCGAGACGCTGAAGCTCTCCTTCGTCGATCCGTGAGCGCCTGCGCCTTGCCGACTGATTTAACTAATCACTAACAACCTAACAACTAACCGCTCAAATGGACATTATTCTGCAGGGCCTGGTGCTGATGGGATTCGGCATGGTCTTCGTGTTCTTGTTTCTCCTCGTGCTCGTCGGCGTCACGCTGGTCTCGATGAAGGGCATCGCCAAGTTCGATTCGATTCTCCCGCAGGAGGCGCCGAAGAAGAAGCCCGCCGCGAAGGCCGGCAATGACGACGAGAACATCGCCCTCGCGATCGCGGTCGCGCTCAACTAATTTCAAAATATAAGGAAAACGAAAATGGCCAAGAAAAACGTCAAGTTCATGCTCACTGCGTTCCGTGACGGCTTCCAGTCCGTCGTCGGCGCGCGCGTTCTCTCCAAGGATTTCCTCCCCTGCGTGGAGGAGTGCTACGATGCCGGCGTTCGCTGGTTCGAGGCGGGCGGCGGTGCGCGCTTCCAGAGCTGCTACTTCTACTGCCAGGAGGATGCGTTCGACGTGATGGACAAGTTCCGCAAGGCGGCGCCGGAGGCGGACCTCCAGACGCTCAGCCGCGGCGTGAACGTCGTCGGTCTCGAGTCGCAGAGCTCCGACATGATCAAGCTCCATGCGCAGATGTTCAAGAAGCACGGCATGAGCTCGATCCGCAACTTCGACGCGCTTAACGATGTCAACAACCTGAAGTGGTCCGGCCAGTGCATCCACGACGCGGGCCTCAACCACGAGGTCGTCGTGACGATGATGGGCCTGCCGCCCGGGATCGACAACAAGGGTACGCACACGCCGGAGTTCTACCGCGACACCCTGAAGAAGATCATGGACGCGGGGATTCCCTTCGACCGCGTGGCGTTCAAGGACGCCTCGGGCACCTCAACGCCGGCGACCGTGTACAACACGATGAAACTCGCCCGTCAGCTCCTCGGCGACAAGGTGCACATCCAGTTCCACAGTCACGAGACGGCCGGCAACGGCGTCGCGTGCTACCTCGCGGCCCTCAAGGGCGGTGCGGACGGCCTCGACCTCTCGATGGCTCCGATGAGCGGCGGCACCTGCCAGCCCGATATCATTACGATGTGGCACTGCCTTGACGGCGATCCGGACTTCGGCTTCGACTTCGACATCAACAAGATCAAGAAGGCGGAGGACAGCTTCAAGAACGCGATGAAGAAGTACTTCCTCCCGCCGGAGGCGATGAACGTGAATCCGCAGATCGTGTGGAGCCCGATGCCGGGCGGCGCGCTCACCGCGAACACGCAGATGCTGCGCGACAACAACATGATGGACAAGTACGACGACATGATCGCGGAGATGTACGATTGCGTGCGTCTCGGCGGCTTCGGCACGTCGGTGACGCCGGTCTCGCAGTTCTACGCGCAGCAGGCGATCCAGAACGTCATGTTCGGCAAGTTCAAGAAGTTTGCGCCGGGCTACGCGAAGATGGTGCTCGGCTACTTCGGCAAGACCCCGGTCTCGCCGGATCCGGAGATCGTCAAGAAGGCGAGCGAGTTCATGGCCAGCTCCGACCTCAACAAGGCCTACAGCCAGCCGACCACGAAGACCGTGCTCGAGATGAACGACGCGGATCCCAAGAAGGGTGGCGCGGTCGCGAAGAAGATGCTCGAGGAGGCGGGCCTTCCGATCACCGACGAGAACGTCTTCATCGCGGCGTCCTGCAAGGAGAAGGGCATCCTCTTCCTCAAGGATCCGTCCAAGGCCCCGATGGGCTGCCGCTTCGCGGAGGACGCGCCGAAGGCGGCGTCCGGCAAGGGCGTCACCGTCACGATCAACGGCAAGGCGTACGGCGTGGAGATTAAGGGTGACGGCAAGGCGGTCGTCAACGGCAAGCCGGTCGACTTCAAGGCCGAGTCCGGCATCAAGACGGCTCCTGCGGCCGCGGCGGCGCCGGCGGGCGGGCAGGAGGTGAAGGCCCCGGTCCCGGGCACGGTTCTCCGCATCACCGCCACGAACGGCCAGAAGGTCGCGAAGGGCGACGAGATCCTCGTCATGGACGTCATGAAGATGGAAACGCCGGTCACGGCGCCGTGCGACGGCACGGTTACGGTGACGGTCAACGCGACCGACAAGGTCGTGACGGGCGACACCCTTGCGGTGATTGGGTAAGGGACATAAGACTTTAGACGTTAGACATTAAGGTCTTTCGTCTAAGGTCCTATCACCAAAGTCTTAAGTCTAATGTCTAAAGTCCTAACTATTGATATGAAAAAACTTCTTTTGACTCTTGCTCTCGCGGCGGGCGCGTTTGCGGCCTTCGCCAACGACGGCAGCGAGAAGGCGCCGTGGCGGCAGACCTTTGACAAGGCGGCTGGTCTGCGCAATGACACCGGCATCGCCGGCTTCATGAAGAAGACGGCGCCCGCGTACCTGACGGGCGACTTCGACGAGGCGGACCGCCCGGCGAAGAAGCCGTTCAGCGCGAACCGCAACGGCTACTACGACAAGGACTGCAAGTGGGTCGGCGGCTATTTCGACGATGCGGGCGCGTTCGTAAAGGGCCACGAGGTCAAGGTGCTGGGCGGGCTTCCGTATGGCGTCGGCCAGCTCATCATGATCCCGATCTGCATCATCCTTCTGTATCTTGCCATCGTGAAGGGCTTCGAGCCGCTTCTGTTGCTGCCGATTGGCTTCGGCGGACTCCTGGCGAACTGCCCGTTGGCGGGCGTGACGGCCCCGGCGATGATGCACGACGGCGTCATCACGTTCCTCGCGAGCGGCATCCCGGTCATGTCGGGTGGCATTGTCGAGCCGGGCGGGTTCCTGCACTACTTCTTCAAGTTCGGCATCGACACGGGCGTCTTCCCGATCATGATCTTCATGGGCGTCGGCGCGATGACCGACTTCGGCCCGCTGATCGCGAACCCGAAGACGGCGATCCTCGGCGGTGCGGCGCAGTTCGGCATCTTCTTCGCGCTCTTCGGCGCGCTGGGCCTCGCGGCGGTCTTCGGCAACGACTTCTTCGGCGTCGACCCGATCAAGGCCGCAGCCTCGATCGGCATCATCGGCGGCGCGGACGGCCCGACGGCGATCTGGCTCACCTCGCGTCTCGCACCGGACCTCCTCGGCGCGATCGCTGTCGCCGCGTACTCGTACATGGCGCTCGTCCCGATTATCCAGCCGCCGATCATGAACGCGCTGACGACGAAGAACGAGCGTCTCATCAAGATGCCGGCGCTCCGCGAAGTGAAGAAGATCGAGAAGATCTGCTTCCCGCTCGTGGTGCTACTCCTCTGCGCGACGCTCCTGCCGTCGGCGGTGCCGCTCATCGGCGCGCTGATGCTGGGCAACCTCGCGAAGGAAATCGGCCCGTCGGTCAGCCGTATCGCCGATACGATGTCCAACGCGCTCATCAACATCGTGACGATCATGCTCGGCCTCTCGGTCGGCTCGAAGCTCGCCTGCGAGAAGTTCCTCTCGGGGACGACGCTCGGCATCCTCGCGCTCGGCCTCTGCGCGTTCTGCGTGGGCACGGCGGCGGGCGTCATCATGGCGAAGATCATGAACCTCTTCTCAAAGGAGAAGATCAATCCGCTGATCGGTTCCGCCGGTGTCTCGGCCGTCCCGATGGCGGCGCGCGTGTCGAACAAGGTCTCGCTCGGCAACGACCCCACGAACTTCATCCTCATGCAGGCGATGGGACCGAACGTCTCGGGCGTGATCGGCTCGGCGGTCGTCGCCGGCATCCTCTATACGCTCTGCCGCTAAGCGCGACGGACAGGTGAAATTGAAAAGGACCACCGCGCTTGCGGTGGTCCTTTTCAATAAGTGCAACCGGTTTTTCAACAAGTGTATGCCCAGGTTTCGTTCGTGGACTGACATTTTTGCTATAATACGTTCTAATATGAAGGACAGGTTTTTCTCGAAGCTCGATTGGGCGGCGTTTTGGACTGCGACAATCGCGACTTTTGCGGTGTATTTCTATACCCTCGGGCCGTCCGTCGGTCTTGAGGACTCGGGCGAATTGGCGACGGCGGCGGCGAATCTCGGCGTGCCGCATCCCCCGGGGTATCCGTTCTGGACGTTCTGCTCGTGGCTCTTTTGCAAGGCGTTCGGCTGGGTGACCTACATGGGGCATCCGACGCCGGCGTGGTGTGTCTCGCTTTGCTCGGCCGTCTTCGGTGCGTTCGCCGCGGGCTGCACGGCGATGCTGATCTGCCGAAGCGCCCATGACTTCATTTCGGGCGATGATTCGACTTCGACCAATTGCCAACTACCGACGACCAACTCGCTTCTCTGTTTTGGCGGCGGCGTCGGCGGCGCGTTGACGTTCGCATTCTCGCCGGTCGAGTGGTCGCAGTCGACGATTGTCGAGATCTATTCCCTGAACGCGCTCTTCCTCATGTGGGTGTTTTTGCTCAGCTACCGCTGGATGAGGAAGCCGTCCGACAAGATCCTGTGGTTCACGGCGTTCGTGTTTGGCCTGGGCCTGACGAATTACCAGGTGCTTCTCTTCGCGATCGTGCCCCTGGCGCTCATCATCGCGCTCAAGAACATCGGCATGTTCCGCGACGTGTTCATCTATTTGATCCCGGCGGGACTCACCTGGCAGATCTTGCAAATCGGCCAGCTTATGCGGGCGGACAAGTACATGCAGGCGGATGTCATCAACAAGCACGAGGCGATCGTCGGCAGGGCGGTGAGCTCACCGTCCACGACAGTCCTCGTTTTCGCGCTCGTCATCCTCGTCGGCTCCATTGTTGCGGCGATTCTCCTCAAGAAGCGCGGCGACAAGGAGAGGGCAGAGAAGGCGATTCTCTATGGCGGCGGCACGGGCGCGGCGCTGATGCTGCTCACGTCGTTCGTGTTCGTCTCGAAGACGACCTGGAGCGGGATCACCGCGCCGGTTGCACCGCTCATTGAGCCGACGCGCTACGCGTTCATCGCGGCATTTGTCGCGGGTTCGGTCGTTGCGGCGGTGGCGGCGGCGCTCAGGGACGACGAGAGGCTCACCGATCCGGGTTCGATCCGGCTGGTCGGGGCGTCTGCGCTCTGCGCAGTCGTTGCGATCGTCGCGGCGGTCTGTGTGCCAGTTGCGGGTGACGGCGGCTACACGGGGCAGGTGTTTCCATGGGGCAAGTCGACGACGATGTTCTGGTTCCTCGTGATCCTCCTCGTCGTCCTCTGCTGGTTCACGAAGAAGGGACTGTGCTTTGCGATCCCGGCTGCGGGGCTGCACATTGC
>CADAKF010000017.1 GCA_902788415.1 uncultured bacterium
TGGGTGGTGATTGGGATGAAGTCGTAACAAGGTAACCGTTGGGGAACCAGCGGTTGGATCACCTCCTTTCTAAGGAGAAGGCCGAAAGGCCATGATGAAACCTCACCCGAGCATTTACTGTTTTCTCAAGAGCCGAATCAAAGTTCACAAGGGCGCGTTCCGCAAGGGACGCGTTTTTGGTATAATGCACACCTAAAAATTTTTGGGAGGTCTCTTATGGATAAGCCGCTTGTTATTATGCCCTGCATGGATATGATTGCGGGGCGGGTCGTGAAGGGTGTGAAGTTCGTCGACATCAAGGATGCCGGCGATCCCGTCGAATGCTGCAAGGCGTACTGTGCGGCGGGCGCGGACGAACTGGCGATGCTCGACATCACGGCGACGATCGAGTCGCGCAAGACGCTCATCGAAGTCACGAGGAAGGTTGCCGAGGTCGTCACCGTTCCGTTCACGATGGGCGGCGGCGTTTCGACGGTTCAGTCGGCCGAGGAGATCCTGAAAGCCGGCGCGAACAAGTTCTCCACCTCGTCCGCGGCGTTTCGCAAGCCGCAGATGATCGCCGAGATGGTGAAGGAGTTCGGTCCGAAGACGGTGACGGTCGCGATTGACGTTCTGCAGAACGCGGCGATGCCGTCCGGCTACGAGGTCTACATCGACGGCGGCAACACGGCGACGGGGAAGGATGCGGTCGAATGGGCGAAGGAAGTGGACGGATACGGCGTCGGGTGCATCCTGCCGACCTCGAAGTCGACGGACGGCGTCCGCACAGGTTACGACCTGCCGCTCATCGAGAAGATCCGCGCGGTCGCGCGGCCCGAGGTCGACGTTGTCGCCTCTGGCGGCGCGGGCACGATGGAGCACTTCGCCGAGGCCGCCAAGGCCGGTGCGAACGTCCTCCTTGCGGCGAGCGTTTTCCACTTCCACGTCATCGATATCCCGGCGCTTAAGAAGTTCCTCCAGGACCGGGGCTTTTCCGTCAAGATCTGACGCCTGAAAATTGTTGAAGTTTCGTCCGTTTTGGCGCGGCTGATTATGATATAATTCGCGCCACGATGAACAACGACTTCCTGGTCTTCGATCATGTGACGAAGAGGTTCGGGGCGCTGACTGCGGTCAACGACGTTTGCCTCACCGTCACAAAGGGCGAGTTCTTCTCGCTGCTCGGTCCGTCCGGCTGCGGAAAGACGACGCTGCTGCGCATGCTCGGCGGCTTCGAGCGTCCCGATTCGGGGCGCATCTACCTTGAGGGCAAGGACATCACGGACCTGCCCCCGAACCAGCGCCGCGTCCACACGGTTTTCCAGAACTACGCGCTCTTTCCGACGATGACAATCTGGGACAACATCGCCTTCTCGCTGAAGCTTGCGAAGAAGCCGAAGGAGGAGATCGAGGAGCGGGTGGATGAGATTCTCAAGATGATTCAGCTCGCCGACCAGGCGTGGAAGTATCCGAACCAGCTGTCGGGCGGGCAGAAGCAGCGCGTCGCCATCGCGCGCGCGCTCGTGGACCGTCCGCAGGTGCTCCTTCTCGACGAGCCGCTTGCGGCGCTGGACCTCAAGCTTCGCCAGCACATGCTCCTCGAGCTCGACACGATCCACGACCAGGTCGGCATCACCTTCCTCTATGTCACGCACGACCAGGGCGAGGCGATGTCTCTCTCCGACCGCATTGCCGTCATCAATCGCGGCAAGGTCGAGCAGCTCGACAGTCCGGCGAAGATCTACGAGGCGCCGTCTTCGCGCTTCGTCGCGTCGTTCATCGGCGACACGAACTTCTTCTCGGGCGAAATCGTCTCGGTGGACGGCGACTACTGCTTCATCCAGTGCGCGGGCTTTCCGCAGATCAAGGCCTACAATGACCGCGCGCTCAAGGTCGGCCAGCAGATCGACCTCTCGGTCCGACCGGAGAAGATCCGCGTCACCTTGGCGCCGCCGCCGCCCGAAAAGGGCGCGTCCATCAACGTCTTTCCGTCGAAGGTGAAGGACATCGTCTATCAGGGCGTCTATACGAAGTTCTGGCTCGACTCGTCGAACCTGCGCATCGCCGCGCTGAAGCCGCATTCGCGCTTCCTCCTCGACCAGGAGGCGATCACCTGGAACGACGACGTGTTCGTCTGGTGGCATCCGGACGACGGCTACATGGTTCCGTCGGAAGAATGAACAACCCTTTGAGAACCAAGCGGGCCGAATGGCTGGTGACGCTGCCGAGCTTCCTGTGGCTCGCGCTGTTCTTCGCCGTGCCGGCGGTCATCGTTCTTGCGTTCACATTCCACGGGCACGACGCCTCGGGCGGCGTCGGTGCATGGGGGATGGAGACCTGGCGCGAGCTCGTCGACCCGGACTATCCGGCCATCGTCTGGAACACGCTTCGCATCTCCTTCGAGGTGACGCTTTGGTCCATCGTTCTCGCGTTGCCGTGCGCGTACGCGATTGCGCGAATGAACTCGAAGTGGCGTGGCATCGTCGCGGGTGCGATCATGCTGCCGTTCTGGACGAGCTTCGTCGTCCGTGTCTTCGCGTGGAAGGCGATGCTCCATCCGGACGGCTGGCTGCAGGCCTGCTATCTCGTCCTTCTCCGCACGCGCGCCTGGCTCTTCGACTGGCTGCCCGGCTTCGTCCAGCAGTTCCTGATCTGGATCGGTATGGCGTCTGCGGGGCCGGTCGACCCGGCGTCCTCGACGATCCTCGACTCGGAGGCCGCGGTCGTTCTCGTCTCGGTCTACACGTTCCTGCCGTTTGCGATCATGCCGATCTACACGGCGGCGGAGAAGTTCGACTTCGCGCTCCTCGAAGCGGCGCGCGACCTCGGGGCGAAGAACTTCTACGCCTTCCGGAAGATCTTCATCCCGGGCGTCCGGCAGGGGCTGGTCTCGGCCGTGCTGATGGTGTTTATTCCGGCGATCGGCAGCTACGTCATTCCGCAGATGCTCGGCGGTACGGACTGCGTCCTCATCGGCAACAAGATCTTTATGCGCGCGATCCAGAACCGCAACATCCCGCATGCGTCCGCCCTGGCGACGCTGATGGCGGCCTCGGTGCTGGTGCCGATCGCCTGTGCGATGTGGTGGAAGCGTCGCCAGGACGCGCGCGACCGCAGACGGCTCGAACAGCAGACGGCGAAGCTCATCGTCGCGGGGGTGGGACGATGAAAAGATCCTTATTCTCCGTGGCGGTGCTGGGCTTTGTGCTTGCGTTTTTGTATGTGCCGATTCTGTTGGTGGTCGTCTACGGGTTCATCCCGAACGGCATCACGATGAGCTTCTTCGACGCACATGGCGACTTCACGGGCTTCACGACGAAGTGGTACGGGCAGATCTTCTCCGGGAGCAGGTCCGTCGAGGCGCTTTTGGACAGCTTCTGGCTGTCGCTCACGATTGCAGGGCTGGCGACGCTTGTCTCGAGCGTGATCGGGACGACGTCCGCGCTCGCGCTCCACCGCTGGCGGGGTCGTCTCCAGTCGATCCATCACGCGCTCGTCTACACGCCGCTCATCATGCCGGACATCCTGATCGGCATCTCGCTTCTGATGCTGTTTGTCGCAACAAAGGTAGACTGCGGCTTCTGGACGATTCTGATCGCACATGTCACGTTCTGCGTCTCGTACGTCGTGATGACAGTTCTCGCGCGGCTCCAGGACTTCGACGACCGCATCACCGAGGCGGCCTACGACCTTGGCGCGGGCCCGTGGTATGCGTTCTTCCATGTGGAGCTACCGATTCTCCTCCCCGGCATCGTCGCGGGCGGTCTCCTCGCGTTTACGCTCTCGATCGACGACGTCGTCATCACCTCCTTCGTGAACGGCGCCGGCACGAACACGTTCCCGACTTACGTCAGCTCCATGACGAAGCACTCGCGGAACCTGCCGAGCGTCTTCGCCCTCTCGACGCTGATGCTTCTCTTCACCTGTGCGCTGGTTGGAATCTCCAAGCTGCTCACGGTGAACAGTCAGCCCAAGAACAAAGGAAAGTAAAACAATGAACGTGTCCAAACTGAAATTCGTCGCGACGGCGCTTGCGTCCGCCACGATCCTTGCGGGCTGCTCGCAGTCCGAAACCGCGGACTCTGAAGAGGTGACGCTCGTCGAGCAGGCGGTGAAGGCGGCGGAGGAATCCGGCTTTCGTATCCCCGACGGCGGCGACGGTGGCGAGCTCCACATCTACACGTGGTCGGACTACATCTCGACGGACGTTCTCGCCTCCTTCGAGAAGGCGCTCGGCGTGAAGGTCATTGTCGACACGTTCGACTCGAACGAGGCGATGTACGCGAAGCTGAAGGCGGGCGGCACGGGTTATGACATCATCATGCCGAGCTCCTACCAGATTGCGATGATGGCCCGCGAGGGGATGATCGACCCGATTGACCACACGAAGTGTCCGAACGTGAAGGCGAACTTCGATTCGTCCTTTGCGTCGCAGATCCTCGATCCGTCGTTCAGGTACAACGTCCCGTACGCGGTCACGTACACGGGCTTCATGTACCAGAAGGACAAGATCCCGGCGGGCGCCGACGTCAACAGCTGGGCGATCCTCGGCAATCCCGCGATGAAGGGGCGCATCTCGCTCCTTGACGACATCCGCGAGGTGATCGGCGCTGGGCTTATGTACCTCGGCTATTCGATCAACTCGACGAATCCGGCCGAGATCGCCAAGGCGACCGCGCAGGTGCTGAAGTGGCGCGAGAACATCCGCAAATTCGACGCGGAGAGCTACAAGACCGAGGTCCCGAGCGGCGCGACCTGGATCGGCCACGGCTACTCGACCGACACGACGCAGGTCATCGTCGGCGACGAGGAGGCGGGCGCCCCGGCGCGCGACGACATCGGCTTCGCGCTTCCGAAGGAGGGCTACACGATTGCGTTCGATGAGATGGTGATCGCGAAGGGCGCCAAGCGCAAGGATCTCGCGTACGCCTTCATCAACTACATCTACGACGGCGACGTCGCGGCGGTCAACATGGACTACATCCAGGGGCCGAATCCGGTGAAGCCTGGCATCGAGCAGCTGGACGCGGGTCTCAGGGACATCATCGTCCTCAAGCCTGAGCAGCTCGCGAAGGGCCAGGTGCTCAGGAACCTCGACGACCAGCCGGCCGTGATGGAGCTCTACAACAAGGCCTGGGACAAGATTAAGGCCACCGAGGCCAAGTAATCCATGTGACAATCCGGCGAATTTCGCCATTGATATGAGAAGGGTCGGTGTGATATAATTCGCACCGACCCTTGAACTGCTCCTCCGGAGTATGGAATTCGGGCTGTTATTCACTATCGTAAAAGGTGGTCCAATAAATGGCAAGATCCGTACCTGCGGGAGCAGGGGATTCGCAGTGGGAGCGGCAGCGTGAAACGCCGCTCGCAGATGCGCTCGATCGGCAGCGCATCAACCGACTCGCCCATTTTGACGTCCCGGCCCACAAGAGCGGGCGCGGCAATCTCGAGCTCACGGAGTATCTCGGTTCGCGGGCGATGGCGATGGACGTCAACTCGATGAAGCCGCTCGACAACCTGGGGCATCCCGTCTCGGTCATCAAGGACGCCCAGGCCCTCGCGGCGGAGGCCTTCGGGGCGGACGATGCGTTCTTCATGGTGAATGGGACGACCTCGGCGGTGCAGGCGATGATCATGTCCACCTGCACGGCGGGGGACGAGATTATTCTGCCGCGCAACGTCCACCGCAGCGCGATCAACGCGCTTGTCGTCTGCGGCGCGATTCCCGCGTACATCAATCCCGGGCAGGACAAGCGGCTCGGTATTCCGCTCGGAATGAGCATTGCGGACGTGAAGAAGGCGATTGCCGAGCATCCCTCGGCCAAGGCGATTCTCGTCAACAACCCGACCTACTACGGCATTTGCTCGGACCTCGTGGAGATCGTGAAGCTTGCGCATGCGGCGGGAATGCGAGTCCTCGCCGACGAGGCGCACGGGACGCACTTCTACTTCCACGAGGAACTGCCGGTCTCTGCGATGGCTGCGGGATGCGACATGGCTGCTGCTTCCATCCACAAGACGGGCGGGTCGCTCACGCAGAGCTCGATTCTCCTAACGCGCAGACCGGTCAATCCGGACTACGTTCGCCAGGTCATCACGCTCACGCAGTCGACCTCGGCGTCGTACCTGCTCCTGTCCTCGCTGGACATCGCCCGGAAGAACCTTTTCTTCAAGGGACGGGAGATGTACCAGAAGACGATGGACTTCGCGGACTACGCCCGTTCGGAGATTAACGAGCTCGGCGGCTACTATGCGTTCGGCCCCGAGCTAGTGAATGGCGACACGGTCTACGCCTTTGACCGCACGAAACTTTCCGTCCACACGCGGGACATCGGGCTCGCCGGCATCGAGGTCTACGACTACCTGCGCGACGACTACGGCATCCAGATCGAATTCGGCGACATCGGCAACCTCCTCGCCATCATCTCCTGCGGCGACCGTATGATGGACATCGAGCGCCTCATTTCGGCGTTCGAGGAGATCAAGCGCCAGCGCGAGAAGAGCCCGATCGGGCTCTTCGACCACGAATACATCGACCCCGTGATCGCAATGGCGCCGCAGGAGGCGTTCTACGCGAAGAAGCGCCGCGTGCCGATGCGCGAGTCGACGGGGCTTGTGGCGGGCGAGTTCGTGATGAGCTATCCGCCGGGCATCCCGATCGTCGCCCCGGGCGAACGCATTACGCCCGACGTCCTCGAGCACATTCTCTTCGCCAAGGAGAAGGGCTGCTTCATGACCGGTACGGAAGATATGGACCTCAACTTCATCAACGTGGTGGAATAAATGGAACTCTGGTATACTGACGAACACACCCCCGACGTGCGGTTTTCGATGAAGGCCGTGGAACAGGTCGTTTCGAAGAAGAGCGCCGTCCAGCAGATTGACATCCTTGATACGCCGGCCTATGGGCGCGTCCTCGTCCTCGACGGCGGGCTCATGATCACGGAGAAGGACGAGTTCATCTATCACGAGATGCTCGCCCACGTGCCGATGGCGGTGCATCCGAACGTGAAGAACGTCCTCGTCATCGGCGGTGGCGACGGCGGCACGGTGCGCGAGCTCACCAAGTACCGCAGCATCGAGTCCATTGACCTCGTGGAGGTGGACAAGGACGTCGTGCTCCTCTCGAAGAAGTACCTGCCGTTCACGTCCTGCAAGCTGAAGGATCGCCGCGTGAGCGTCTGGTTTGAGGAGGGGCTTAGGTACGTGCGCGGCAAGAAGGACGAGTACGACCTCATCATCGTCGACTCGTCCGATCCGTACGGTCCGGCGGAAGGCCTCTTCACGCGCGAGTTCTACGGCACCTGCTTCAAGGCGCTCCGGGAGGACGGCATTCTCATCAACCAGCACGAGAGCCCGTTCTATGCCGCACACCAGAAGTCGGTGAGGGACGCCCACAGCCACATCGCGGTCGAGTTCCCGCTGTCGACGGTCTACCAGGGCCACATCCCCAGCTACCCGTCCGGTCACTGGCTCTTCGGCTTCGCGTCGAAGAAGTATAATCCGATCACGGACCTCGACGACAAGCGCTGGAATCGGCTCAAGATCAACACCCGTTACTACAATACGGATTTGCATTGCGGCGCCTTCGCGCTTCCGAATTACGTCCAGGACATACTCAAAGAGGAGAAGCGCCGGTGAAACCCCAGGCCTGTCAGTTCATCGGATGTGACAAGTCCTACCGCGAGGCGGATACGGTCCTCTTCGGGGCGCCCTACGATTCGACCACGTCGTTCCGTCCGGGCACCCGCTTCGGACCGTCCGCGATGCGCATGGAGAGTTTCGGCATCGAGACGTACTCGCCGATGCAGGACAAGGACCTCGTCGATGACACGAAAGTCTTCGACTCGGGCGACCTCGAGCTGCCGTTCGGCGCCCCGGAGCCCGCGCTCAAGATGATTGAGGAGCGCTCTGCGCAGATTCTGGAGGACGGAAAGCGTCCTTTTCTCCTTGGCGGCGAGCATCTCGTCACGCTCGGTGCGTTCCGCGCGGTGCAGAAGAAGTATCCGAACGTCGTCATCATCCACTTCGATGCGCACGCCGATCTGCGCGAGGACTATCTCGGGAACCCGCTCTCGCACGCCTGCATCCTGCGGCGCTGCCACGATCTCGTCGGAGACGGACGCATCTTCCAGTTCGGGATTCGTTCGGGGACGCGTGAGGAGTTCGCCTTCATGAAGTCGGGCCATGTGACGACCGAGCCGTTCACCTCGGCGACGCTTGCGAAGGTCGTGAAGTCGATTCCGAAGAAGACGCCGCTCTACCTCACGATCGACATGGATGTCCTCGATCCGTCTGAGTTCCCGGGGACGGGCACGCAGGAGGCGGGCGGTTTCCGCTATCCGCAGCTCGTCGAGGACGTCCGCCTCATCTGCAGCAGGTTGAATGTCGTTGCGTTGGACAACGTCGAGCTTAACCCAGGGCTTGATTCGACGGGCCGATCGACGGCCCTCGCCTGCAAGTTCCTCCGCGAGTGCCTTCTGTCTTTAACCAACAAAGGGGAGTGAAATGAGCAAGAAAGTCATGCTGATCGGGGCCGGCGGAGTCGCCGGAGTCGCCGCCGCGAAGATGTGTCAGAATCCGGAGACCTTCGGGGAGCTCTTGATCGCGTCCCGCACCGAGGCGCGGTGCAAGGCGATCAAGAAGGACATCGAGGGCCGCCCGTGGTACAAGAAGGGCAAGACGTGCACGAAGATCATGACCGCGCAGATCGATGCGATGGATACGCCGCGGCTTGTGAAGATGATCAAGGGCTTCAAGCCCGATCTCGTCATGAACATCGCGCTGCCGTACCAAGACCTTGCGATCATGGACGCGTGCCTCAAGGCGGGCGTCAGCTACCTCGACACGGCGAACTACGAGCCGCCGGAGGAGGCGCACTTCGAGTATTCCTGGCAGTGGGCGTATCGCAAGAGGTTCGAGAAGGCGGGGCTCACTGCGATCCTCGGCTGCGGATTCGATCCCGGCGTCACGCAAGTCTTCTCGGCCTACGCGCAGAAGCACTATTTCGACACGATTGAGACGCTGGACATCCTCGATTGCAACGGCGGCGACCACGGCTATCCGTTCGCGACGAACTTCAATCCGGAGATTAACATCCGCGAGGTCGCCGCAAAGGGATCCTACTGGGTCAGCAGCAAGGCCGAGGGCGCGAAGCGGAAACCGGGTGTGCCCGTTGAGTACAAGAAGGCGTTTGACAAGGGTTTCTGGGTCGAGACCGCGCCGATGGCGATTAAGCGCGAGTACGTCTTCGACCAGGTCGGGAAGAAGGACATGTATTTGCTTCATCACGAGGAGCTGGAGTCGCTCGGGTGCAACCTGAAGGGCATCAAACGCATCCGATTCTTCATGACGTTTGGCCAGAGCTACCTGACGCATTTGAAGTGCCTTGAGAACTGCGGTTTGACGCGCATCGATCCGATTGACTTCAAGGGACAGAAGATCGTCCCGATCGAGTTCCTGAAGGCGCTTCTGCCCGATCCCGCGTCCCTCGGTCCGCGCACGAAGGGCAAGACGAACATCGGCTGCATCTTCCACGGACGCAAGAACGGCAAGCCGGTCGACTACTACGTCTACCAGGTGTGCGACCACCAGAAGTGCTACAAAGAGGTCGGCTCGCAGGCGATCAGCTACACGACGGGCGTGCCGGCGATGATCGGTGCGAAGATGTTCCTCGAGGGCAAATGGACGACGAAGGGCGTCCACACCTGCGAGGAGTTCGATCCTGATCCGTTCATGGCCGCGCTCAAGAAGCAGGGTCTCCCGTGGAAGGAGACGTTCAAGCCCGTCAAAGTTCCGTGAGGACTCCCTACTATCTGATTGACGAGGCGGCGCTGGAGCGGAATCTGAAGATTCTCGCGTCGGTGCGGAAGCGCGCGGGGGTGAAGATTCTCTTGGCGCAGAAGGCGTTTTCGGCGTTCGACACGTATCCGCTTGTTTCGAAGTATCTGGACGGGACAACGGCGAGTGGGCTGTATGAGGCGCGACTTGCGCACGAGGAGATGCCAACGCGAGAGAACCACGTCTTCAATCCCGCGTTCACGGACGAGGAATTCGCCGAAGTGACGAAATGGTGCGACCACATTGTGTTGAACTCCGTGTCCCAAACTCGGCGTTTCACCCGCCTCCTTAACCGCTTAACCGCACAATCGCTTAACCGTCCTAGCCTTGGCCTCCGCGTCAATCCCGGCTACAGCGAGGTGTCGACGGAGATCTACAATCCCTGTGTGAAGGGCTCGCGCCTTGGCGTGCCGCGTGCCTTCATTCAGGAAGGCGACTTGGATGGTGTCGAGGGACTTCACTTCCATACGATGTGCGAGCAGGGGGCGGACGTTCTCGCGCGGACGCTCCCGCACTTCGAGGAGAAGTTTGGCGAGTTTTTGCCGCAGATGAAGTGGGTGAACTTCGGAGGCGGACACCACATCACGAAGAAAGGCTATGACATCGCGCTTCTCGTGAAGACGCTCAAGGATTTCCGGAAGCGCCATCCGAATCTCGAGGTCTATCTGGAGCCGGGCGAGGCGATTGCGCTTAACGCGGGGACGCTTGTCGCGTCCGTTCGCGAGGTTTTCGACTATGGGACGCCGATCGCGATCCTGGACGCGTCCGCTGAGTGCCACATGCCGGATGTGATCGAGATGCCGTATCGTCCGCCAATCAAAGGCGCGGGACTGCCCGGTGAGAAGCGCTACACCTATCGTCTCGGAGGCCCGACATGTCTTGCGGGGGACGTGATCGGCGACTATTCCTTTGCGCGGCGGCTGAAGCCGGGCGACGAGGTCGTCTTCGGCGACATGGCGATCTACACGATGGTCAAGAACAACACCTTCAACGGCATGCCGCTTCCGTCCATTGCCATCAAAAGGAAAAGCGGACGAATCGGCTTGCTCCGCGCGTTCGGCTACGAAGATTTCAAGCGCCGGCTTGGAAGGTACGATGTCGATTTTTGATATAATGTTCCCGTGATCTCAAAACTGTTAGTTGTAGCGGGCGCGGGGAGTTATCCCCGCCTCGTCATTGAGGGCGCGAAACGCGCCGGCGTCGAGACGGTGGATGTCTTGGCGGTGAAGGGCTCGTGCGCCCGCGCGACGCGCAAGGCCGCCGACCATGTCGTCGCCTTCGCCGCGGGCGAATGCGACAAGGCCGCCGTCTGGGCCGGGCAGATGGGCTACGACGGCGCGATCCTCGCCGGACAGGTGAGCCCCTTGTCGCTCTTCCGCGGCAAGTTCGACGACGTCGTGAAGTCGTGGCTCGCGGCGATGCCGGTCAAGAACGCGCATACGATCTTCGGCAAGCTCGTCGCGGAGTTCGAGCGCTGCGGCACGAAAGTGCTGCCGGCGAGCTCGTACATGGACGACAGTCTCCCCGGAGTCGGCGCGCTCACGAGGCGCGATCTCACGGACGCCGAGCGGGATGACGTCCGCCGCGGCATCCAGGTTGCCGCGGACGTCGGCCGCCATGACGTCGGCCAGACGGTGCTCGTCAAGTCGGGAATGGTCCTTGCCGTCGAGGCTTTCGAGGGTACGAACGCCGCGATCCGCCGCGCCGGCAAGCTGAGCAAGGGGGCCGTCCTCTTCAAGGCCGCCCGCGAGGGGCATGACTGGCGCTTCGACATTCCGGTTGTGGGGCTGAAGACCCTGAAGACGATGAAGAAGGCGGGCGTCACCGCGCTCGCGTTCCAGGCGGGGCGGCTCATCCTCCTCGATCGCAAAAAGGTCGTCGCCTACGCGAACCGCAAAGGCATCGCCCTGGTTGGTGTCGATTCGGGACTTTCTCCCGCCCCCACGCGCCCGTGAAGCTCCTTCTTCTAGCTGGCGAGGAGTCGGGCGTCCTCTATGCGGACCGCATCCGTGCGGAATTCCTGAAGGCGCGTCCAGGCGCGGAAATCCGCGGCTACGGCGACTATGGCTTCAAGACTGCGGACCTCGGCGTCATGGGCGTCGGTCAGGTCCTCAAGAAGATTTTCTATTTCCTGCGTGTCAAACGGGCGATGGAACGGGCGATTGACGAGTGGCGTCCGGATGTCGTCTGCACGGTTGACTATCCGGGGATGAACCTGAAGCTTGCGGCGTACGCGAAGGCGAGGGGCATTCGGGCCGTCCATGTGGTCTGTCCTCAGGTCTGGGCGTGGAAACAGGGACGCATCCCAAAGATCGAGACGTCGCTCGACAAGCTCTGCTGCTTTTTCCCGTTCGAGCCGGCTCTCTTCAAGCCGGGCTTTGCGGCGTTCGTCGGTCACCCGCTGGTGGACGATTTAAACACAGAGGCACAGAGACACAGGGAAGAAGGGGTTAAGACCTTGGCCGTGTTGCCGGGGTCGCGGATGGGCGAGATCGAGAAACACATGTCGATCCTTCTAGAGGTCGTGAGGGAGCTTCAGAAATCTCCGTGTCTCTGTGCCTCTACGCTTAAAGTCGTCATTCCCGCGGCGAACGAGAGGGCGTATCAGGCGATTGGCCGCCATCTTAAAGCCTTCAACCTTCAATCTTCAATCTTCAATCTCGTGCTTCAGCGTGGAGGCGCGCGCGAGGCCCTTCGTCAGGCCGACGCCGCGGTTGTCGCGAGCGGAACGGCGACGCTGGAGGCGGCGCTGGCGGGCTGTCCGACGGTCCTCGTCTACAAGGTCGGCTGGTTCTTCGCGTTTCTGGCGCGGCGCTTCATCAAGGGCGTGAAGCACATCGGCCTAGCGAACATCATCGCCGAAAAGGCGGGTGCTCCTTGCCCGATGCCGGAGCTCCTGCAGGAAAACTTTACCGCGGCAAATGTACTTGCGCAGTTGAAACCCTGGCTGGAGAATTCGGAGGCAAACGAAAAGGCGCGTTCCGCATTGGCCGAAACGATGAAATTCCTCACGTCTGACGGAGATTCGATGGCAAGAATCACGCGCTTTTTGATATAATACGCGTGATATGAATCTGTTGAAGTTTTTGTTCGGGACGAAAAACGACCGCGAACTGAAGAAATTGTGGCCGATTGTCCGTGAAATCAATCGGATTGAGGAGAAACTGCAGGCCGAGAACCTGACGGACGAGGACTTTCCGAAGCGGACGGCCGAGCTGAAGGCGCGGGTTGCCGAGACGATTGCGAAGACGATGCCGAAGAATCCTGACAAGGATCAGGAGAAGGCGACCGTGCAGGCGGCCCTCGACGCAGTCCTCCCCGAGGCGTTCGCGCTCCTCAAGAACGCCTGCCGGCACTTGGTCGGGACGACAGAGGAGGTCTGCGGCCACACGCTCACCTGGAATATGGTTCCGTTCGACGTGCAGCTCCTGGGCGGCATCGTCCTTCATCAGGGCAAGATCTCCGAGATGCAGACGGGCGAGGGCAAGACGCTCGTGGCGACGATGCCGCTCTACCTCAATGCGCTCGCTGGCAAGAATGTCCAGCTCGTCACGGTGAACGACTACCTTGCCTTGCGCGACGCGACGTGGATGGGTCATCTCTACAAGTACCTTGGCCTCACGGTCGGCTGCATCCAGAATTCGATGGACTCGGAGGAGCGCCGCGCCCAGTACAATTGCGATATCACCTACGGCACGAACAGCGAGTTCGGCTTTGACTACCTGCGCGACAACGGCATGGCGCAGCAGCCCGAGCAGGTCGTGCAGAACGGGCACAACTTCGCAATCGTCGACGAGGTGGACTCGATCCTCATCGACGAGGCCCGTACGCCGCTCATCATCTCGGGCCCCGCGACGATCTCGACGAGCCACGTCTACACCGAGCTGAATCCCCTCGTCTCGTCCATCGTCCGCGTGCAGATGGCGATGTGCAACGACCTCATCCGCGACGCGAAGAAGGCGATTGACGCGGGCGACGTCGACACGTTCAAAGACAAGATCTACCAGGTCTACCACTCGATGCCGCGGCACAAGCAGTTCCGCCACATGCTCGAGGACGCGACCCTTCGGAAGTACCACGAGGACGTGGAAATGCAGTTCCTCTCCGAGATGCGCAAGGAGCACGCCCGGGCGCTCAGGGACGAGCTCTACTTCACGATTGACGAGCGGACGCGCGAGGTGTCCCTCACCGACAAGGGCTGCGAGAAGATCTGCCCGAGCGACCCCGCGATGTTCGTCCTCCCCGACCTCGCCGCGCAGATGTCGGCGATCGACGGCGACAAGAGCTTGAGCGACGCCGAGCGCATCGAGAAGCGCCGCGAGACGCAGTCGGCGTTTGTCGAGAAGTCCGATCGCGTGCACGTCGTCGACCAACTTCTCCGCGCCTACTGCCTTTACGAGAAGGACGTCGAGTACGTCGTGCAGGACAACCACGTCTACATCGTCGACGAGTTCACGGGCCGCGTCCTTCCCGGGCGCCGCTGGTCCGACGGCCTCCACCAGGCGGTTGAGGCGAAGGAGGGCGTCGAGATCGAGAAGGAGTCGCAGACCCTCGCGACAATCACGATCCAGAACTATTTCCGTCTCTACAGGAAGCTCTCGGGCATGACCGGCACGGCCGAGACCGAGGCGCGCGAGTTCAAGGACATCTACAAGCTCGACGTCGTGTCGATCCCGACGAACAAGCCGGTGAACCGCATCGACGGCAACGACCAGATCTACCGCACGGCGCGCGAGAAGTTCAAGGCAATCATCGCGGATGTCGCGAAACGCCACGAGAAGGGCCAGCCGATCCTCCTCGGCACGGTCGAGGTCTCGACCTCGGAGGTCCTCTCGCGCATGCTCAAGATCGCGCACATCCCGCACGAGGTGCTGAACGCGAAGAACCACGCGCGCGAGGCGGAGATCGTGGCGCTCGCGGGCCAGCCGGGCGCGGTTACGATCGCGACGAACATGGCGGGCCGCGGCACGGACATCAAGCTTGGGGATGGCGTCACCGAGCTCGGGGGCCTGCACGTGATTGGGTCCGAGCGGCACGAGTCGCGGCGCATCGACCGTCAGCTCCGCGGACGTTGCTCGCGTCAGGGTGATCCGGGCAGCTCGCAGTTCTTCATCTCGCTTGAGGACAAGCTGATGCGCCTCTTCGGCTCGCAGCGTATCTCTGGCATTATGCAGCGCCTCGGCCTCAAGGAGGGCGAGGTGATGGAGCACAAGTGGCTCAACCGCTCGGTCGAGACGGCCCAGCGCCGCGTCGAGCAGCAGCACTTCGCCGTCCGCAAGCGCACGCTCGAGTATGACGATGTGATGAACAAGCAGCGATCGATCGTCTACGAGCTCCGCGGGCGCGTTTTGAACGGCGATCCCGAGGCGGTGCACAATCTCATCCTCGACGTGATGAACGACCTCGTGATGACGCAGGCCGAGCGCTATCTCTTCGACGCGAAGGACGGTTCGCTCATCGATTTCATGAACTGGCTTGGCGTCACTTTTCCGATTACGGTGACGGAGGACGAGCTCCGTCCGCTTCTCGGCACGCCTGAGTCCGCCGGCGAGCTCGTTATGAAGCGCGTCGAGGAGGCCTACGAGGCGAAGTGCGCGGGCGAGGATCCGGCGACGCTGCCGTACATGGAGCGCGGAGTCTTCCTGCAGGTCATCGACCGCGAGTGGCAGGAGTACCTCAGGGCGATGGACGACCTCCGCACGGGCGTGAACCTGCGCGCGTACGGCCAGCGCGATCCGCTCATCGAGTACAAGAAGGAGGCGTTCAACATGTTCGAGACGCTGATGACCACGATCAAGTCGAAGGTCGTCTCGTCCGAATTCCGCTGCGCGACCGCCGCGCGGTTGCAGGCGCACTTCAACATGATGCGCGCCCAGACGAACGCGGGCGCGTTCGATTCGGCCGAGGCCGAGTCGAACGAGTCGAAGTCGGGAGTCGAAGTCGAACAGCGGACGGCGTCTTCCTCTTCTGCAAAGACCATCGGCGACGTGTTTGCCTCGATGATGAACCAGAACCGCATGGCGGCCGGGGTCCGTCCTGTCTCCTCCTCGTCGCTGGGCGGCCCTGCAATCAAGCAATCACCCAATCTCAAATCAAGCAATGTTGGTGCGGCCGTCGGACGCAACGATCCTTGTCCTTGCGGAAGCGGAAAGAAGTACAAGAAATGCTGCGGAAAGGGGTTAATGTAAGATGACGACGGCAATCATTCTGGCTGCGGGGAAGTCCACGCGCATGGGCGGTGGCGTCGACAAGGCGTTCCTGTCGCTCGTCAACAAGCCGGTGGTGGCGTGGTCGCTGCTGGCGTTCGAGCGGTGTGCGGACATCGACCGCATCGTCCTCGTCGTCCGCAAGGACCAGCTGCTTGCCTCGAAGGCGGTCGTGCGGATGTTCGGCATCTCCAAGATTGACAAGATCGTTGCGGGCGGGCAGAAGCGCCAGGAGTCCGTCCAGGCGGGCCTGGCGGCGTGCGACCTCGACACGCGCACCGTCGTCATTCATGACGCGGCGCGTCCGCTCGTCACGTCCGAGCTCGTCTCCGAAGTCGTGAAGGCGGCCGCCAGGGCGCCGGCCGTCACGGTCGGGCGTCCGATGACGGACACGGTCAAGTTCTGCGAGAAGGCCCAGACGGTGACGAAGTCCGTCGACCGGACCGGGCTGTGGACGGTTCAGACGCCGCAGGCCTTCCAGATGAAGGAGCTGCGCGCCGCCTACAAGACGCTGAAGGCGGAGGTGACGGACGACTGCATGGCGGTCGAGCTGAACGGCGGGACGGTCAAGATCGTGCCCAACCTGAAGCCGAACGTCAAGATCACGACGGCGGAGGACCTCCAGCTTGTCAGCGCTCTGTTGAAGTAGATTTGAAGGCCTGAAGGTTGATGGACAAGTTGTTTGCGATACTCGGTGACATACACGCGAACCTTGACGCGCTCGAGGTCGTGCTTGCCGATTGCCGCGAACAGGGCGTGACGGACTATCTCTGCACGGGCGACGTCGTCGGCTATAATGCCCAGCCCCACGAGTGCCTTGAAATCGTGCGCGGACTCGGCTGTCCGATCGTGATGGGCAACCACGATTACTACGTCTCCTCGCGGCAGGACCTCGACGACTTCAATCCCGTCGCGGCAGCCGGCATCGAGTGGACGCGCAAGCAGCTCTCCGTGGAGGAGATGTACTTTCTCCGCGCCTTGCCGTTCGTGACGACGAAGACGGGCATCACGCTCGTGCACGCGACGATGGACGGTCCGGAGGACTTCGGCTATGTCTTCGACCACCTGCAGGCCGAGGCGCATTTCTCGCACCAGGTGACGCCGCTGTGCTTTCACGGCCATACGCACTGTCCGATGATCTACGAGAAGCAGATGGGCGCCGTCTACCGCATCGACGCGCAGGACTTTAAGCTGCCGATCGGGCGCAAGTACTTCATCAACGTCGGATCCGTCGGCCAGCCGCGCGACGGGGATCCGCGCGCGGCCTACGTCCTCTACGATCCGAAGGCGCGGACGGTCCGTTTCCGCCGGCTGGACTATGACATCGCCGCGGCGCAGGCGAAGATCCGCGAGGCGGGTCTTCCCGAGCGTCTGGCGCAGCGACTGGAGGTGGGACAATGAGAAAAGGCATCATCCTGGCGGGCGGCGCGGGCACGCGCCTTCACCCTCTCACGCGCGTCGTCTCGAAGCAGCTTCTGCCGGTCTACGACAAGCCGATGATCTTCTATCCGCTTTCGACGCTGATGCTCGCCGACATCCGCGAGGTGCTGATCATCTCCACGCCAACGGACCTGCCGATGTTCGAGCGACTTCTCGGGGACGGTTCCGACCTCGGGATGAGGTTCTCGTACAAGGTGCAGGAGGTCCCGAACGGGCTCGCCCAGGCGTTTGTCCTCGGCAAGGAGTTCATTGGCGACGACGACGTCTGCCTCGTGCTCGGGGACAACATCTTCTATGGGGCGGAGCTTCCGAAGATGCTGAAGGAGGTCAACGCCTCGAAGAGCCCGACCGTCTTCGGGTATCGCGTGGCGGACCCCGAGCGCTACGGCGTCGTCGCGTTCGACGGGGACGGAAAGGCTGTGTCGCTCGAGGAGAAGCCGGCGAAGCCGAAGTCGAACTACGCCGTTGTCGGGCTCTATTTCTATCCGAACTCCGTCGTGAAGATCGCGGAAGAGCTGAAGCCCTCCGCCCGCGGCGAATACGAGATTACGGACGTCAACAAGGAGTACCTGCGGCGCGGCGAGCTCAAGGTGGAGCTGATGTCCCGCGGCTTCGCGTGGCTCGACACGGGGACGCACCAGTCGCTGGCGGACGCGACAAACTTCGTCCGCGCAATCATCGACCGCCAGGGCCTGCAGATGAGCTGCATCGAGGAAATCGCCTGGGGCAAGGGCTGGATCGACGACGCGCAGCTCAAGAAGCTTGCTACCGCCTACGGCAAGTCCTCCTACGGACAGTATTTGAAGAATTTGGCTGTTGGCGATTAGCTGTTAGCGGTTGCGCAGGAGGGAGCAAGATGTCATTGTCAACCACGTTGGACAAGATCGCGGCGAATCCGGAGAAGTACAGTTGCTGCGTGGAGACGCTCGGCGCGTGCAAGATTGACTCGCCCGTCCGCGGCGAGGAGTTCGTGCAGGACGGCGAACGCATCTTGTCGAACGAAAACGAGTCGTTCATGAAGAGCCGCGAAAAGCAGCTCGGACACCTGCCGGCATTCGAGCGGGCTGGACCTCTCACGAAGATCTTTCACGATCCCGCGTGGACGCGCGTCGGCATCGTGACGGCGGGCGGACTCTGTCCGGGGCTCAACAACGTCATCAAGGGCCTGGTCGAGACGCTCTTCTTCAGCTATGGCGTCAAGACCGTCTTTGGCATCCGCTACGGCTATGCGGGACTCGTCCCGAAGTACGGCTACGAGCCGCTGATGCTCGATCCGGACGTCGTGGACACGATCCATGCGCGCGGCGGCACGATTCTCGGCTCCTCGCGCGGACAGCAGTCGACGGACGAGCTCGTGGACGCGCTCGAGCGCATGAACATCAACGTCCTCTTCTGTGTGGGCGGGGACGGGTCTCTCCGGTGTGCCGGCGACATTGCGGACGAATGCCGCCGCCGCAACCTCAAGGTCTCCGTCGTCGGCATCCCGAAGACAATCGACAACGACCTGCAGTTCGTCGGACGCTCCTTCGGCTTTGAGACAGCCGTCGCCGCCGCCGCCGAGATCATCGGCCTCGCGCACGTCGAGGCGAAGGGCACACCGAACGGCATCGGTCTCGTGAAGCTCATGGGACGTGACTCGGGTTTCATCGCCGCCTATGCCGCGATGGCGAATCCCGTCGTCAACTTCTGCCTGGTGCCGGAGATGGATTTCGAGCTGGAGGGTCCGAACGGACTCCTCGCGGCGCTGGGGAAGCGCTTCTCGATCGGCAAGGGCCATGCGGTCATCGTCGTCGCCGAGGGCGCGGGACAGGACCTCATCGCGGGCGAAAGCGCGACCGATGCGAGCGGAAACGTCCTCAAGAAGGATATCGGCGTCTTTCTCAAGGACCGCATTTCTTCGCATTTTAGGGAAAAGGGCGTTGTGGTCTCGGTCAAGTACTTCGACCCGAGCTACACGATCCGCTCCGTTCCGGCTTCCGGAACCGATGCCATCAAGTGCTATCTGCTCGCGCGCAATGCGGTCCATGCGGCGATGGCGGGGCGCACGAACTGCGTCATTGGAAACGTGGGCGAGAGCTACACCGTCGTTCCGATCCGCCTCGCGACCATCGAGCGACAGACCCTTTCGCTGACGGGTGACCTCTGGCGCAGCGTCATCGGTTCGACAGGACAGGAGCTCTACTTTCGCGGCGGCCATGTGGCCGGTGCCCTGGTGCCTTGACGCATCCGCCTCGGTTTTGATATACTACACTCGTTTTCACTTCAGTGGGGATATAGCTCAGTTGGTAGAGCGTCTCAATGGCAT
>CADAKF010000018.1 GCA_902788415.1 uncultured bacterium
GTCGCCGCAGCCCCAGCCTTTGTTTTCGCCGAATTCCGCATAGCCGCCCGGGCGAGCGTTGGCCCAGTCGACGGTAAGCGTGCGTCCGTAGGCGAGCGCGAAGCCAGTGTCGATGTAGTTGGCAGTCGCGGCAACCGGCGTACCGGGAATCGACTCAAGGTACTCGACCGGATAGACGGTGCTGTCGACGAGCAGAAAGCGCATGCGCGTATAGTCTTTGCCCCAGCCGAACGGCATCGTGTAGGCGAGCGAATCCGCGCCCGCCGGCACGTTCACGCTGTCGACGAAATCCCAGCCGTCTATTTCGGCGCCCGCGTCGCGATTGCCGAAACACGCATAAAGCCTGCCCGCCGACGGCGATGCCGCGAAGGTCAGCTCGACCGTGCTCTCGCCGCGTTCGGGTCGCTCGGGCGCACAGGCGACCGGACGCGCATCGTACCATAATGTCCGGCGCGTTTCGGCGACGACGCCAAGATTGTTGACGGCACGGCAGACCACGCTGTAGACGGTGTCGTTTTCAAACCCTGCCGCCTTGATCATCGGCGACGCGCCGGACTTCACCCCGGCGACCGTTTCGCGCATCGCCTCCTCTTCGCCGTACAGGCTCCAGCCGACTTGCAAGTCGACGCTCTCCGCTCCGGCACCGGCGTCGAGGACGGCCAGCGTGAACACCGCCCGGCCGTCGCCGAGCGGACACGGCGTCAGCTGTACTGTCGGCGCCGTTTCGATCAGCGCCGCCGACGCGCCGCACTGCACCCGCGCCGTGGCAGCCGCCGGACCCGCCGCCAGCGTCGACCCGGTGTCGGCGTTATAATACAGCGTTCCGCGCACTTCATCGTAGAATGCTCCCGTGCCGTCGACGACGACCGGCACCAGCCGCGCCACGTCGTTCGTTTCCGCACCGTCCGCCGTGCGCTCCGAAATGGCCGCCGAATAGATGCGGCGGACGCCATTGTAGGTATAGCTGCCCGGCGTGTCGGAAAAGAGCTGCACGCTCACCTGCGAATCGTAATTCGCCGGCGTCGCGACCGGATTGATGGCGTAAAGCGTGCCGTCGCGCAGTGACGTCATCGTATAATGCGTCAGCTCGCTGCCGATATCGCAGACGTCGGTGAACCGGCAGCCAGGTTCGGCGATATCCGTTTTCACCGACGGCGAGAAGGCGCGCTCCCCGTAATAAATGTATGGCTGGATGACCCCGTTCGACTCGAGCACCCGCGAACCGGTGATGTTGAGTGCGAGCGAGGCTCCGACGCCCCAGCCCTTGGTTTCGGCGCTGACGCGTCCGAGCTTCTGATGCATCGCCCAGTCGAACCGGAAAATCGAACCGACTTTGAGTCCGATGCCGAGATTGACTGTCTGATGCTGGTTGTACCCCGCCGACGCGAGATAGTCGACCGCCGTGTCGTAAGGCGTGTCGACCACGAAAAAGCGCACCGTCGAATACTCTCTCATCCAACCCTCCGGCGCCTCGGCGACCAGTTCGCCGCCGGCGGCGGCGACGCTGCCGAAGGACACGATCTTCGGCCAACTGCCGATGGCGTCGCCGCAATCGCCGCGGCCGTAGGCGGCCAACAGACGACCCGCGCTCCCGCCAGCGCCGACCACCACCCGGAACGCACCCGCCCCGAGCGCGACGGCATTGACCGCCCGTCCGGACGCGACCGCGAACGATCCGCGCCGCACCGGCGACGAATACGCCGCATTGGCGAAGCGGCAGGCGAAATAATAGGTCGAGCCCTCGACCAGCCCTTCGAGCGGCAGCTCGAAAACGCCGCCGGCAGACACCCCGGTCGCCACCGGAGCGCCCCAGGCAACCTCGGGAGCGGTCAGTAGCGCGGCGTCGGACGAATAGGCGAAGTAGATGTCGCTCGCCGTCCGCTTGACGGCGAACACCGCCCGGGACGCGGCGCCGTCGCGCACAATCGTCACCTCGCCGGACGGTACACCCGTGCCCTCGGCGGCGGCAAGTACGGTGGCCGCCGGCTTCGTGCCGCCGGCAATCAGCACCGGACCCGTCGTGAAGGTCCACGAAGTGCCACCGGCATTGGCCAGAAAGCTGCCGGCAACCTTGTCGTACATGCCCGGCACCCCCGCCACCACCCGCGGCTCGAGATCGAACACCGCCGTGCCGTCAGCCGTGGCGGAAAGCTTGGCGGAATAGATGAGCTTGCGTCCGCAATATTTGTAGCTTCCTTGACCGGAATCGGAAAACAAACAGATCGTATAGCCAGAATCGTAGCTCTCGCCGTTCGGCGTGGTGACCGGCGAAATGGCATGCAGCGTGCCGTCGGACAAGCGCTCCATCGTGTAGCTCGTCGTCGCCGCCTCCACCGTCGCCACGTCGCGGAATTTTTCCGCCGGCGCCAAATCGTTCGCAATCAAAGCCGGCGAGAAATAACGCTCGCTGCCGTAGATGAACGGACGAATCTGATAAGTGTTGCCCGAAATGTGCGCGGCGCGTCCGCCGCCGGTGATGTTCACGTCGAGCGCACTGCCCGCGCCCCAGCCCTTGTTTTCAGAGTTGTACCCGTCGAAATCGGTGGCGTTCGCCCAGACTAACTCGAACGTCTGCCCGCATTTGATGGTGTGCCCGGTGTCGATAAACGGCGCAACGTGCGCACTTGCCACCTTGTCGTTCTTGAGATACTCGACCGGATAGTCGTCAACCCCGTACGCCGATTCGAAAAGAAAATACCGAACCACGGGATATTCGGCCAGCACGTCAGAGTCGAGATTCACCGCCACCTGCCCGTCCGCCGCCGTCACATTGCGGACAAACTCCCGGCGCGCCCAATGCTGGATCACCTCGCCGCGATCGGACTTGTCAAACGCCGCATAGAGCGCGTACACCCGATCGGATAGCCCCTGAAGCGTCAACTGCGCGCCGTTGATGCGTCCGTCGGTATCGCGCAATGTCGCCGCAACCGACAACTCCACCGCCGCAGCAACCGTCTGCATCAACATGCCGAGGAACTCTCCTTGAACATTTGGTTCGACTTCAGCAAAATTGTATCACATTACCTCCTGTCAAATCAACCAGTAATGGGTTACTCAGAACAAGACGAACGGAGGAATGTGGTATAATTCACCTCATTATGAAGATGCTGATGTTGGTGACAGTCATGGTTCCTTGGATGGTCGGTGCGGCGACGATGGCGAAGACCGATGTCTACGCACTGGAAACGGACGCCTTTCTCGCGGCGCGGGACGGACGCGTGCAGACCGCGCAGATTGCGGCCATCCGTCGGGCGACAGCGGGCGAGACGGACGACCTCAAGGCCGTCCGAACGGCACGGAACACGTGGGCGCCCCTGCCGGACGGCGTGGAGGCCGAAAGGATGTCGCCGACGATGCAGCTCTATCGTCCGAAGGGTGGACGTGACTTGCCGCTTCTCATCTACCTGCACGGCGGCGGCTGGGTGATCGGCAGTCTCGCGAGCTGTTCGGCGTTCTGCGGCGCCGTCGCGGCGAAGGGTTCCGCCGTCCTCGCGCTCGACTACCCGCTTGCGCCGGAGCATCCGTTCCCGGCCGCGCTCAACGCGGTCTGCGCGGCCTTCCGCGCGGTCGTGTCCGATCCGGCACGCTTTGGCGCGGATCCGGCGCGGGTGTCGATCGGCGGAGACTCATCAGGCGGCAACCTTTCGCTCGCGGCGGCGCTCGTCCTGCAGAAGGAGAACCTGAAACCGCGCTCCCTCGTCCTCTACTACCCCGTCACCGAGGCGCGGGCGGACGGTTCGGCGTCATGGCGGACATTCGCGACGGGATGCGGCATGGATGCGGCGTTCATGGACGTGTGCCTCGTGGCCTACCTGAACGGACACGACCCGAGGGATCCGCTCGTCTCGCCCGCCTTTGCCACGGACGAGCAGCTGCGCCGGCTTCCGCCCGTCCACATCCTCGGCGCGGATCGCGACGTGCTACGCGACCAGGGACTGCGCTTCGCGCGGCGGCTTGACGCGCTTGGATGCCCCGTGCGCGCGGAGGTGCTGCCCGGCAGCACGCACCTCTTCGTCACCGTCAAGGGCCAGCCCGCCGCCTTCGCGCGCGCCGTTGCCTTCGCGACCGAGGCGATGAGGTGACACACGAATTATGCTATAATCTTATGCATTTGCCAGAACAGGGGTCTGGTTGTCAAGTGAACAAGGAAAGGAGAATGGGCCGATGATGGGGTTTTTCGTAGCGCGGACGCATCCCCGCGCCGATCCACTCGTTCAAGAACTGACCGCACGGGGGACACATCCGATGGCTTTGCGCATATTCGCCCTATTCGCCTGCGCCGCCGCGCTGGAGGCTGCCGCCGCCGCCCGCACCGGCTTCAGGCCGATGCTCCATGACGCGCCGGCGACGAACCAGCAGACGTGGGTCGACGCTCTGGCCGACTTCGGCTGCGCCGGCGCGGTCGTTGCCTGTCCGATGTCCGGCGGCTTCACGTCGAATCCGGCGAATCTCGCGGTCATGGGCGAGTTTCTCGCGCGGCTCCGCGAGGCGGGGCTGTCGTATTGGATTTACGACGAGGTCGGCTATCCCTCCGGCGCGGCGGGTGGGCTGGCGCTCGAAGGCCATCCCGAAATGGAGGCGAAGGGCTTTTACATGCGCAAGTTCGTCGCGCTCGACGAAAGCAAGACGTTCGATTTCCGCCGCGAATGCGACGCGGACAAAATCGTCTATGCGGCGAAGTACGCACTCAAGCCGAATCGCAGCGCGATGGGGGAGGTTGATTGGAATTCCTGCCGTCCGGTCGACTTTTCCGCCGACGCCGCGTGTGCGACGGTCGGCCCCGACGAGGTCTTCTACGTCTTCTCGGTGCGCAGCGCCTATGAAGGCTCGCATCTCGTCCACAACGTCTTTTCGCGCAAGCGGTCGATCAATATCATGGATCCGAAAGCGGTGCGCCGGTTCATCGACGTCGCATACGAGCCGATTGCGCGCGCGCTGCCCGAGGCTTATGCGCACGCGGGCGGTGTCTTCACCGACGAGCCGAGTCTGCAGACGTGTTTTGCCTTCCGCCCCGAGGCGATGTGGAACTGGGCGCTACTGCCTTGGAAGGAGGGACTGTTCGAAGATTATGCGGCGGCCTACGGCGGGGAAAGGCTGGAACGGCTGCTTCCGGTTCTCTTCGAGGGCGGTTTTGCCGTACCCGAGGTCTGCCGCACGCGCGTGCGCTACCATGAACTCGTCGGCCGGCTCGTCGCCGAGGCGTGGGCCGGTCAGCTGTCCGACTGGTGCCGCCGGCACGGCACGCGCTTTTCCGGACATTATCTGTTCGAAGAGTTTCTGCCTTACCACGTGGCGATGTACGGCAATCTGTTTACCGTCTTGAAGGCGATGGATTATCCCGGAGTGGACGCACTGGCCTGCACGCCCGAAACCTACGACTTCCGGACGGGCAAGTACATCCAGCTCGCGGTGCGTAAAAAAGGCACCCGTGGAGCGATGGTCGAGATCTGTCCGTGTAACGGACTCGAACAGTTCAAACACGATCCCGTCGGCAATTTTCGCGCTGTCGCGAGCGAGATGTTCCTCTCGGACATTCGCGAGGTGCAATCGTACTGCCAGCCCGATTTCGCGGCCTACCGCAACGGGGCGCTGGCGAAGGAGTATCCGTCGGATCACGGGCTGCTGGCGCCGGCGTACAACGGAATCTTCTCGCTGGCGCAGGCGCGCGAAGCGAACGGCTGTATCGCCAGGCTCGTTTCGGCGCTGGGCGGACTCTCCCCGCGCTGTTCGGTTTTTGTCTATGTGAATGTCAACGAGATCCAGGCGCGCTACATTCCTCGAAACTGGGGGCGCCCGATGTTCGAACCCGACGCGTGCGAGCGCGAGATGATAATCGCGGCTGAACGCATCTACAACTCCGGCCACGACTTCATGTTTGTCGACGACGAAGACATTGCCACCGCGGCGCACGACGCGCAGGCGGTGATCGCCGGCCTTCCGGCGCGGGTCGTGGCCGTTCCGCCGTCAGTGGTGCTTTCTTCTGCCACGTTGCGCGCCTTGGGCGAACTGCAGGCGAAGGGGGTGAAGGTGCTCTTTCTTGGCAGCCTGCCGCAGCTCGGGACGGATGGCGAAGCGCTGCCGCAGGCGTTGCTGGCTCGCTTCAGCGCGGTGACGGTCGAAGCGGTCGATGAAGCGGTTCGTACGGCCGATTCCGGTTTTGTCTTCAGTGCGCCGTCGGGCAAGGTGCTGCACGCCGAATATGCGTTGACGGACGGCGAAAGGCATTATTTCGTCAACAAAAACCGCCAGCCGGTTATGGTGACGGTCGAAGCGTCGATCCGTCCGGAGGGGCGCTTCGAGAACCTCGTCACGGGAGTGGTCGGGCGCTGGCGGCATGGCGAGCCGCTTGAACTGCCGGCACTCGGCGCGGCCGTTCTCGATTTCAAGACCGGCCGGTAACCCCGGCCCGCATCAACCTGCAGGCTTTCATTGGAGCGATGTGATGGACAAGGTAGTTTTCAAGGCGAAGTTTGGCGTGCTGGCGCTGGCGCTTTCGGCCGCCAGCACGGCGGTCGCGCTCAATCCGGCGCGGGAGCGTGAGGTCGAACTCAGGACGAGCTGGGGGGCTGAAGTGACGGCCGACAACGCGTGGCGCGAATATCCGCGTCCGCAAATGGTGCGCGAAAACGCGACCTGGCAGAACTTGAACGGCTATTGGGATTACACGATCGTCTCCAACGGTGTTTCCGCTCGCCATACGGTCACGGCGACAGAAGTCGCCAAAGGGCGCATTCTCGTGCCGTTCGCCTTCGAGGCGCCGCTCTCCGGCGTCGGCCGCACGGTGCAGCCGTGGGAAAAAATGATTTACACGCGCCGGTTCAGCCTCCCCCCTTTGCTGAACCGACGGGTTTTACTTCACTTCGAGGCCGTCGACTGGCGCGCCCAGGTGTTCGTCAACGGCGTGGAGGCGATGGATGTCCCCCACGAGAACGGCGATCTGCCGTTCACCGTCGACGTCACGGAATTCGTCAAGTCCGGCGAGAACATGCTCAAGGTCGTTGCGTGGGATCCGACCGACACCTTCGTCAACGCCGCCGGCAAGCAGGACAAGGTTACGCGCGGCTGCTTCTACACGCGCGTTTCGGGCATCTGGCAGACCGTCTGGCTCGAAATGGCGCCCGAGCGGCACATTCGCGGCTACCGCGTCGACGCCGATGCGCTCACCGGCAAGGTGCGCATGCGCTTTGACGTCGCCGGCGGCGGCGGCGACGTCGCGGTCGACGTCGCCGGGGTCGGCAGCTTCACCGCCGGGGGCGGACGGCTCGAATTCGCGCTGCCGGCGGGCTACCGCGTCTGGAGCGTCGAAGACCCCCACCTCTACGACTTCACCGCCCGCATCGGCGACGATTGCGTTCGCGGCTACTTCGGCGTGCGCACGGTCGGCAAAAAGCGCGACGCCGCCGGAAATTGGCGCTACACGCTCAACGGCAGATTCATCCTGCCGCTCGGTCCGCTCGACCAGGGCTGGTGGCCGGACGGACTGCTGACGCCGCCCTCGGCGGCGGCGTTGAGCAATGAAGTCGCCTTCATCAAGAGCTGCGGCTACAATATGCTGCGCAAGCACATCAAGGTCGAGCCGCGCATTTTCTACCACCTCTGCGACCGGATGGGGATTCTCGTGCTGCAGGACGCCGTCTGTCCCGGCGGCGAGGAGAACGTGCTCGACGAGACCAAATCGCTGCAGCGCTACGGGATGTTCCGCCGCGAGCTGAAAGGGCTCATCGACCACCTCTACAATTCGCCGTCGATCATCGAGTGGATTCCCTACAACGAGGGCTGGGGCCAGCCCGACGCGGAATACACGCGCGATACTCTCGTCTGGACCAAGCGCTACGACCCCACCCGGATAGTGGCCGGACCAACCGGCGGCATCGACTACGAGGGCGGCTCGACCTACGAAGCCGGCGACGCGCACTGGACGCCCGAGCGGGCGGATCCCGCGGCCGACACGGTCGAGCTGCACAGCTACCCCGCCGCCGGCAAGTGTCCGCAGGCTCGCTATCGCATCAACGTGCTTGGCGAGTTCGGCGGGCTTGGCTTTCGCGTGCCCGGCCACGTCTGGAGCAACGCCGCGAGCTGGGATTACCGCCCCGGCGGCATGCCGGCGACGATGGCCGAGAACGAGCGAGACTTCGTCGCGCTCATGCGTACGCTCCCGCCGCTCGTCCGTGACGGACTCAGCGCGATTGTCTACACCCAGACGAGCGACGTGGAAATCGAGACGAACGGACTGCTCACCTACGACCGTGCCGTGTCGAAGTATTCGCCCGCCGTGCTGCGGCAGGTGCACGGCGAAATCTACCGCGCTTTCGAGGAGGCTGTGAACCGATGAAGCCCTTGCGCATATTCACGTCTGTTCTGCTCGCGGGCGTCTGCGCCGCGCTCGCTTCGACCGTACACGCCGCGCCGAAGGTCAAGGCCAAAGCCCCCCCGCAGGGCAAACCCTATTTGATCCACGCGGGCTGGGTGGGTCCGTCGCTCGAATTCCTGAAGGAGCACGTCGAGGAGGTCGAGGCGCAGGCGCCGTTCGACGGCTATCTCTTCGGGATGGACGTGACCTGCCCCATGTACAACCAGAAGATCGAAATCAACGAGCAGGTCAAGAACAAGATCAAACTCTACAAGCAGATCAAGTTCAAGCGCGCCACCCACAACTTTCTCTCCATCATGATCGACCAGGCCAAGCCCGACTGGTTCGACGACAAGTACTGGAAAACCGTCGCCGAGAATTTCGCCGTGGTTGCCAAGGTGGTTGCGATGACCGACATGGAGGGCGTCGCCTGGGATACCGAATGCTACGGCGTCTACCCCGTCAACTCGTACTGGACGAGCGCGTACTTCATCAAAGAAGAAGAAAAGAAGGCGAAAAAGTCGGTCGTGCGCCGTCCGGCCAACCATAAAGGCGCGAAAGCCGAAAACGGCGTGCACACGCCGGAGGAATATCGCGCCATCGCCCGCGAACGCGGCCGGCAGCTCGGCGCGGCGATGTACAAGGAGTGCCCCAATCTCAAGCTCTGGGTCTATTACCTCTGGAGCTACAAGAGCGACTTGATGGGCGCGTTCTGCAACGGTTTGCTCGAAACGATGCCCGACACCGCCCGGCTCATCGACGGCGACGAATGGCGCGGCTACTGCATGGCCGACGAAAACGGCTACAAGCCGATGGCCGAAGACAACCGCAAGGGGTACGGCCAGCTCGATTCGAAGCTCGTTCAGAAGCACCGCAAGGTCGGCGGCGTCGCGCCGGCGTTCTATCTCGATTTCTACGCCGACCCGAAGTCCACGCTCTACGAATGGCAGCCGCGCAAAAACTACGAGGGCAATCCCGCCCGGCTGCTCAAGCGCCAGCTGCGCGAGGCGAAGCGCAACGCCACGGGCGGACATATCTGGATCTACGGCGAGAAGGGGCAGTTCTGGGACTGGACGAAGTTCAAGAAGGGCAAAGCCTCCATGGCCAACCGCTTCCCCATGTGGGAGGAGAAGATCCCCGGCATCCGCAAAGCGATTTTCGGCAACGAATACCAAGACCCCGATGTGGACCATAAGGGTCGAGTATTGCCTGACATGAGTTACTATATCAGCGATACTATGTCAATAAGCGCTGACCCTTGCGTCCCCGAGGAGGTAAAATCATGATGAAAATGTTTGCGGTTGTCTTTTGTCTCGCGTCCTCCGTCCTCTCGGCTCGGGCGGAGTTCAAGGTCGACCGGTCGGCCATGTCCGACAAGTACTGGGAGATCTGGAACGACCAGGTCCAGGCGCGGATTGACGTGGACATCGAGAAGTACCGCAAGGCGGACGCATCGGTCGAGGTTGATGCGCCCGCCGGCGCCGAGGTGAAGGTCGAACAGCTTTCGCACGCCTTCTTCTTCGGCGCCCACATCTTCAACTTCAACCAGCTCGGCAAGAAGGAGTGGAACGACCGCTACAAGGAACTCTACGGGACGCTCTTCAACTCGGCGACCGTCGCTTTCTACTGGCGGACGCTCGAGCAGTATCCGTACGCGCCGCGCTTCGCGGAGCGCTATGAGGACACGGAGAACTTCTGGAACAGCTGTCCGCAGCCGAAGGAACAGGCGCATTGGAGGCGTCCCGCGCCGGATCCGGTGATTGACTTCCTGAAGACGCGCGGCTGCCGCATTCACGGACATCCCCTCGTCTGGGGTAACGTGGCGTGGCATCGTCCGACCTGGATCTGGGACGGCTTCTGTCCGGACGTGGAGAAGTTCGCGCTGGAGCAGAAGACGGGCGTGAAGATTCCGGTCGCGAACTGGCGCATCCCGGTCGGCACGAAGGATATGGTGGACAACGAACGCGGGTGGAGCGCGGCCTGGGAACAGGTCTTCGAGAAGCTCTCGGAGGAGGAAGTCGCCAAGACCGTGCCGACGTTCGTGAAGGCGTATAACGATTTCTACGAGAAGCGCATTCGCGACATTGCCGAGCGCTACGGCAGCCGCGTCGACAGCTGGGACGTGGTGAACGAGTCGGCCCTCGACTATCACCTCTTTCAGGGCGAGAAGGCGGTTCGCGGCGTGGCGTGCCAGCGCAGCGTCTACGGCCTCATGCCCGGCGACTACACGTACAAGGGCTTCCAGTGGGCGCAGAAGTACCTGCCGAAGACGGCGTGGCTCAACCTGAACGACTACGACATGCGTCCGCACTTCTTCAAGCAGGCGAAGGACCTCGAGGCGAACGGCTGCCGCATTGACGTCGTCGGCTCGCAGATGCACCTCTTCAATCCAGCCGAATCGGTGAACATCGCGCGCGGGGAGGGACCGGACCACCTCACCCCGAAGGGCGTCGCCGACCGCTTCGCTCTCCTCTCCAAGGCCGGCAAGCCCATCCATCTCTCGGAGATCACCATCACCGCGCCGGACAACTCGTCGCGCGGACAGATGGTGCAGGCGATCATCATGCGCAACCTCTACCGCGCGTGGTTCTCCGTCGAGAAGATGAACGGCATCACCTGGTGGAACGTGGTCGACGACTGCGGTGCGCCGGGCGAGCCTTCGATCAGCGGACTCTTCACGCGCGACATGCGTCCGAAGACCGCCTACTTCGCGATGGACGACCTGATCAACCGCGAGTGGCGCACGAATACGAAGGTGAAGGCTGAAGGCGAGGGCGAACGGCGGAAGGTCAAGTTCCGCGGGTTTCGCGGCAAGTACCGGCTGAGCTGGACGGGCCCGGACGGCAAGCCGGTCGCGAAGCTGGTCGAGGTCAAGTGAACGGGAGGTTTGATTCGGGGGGCTTCGAGGGTCACTACGAAAGCGAGCAAGGGCCGTTTACACAGCCGCCGGGACAGGCCATAACTTCAAGGAAGTTCGCTGGCAGTTTGCCCGACGCGTACAGTTTAAGCATAGAGCATGTTTTGCGATCGATACCGTTAATCTGCTTCGATGAAAGCTGAAAACCGGGAAGCTTAGCCGTAGCCTCGGCTAAGACTGCCTCTGTGACTCCGCAACTGCGCGCAAAATTGCGGGCGGTTGCCGCAGCAGGACGGTCGATGGGATGTGCCTCGCAGGCGAGAACGTCTATCTTACGGCCGGCTAAAATCGCGCCGAGCTCTTCAAACGAAAGAACAAAATCAATACCCTTACGGCGAGCCTCACTGCGCTTGGCGACGCACGGCCCGATAAAGACGGTCTTGGCGTGAGGATTCGTTTCACGGATTATTTCGTGAGTATAGACCATCGGACTTGGCGTCAGAGAAACATTATTTATAAGTTCAGGCAGGTGCTTACCAATGAGATTGACGTAAGCGGGGCAGCATGAAGTCGTCATGAACGTCTTTGAATCTTTCTCCATACGCTCAAGAAATTCTGCCGTCTCGTGCTCCGTCGTCTTCTCGGCTCCGCGGGCAACTTCAATCACATCTGAAAATCCCGCCTTTATGCAGGCGGTCAAAAGCTGCTCAACAGTCCCCGGAAACTGACGATCTGCCGCAGGCGCGACCATCGCGACAAGTTTCTCCCCCCGTTTCATCGCCAAAAGGACTGAGACGATTTGAGAGCGCTCCATCACCGCGCCGAACGGACACGACATAAAGCACTTGCCGCAGAAGATGCACTTCGAAAAATCAATTTTGGCGACTCCGCGCTTGTTCTTGCGGATGGCTCCCACAGGGCAGGCCTCCTCACAAGGAACAGTCGTTTTGACGATTGCGTGATAGGGGCAGGCCGAGATGCACTTTCCGCACTTGATGCATTTGGCGGCATCAATCTGAGATCGGCCGTTCGTAACCGTTATCGCGTTTTTAGGGCAATTGTAGACGCAGGGTCTCGCGAAACATCCACGGCAGTTGGATGTAGAGATAACCCGCGCGTCAGGACACCCGCTGCAGGCGGGAGGACATACCGAAAGAGGCGCCGTCTTTCGCTCGAACTCGTTATCCTCGTTAACCTCACGCACTTCGCCGTCAATAATCTCATCTAAATATGCGCTCAGCGTTTTGGCCTCATCTGTCTCCTCTTCTGCAGAGATGCCCAAGAGTGCCATGAGTCTATACTTCAATACCGCGCGATCGTGATAAATGCAGCAGCGCGACGCGTCGGAATCTTTAGGACGAAGTTTTATTGGTATTTGATCAATTTCTTCGCGCAAAACCCCATCATCAAAGGCACGAACCAAACGAATTAAAAGCTCGCGGCGAATATATGTAGCGCCATTAACCATGGTTATTTATCACCTTCGATTAAAAGGTTGAGACGATCCAAAACTTTCTCTAACGATGCGTTGCCCATGATCTCCGTACCGTTAAACATAACAAAGGGAGCTCCGCCAAGATTGTCGCGCTCGCAAAGCCCGAGACAGGGTCTGGCCTGAATATCGACTTTATCTTTCAAGCTCTCATGGAGATGCTCTTCAAGATTCATCAACTTCGCGGCGCCCAAGAGATAGCAAGCCGTTCCGCAGCAGATTTCAACTTTGATTTTTTCCATAACTGATTTTGCTTAATGGGGGCTTAAGATTTCAGTAATAGTATACCACAACATCCTTACGATAGTTGCGCTCTAATGCTTGTTGCATTCGACGGATGACCGAACGGCGCAACTCAAGCTCTTGAGGAATGCCAGGATCCTGATGCGATTCATTAACCTTTGTGCCGATAACAAACTCAATGCGGTCGTGGCTCATCATGCGCTCAAGTATCATTCTGGCCGCCTGAGGTTCGTTGTCGGGAGAGCGCATCTCTTCGATCGCAGACAATACGCGCGAGAGAGTGAGAATACCTTCGGTTGCGATGCCAATGCCTTCAATGTAACCGACAGGAGGCAATCCGCCGCTCTTGCGGATATCGGCAAGATTGACTTTTACCTTCACGCCTAACTCCCGCTCGATGATATTTGTTGATGTTCCGCCGCAAATTACCGTATGCTCGGCTCCCAAGAAAGCCTGTCGCGCATACTCGGCGTCATTCTCGCGATAATAAGGAGGCCCCGTAAGTATGCGCATCACGCGCGGATGACGCAGATACGCGACCACACAACTGATATCATCCTTGCAGCCGCCCGGCGCGATATAACGCGCTTCACGCGCAATCGCCATTGAAAGGTCACGCGCAGAAATTTCATTGTCTGCCTCAATACGGCGCTTGGCAAATTCCATGACTCCCGAGCGGCGCCAGCCAAACTTCATATCGCGCCGCTGGCCAAGCCCCGCCTGCGTGACTCCGTCGGAGCATATGATGATTCTGTCGCCCGGACGGAAGTCGGCCTCGCACTCGCGCACTTCACGATCCGGCCAGTGGGCCGAGACGACCATCTCGTCTTTTAGAGGTGCTATCTCCGTGGTGCCGCGCAGATGAATATAGCCAGGATTGCCCATCTCGGTAATCTTGGCGTGACCGCCGAGACGAAAGTCAAAAAGCGAGAACGTCGCGTAACCGATTTTTCTGACTTCACAAACTGGCAGCGAGTCCATGATGATTTCGGCCGCTTCAAGAGTTGGAATATTCGACTCAAGAAACTTGATCGCCATTGATGTTGTCATCGTGGCGAGGATGTGCGCCTTCAACCCGCTGCCAAGGCCGTCCGAAAGCGCGGCGAGATGACGGTTCTCGCGTTCAACCGTAAGAAAGCGCACATTATCACCGCACGCAGCCTGGCCAGTCTTGGTGAACTGCGCGGCCTCCATCTCTATAAAAAGAGACTTATCCATTCAAGTAATTCCCGTTATCGCTCTCGCGAAGGCGGACTCCTTTATTATGGGATTCGTACGCACCCGCAATTTCGTTGAGCATAACCTCGGTCTCTGCGATGTGCTCTCCGAAAAGTCGAGCCACCTGCTGAACGGTATAAACATTCTTACGAATGACCTCGCGCGCTTTGGCTGCGATTTCTTCGCGGCGTCCTTCATTCTGAGTCACATCCTGTACAACTGCACCGGCAAACTCACCGCGTGCAATCGGAAACACGCTTAAATTGATAATACGAGAGCGCCACTGCTGACGATATTTAACAATCTCACTGCCATGCTTCACGGCGCCGGCAAAAAGATCCGCAAATTCCGGAAGAAACGATTCAACATTAAGACCTTCTAAATTACCGAGAGCATCAAACTCCTCAACTGCATCTGCAAGCTCTGCGAAAATCCGATTGCACTCGCGGATGGCTCCCTTATTGTCAACAATCACAACGCCAGCTGGAATATAACGAATAAGAGCATTTGAAGTTTTCTCAAAATTTCGTTTGAGCCACGTGTGACACATCTCTTCTTCTGCCTTACCTGCCAACAACGCCTTGGCGAACTCGCGGCATGTCGAGTAACCGCACGCTCCGCAATTCAGCTCGTCGTTTTTCGAGCTCTTTCCGACCCGGGCGAGAGCTGAACGCATAAGCTGCTCATCAGGCTCCTCTTCAATGACGGGTGAAGCCGGATACGACGAAACTCCGCAATGCGAAAAACAACGCTCAGCGCTCGTACGAATCGGGCTTGCTCGATCCGTCTGAATAATCGTTTCAAGCGATGATCCGTCAGACGGCATCGCAGGGCCGTTTATGCAGCCGCCGGGACAAGCGAGCACTTCAACAAAAATCTTGCGCCCGGACATTTTCTCGCTAATCGTCGCTGGATCAATTCCGTGAAAAAGGCGTCTTAGATTGTCAAGCCCTGAAACGGAAATATAACGAACGGAATCTGAACCATCGCGAAGCGTATCGTTCATACCGCCTTCAACAGAATAAAAACGTCCTTCTTCCGCAAAACCCAAAGAAGGTTCGAGCGTCTCGTTTAGACTAATATTCTTCTCTTCTAACAATCTTTCAAGCGCCGGGAAAATAAGTGCGAGCGAGAGTTCATTCGAATACGAATCCGCTTCAGTCTTTTTGGCTGCGCAAGGACCAAAAAAGACAACCTTAGAATCGTCACCAAACCTCTCTTTAAGCTGTCGACAATGAGCCCGAACAGGAGAAGGCAGTGGCGAAATGAACGGTGCAAACTTCGGCAAATACTTTCGGATCATATCGACCGCTGCAGGACATGCGCTCGAAATCACGAGCGGAGAAGATGTCTGAGCGAGAAGTCGAGCGATATGAGCACTGACCGATTCGGCTCCATGCGCCGTTTCGCTTGCACCCGCGAAACCAGCGCGAACCAAAGCGGCCGCCAACTGTTCGATTTTAACTCCCTTAAAATAACCCGTAAAACTCGGAGCGATTGAAGCGTAGACTTTAGCGCCCGAGGAGAGCATATCCTTAAGTCTAGCCAAATCGCTGCGAATTTTCTTGGCATGCGCGGGACAGACCTTAACGCATTCACCGCACGACACACAGGCCTCTGGAATAACGCTTGCCTTGCCGCCGATTATGCGGATCGCCTTGACTGGACAATGGCGCACACATTTGTAACAATCTTGACAGCCGTTTTCCGTCGTGTAAACCGGTGAAGTCTTTTGCATACCATTCCTTTAGCGTCAAGCAGGAAACAATTCTTCCAGCAAATCAGTCATAACACCTGCATCAACCTGGGTATGAACCTTGCCGTTGACGATGACGATCGGCCCTGCGGCGCAGTTGCCGGTGCAAAGGCTTGCACCCAAGACCACATCAACCTCGTCGCGAAGACCGCGCGCGGCGAGAAAATTCTCGCACACGTCGACATTTTTCTCGTTGCCGCGCGCAAAACACGAACTGCCCATGCAGATCGTAATTGTAGGTCTACTCATAATCAACGACGCTCGCCCAATGGAGTAAGAGCTCGTGATTCTTGACACTCTGCTCTTTCGACGATTCAGCCGCGGCAACAATCGGAAGCCACTTTTGAACATCAGCGATCTTAACCTTAAGAGCTTCGCAAGCAAGAGCCATATATTTCTCGGCTGCAGCTACATGGCCAGAAAGCCAGAAGAGGAGGTAGGTGCGAGCAACGTCGGCGAGAGGATCGCCCAGTCTGACATGGCTCCAGTCAATAACGCGCCAATCACCACTCGCGGTAATAATGACGTTCGTGGGGTTAAAGTCACCGTGACAGAGTGCTTTGCCGCGAGGCATCGACTGCAGTCTCATGTGAAGATCATAGCGCGTTTCTTTTGGAAGAGCCGAGGCAGAAATCTGCTTGTCGAGCTTATCGGCAAGATTACCCATGCGCTCGGAAGTTTTGGAGAAGATTTCGCACTGAATGGCGACGAACTCCTTTAAATAGCGCATCAGATTTTTCTTGTCTCCCGCCATCGTCTCGGCGAGAGTCTTACCTTCAATCCACTCGCGACGAATGCACCAATGATCGCGAAGTTTAAGAACCTCGAGCACTTTCGCTACGGGCAACCCCGTTTCGGCCGCTCGGGCTTCATTCATCGCCTCGTTGAGAATGGCGCTAACCTTGTATGACGGGCCGAAGATTTTAAGAACGCTGTTTTTATCTTTCGTCACGACCTTGTCTGTGCGCTCAAGAAGAATATTGGCAGACTTCTTAACGGCGACCTTCTGAACAGCCACCTTAGGCGCGCACTTCTTACTCTCTGTTTTCTTTTTCATTTTAAATCTCCTTATTTGCCATTAGACATTCTTATGCTTACCGTAGTAGGCGTTAAGATACATCTGTTTAATCTCCTTCATCATCGGATAGCGCGGGTTAGCGCCCGTGCACTGATCGTCGAAGGCCTGCTCGGTCATTTCGTCGAGACGCGCGAGGAAGTCCTCCTCATTGGGGACGTAATCGCGGATCGTCGGCTTGATACCGATGCGAGATTTAAGTTCCCTGATGGCGGTGATGAAGTTCTCGAACTGCTCGGCCTTGTTGCGGCCATGAATGCCAAGCGCCGTAGCGATCTCAAGATAACGCTCAAGACCGTGGGGGTGGCCGTACTGAGAGAACGTACCCATCTTGCGCGGCACGGGATCAGCGTTGAAGCGAAGCACTTCTTCCATCATGAGCGCGTTGGCGATACCGTGAGGAATATGGTGGAACGCGCCAAGCTTGTGAGCCATCGAGTGCATGACACCGAGGAACGCATTGGCGAACGCCATACCAGCCATCGTGGCGGCGTTGGCCATCTTCTCGCGGGCGACAGGATCGGCACGCTTCGCAACGGCCGCATCGTAGCAGGCAGGAAGATACTTGAAGATCGTCTGGAGCGCACGAATGGCAAGACCGTCGGTATAGTCGGTTGCGAGCATCGAAGCGTAAGCTTCAAGAGCGTGCGAGACAGCGTCAATGCCCGAGGCGCTCGTAAGGCCGGGAGGCGCAGACATCTGCATATCAGCGTCAACAATCGCCATATCCGGCAGAAGCTCGTAGTCGGCGAGAGGATACTTCGTTCCAGTCGTCTCGTCGGTAATAACTGCGAAAGGAGTTACTTCAGAGCCAGTGCCAGCCGAGGTCGGAATGCAGACGAGCGATGCCTTAACGCCCATCTTCGGGAAGCGGTAGACACGCTTACGAATATCCATAAAGCGCATCGCCATATCGTTAAAGTCCGCCTCTGGGTGTTCATAGAGAACCCACATGATCTTTGCCGCATCCATCGCACTCCCGCCGCCGACGGCGATGATGACATCGGGATTGAATCCGGCCATGAGCTTAGCACCTTCCTTAGCGCAGGCGAGCGTCGGATCAGGAGCGACATTCGAGAATGTCGTGAACATAATACCCTGCTCGGTGAGCGACTTCTCGATTGGCTTGGTGTAGCCGTTCGCGTAGAGGAAGGTGTCCGTCACGATGAACGCGCGCTTCTTCTGCATTTCCTCACCAAGCTCACGCAGCGCAAACGAGAGACAACCTTTCTTTTGGTAAATCTTCTCTGGTGCGCGGAACCACAACATATTCTCTCTTCTCATTGCAACTGTCTTTATATTGATAAGATGTTTGACTCCAACGTTCTCAGAAACGGAATTCCCGCCCCAGCTCCCGCAGCCGAGAGTGAGCGACGGAGCGAGCTTGAAGTTGTAGATGTCGCCGATACCGCCCTGCGAGCTCGGAGTATTAACGAGAATACGGCACGTTTTCATGCGCGAAGTGAACTCGGCAACCTTTTCCTTCTCGTTGATCTCATCGAGATAGATGGAGCTCGTGTGGCCGTAGCCTCCGTCAGCAACGAGTTTCTCCGCCTTTTGAAAAGCGTCCTGAATATCCTTGGCGCGATACATCGCGAGAACAGGGGAGAGCTTTTCGTGGGCGAACTCTTCGGAGAGTTCGACGCTTTCGACTTCACCGATAAGAATCTTTGTATCGTCATCAACCTTAAAGCCGGCGAGAGCGGCGATCGTGACGGGCTTTTGACCGACGATCTTGGCGTTCAATGCGCCGTTGATGAGAATCGTCTTGCGGGTCTTATCAAGTTCGACGTTGCTGAGGAGGTGGCAGCCCATCTTGCGGAAAAGAGCCTTAACCTCATCGTAGACGCTGTCGAGAACGATTACGCTCTGCTCGGAGGCGCAAATCATGCCGTTATCGAAAGTCTTCGAGTGGATGATCGAGCTCACAGCGAGAGTCAAATCGGCCGTCTCGTCGATGATCGCGGGCGTATTGCCTGCACCCACGCCGAGAGCGGGAGTACCCGAGCTATAAGCGGCCTTAACCATACCAGGGCCGCCTGTCGCAAGAATAAGATCGCTCTCCTTCATAAGGAGGTTCGTCTTGGGGAGCGACGGAGCTGCAATCCAGCCGATGATATCCTTAGGTGCGCCGGCTTCGACGGCAGCGTCGAGAACGACCTTCGCCGCGGCGATCGTCGAGTTCTTCGCACGCGGGTGGGGGCTGATGACAACGCCGTTACGCGTCTTAAGAGCAATCAAGGTCTTGAAAATGGCGGTCGAAGTCGGGTTGGTCGTAGGAATAACAGCACCGATAACGCCAACCGGCTCGGCGATCTTCTCAATCCCGGCCGCTTCATCGCGCTCGATTACACCACAAGTCTTAACAGCTTTAAATGCGTTATAGATAAATTCGCTGGCGTAGTGGTTCTTAATGATCTTATCCTCAACAACCCCCATGCCTGTTTCTTCGACAGCCTGCTTGGCGAGCGGAATTCGCGCACGGTTGGCGGCAAGTGACGCCGCCTTGAAGATCTCGTCTACCTTCTCCTGAGAATATGTTGCGTAGATTTTCTGCGCCGCTCTAACGCGCGCAATGGTTTCTTGAAGTTCCGCAAGTCCGTCGTCCTGAACGGGTGCGGGAGTGTTTGCGCTTTGCATTTTCTTTAGTTTCCTCATTTTTACCGTCCGAAGAACCCTTCTTCGGACAAATTGGCGTGTATTATAGCACTTCTCTTATCCATACACAAGTAGCGATATTAAAATATCTATTCATAACAGTGATGTTAAGATATCTGCGCTGTGGCAGAAATAGAATGCGAAAGAACGGCCAATGACTGCGCAATATCAACATTCTGCACGAGAACGTCTTCTGGGACGGAAACCTGCACGGTTGTAAAGTTCAATATGCCGCAAATCCCAGCGGCAACGAGTTGGTCGGTACATTCCTGTGCGGCAGAATTAGGAACGGTGAGTATTGCAACCTTGATTTTTAGGCGCTTGACTATCCGAGGCAAATCTTCCATCGGACAGACCTTAATTCCATGCAATTTCTGACCAATGAGTTTTGGGTTTGCATCGAACGCAAGAGAAATTGAAAGATTTTGCTCCTCAAATCCTGAATAACCTAAAAGCGCATGACCAAGAGAACCTGCGCCAACGAGAATTGCGTCCGTTGTGTTATCCCATCCAAGCGCATGATTAATCGCTTCGAGTAAATCTTTTGCTGGATATCCTCTACGAGGCTTCCCAGGAACGCCGACCATTGCCAAATCTTTACGCGTGAGCACGGGGTCCAATCCAAGAGCTTCTGCAACAACGGCACTTGAAATATGCAAATGACCAGCTGCAATCATATCACGAATGCACCTCAGATAAATAGGATAACGCCTAATAGTCGGCATCGGAAAAGTTTGCACTGGAGATACTTCATTCATGGCAGATTGTATTATAGCATATCTAAAGAGTATCGAAAGAGTATCGTGAACTTGGCACCCAAGGCGACCATCGTCCCCGTCGAGAAGCGGGATGTGAACCTTGATCGGGTGTGCAGCGTTATCTCTTGCAGAAGAACGGAGTGGACATACGATATGAAAAGAAAGCTGGCTGTCGGTTGGTTTGACAACGAATCCTTTGTCGGTTCGTGTGCGGATCATGTTTCTCGGATCAAGGAGGTCTTCTTTGCGTGGCCGGGTGTGACCGCCAGTCGTCCGATGGACGACTGGACGCCTGCGCGGCGTTCTCAGATTGTCTCGGATCTCCGCTGGGCGCGTGAGAACGGCATAGAACTTGACGCGATCTTCAACGCAAACTGCTATGGGGACATCGCGATTTCCGAGACGCTCGCCGACCACGTGACGACGATGCTGAAGGAAATGGATGCCGACGGACTCTTCCCCGAACATCTGACCACGACCTCGCCGTTCATCGCCACCGTTGTCCGGCAGCGTTTCCCGTCCGTCAAGATCCGCTTCAGCATCAACATGGACATCGACAGCGAAATCGCCCTCAAGTACGTGGACGACCTGTATGATGAATTCTATGCGGGGCGAAACGACCATCGGCGGCTCGACTATGTAAGACGCATGGGGGCCTGGGCCCGTGAACACGGAAAGATGATGGGCATCCAGGCGAATCCGGGGTGTCTGCGAAACTGTCCGTTCCACCAGTTCCATAACAACCTCCACGGCCACAACCGGATGGGGCAGTCGGCCGCCGGCGAGAAGTTCGGCTTCTCAGTCTTCCGCTGCCGGACGAATTTCGAGCGAGGCCACTACGAGGATTTCCTCCGTGCGATCTGGATACGCCCGGAGGATTTGCCGCTCTACGAACCGCATGTCGGCGTCGTCAAGCTGGCGACGCGGCGGCATCCGAATCCGGCAAGGATCGTCTCGGCATACGCGACATGCTCATACGATGGCGACCTGGCGGAGATCATGGATCCCTGCTACAAGTTCCCGATGATCATCGACAATCAACGGCTGGGCGCTTCGCCGCTTTGGCCCGAGGTCCGCGACTGCCGAGAAGCCGACAACTGCACGAACTGCGGGAAGTGCTCCGCCCTGCTGAAGGCCTGCGCCCGCGAGAGGAGCGACACCGCAGCGGGCATGACGACTGAATTCGTGCGATTCTTCAAGGGATGACGCCTGACGGCAAAAGGACGGCTTCTGTGGCGGCGGCACACAGGATGGCGAATGATGGCGAAGACAGTACTCGGTCGGTCATCTTGGATAGTTGATTCAAGTATGGTCGTCGCCGACTTGCGCGGGGCGATGGAATTTGATATCATTCTCCCAACAACACGTTGGACTTTACCCGTTTTTTGAGCGGTGGATTTCACCAAACACCTGAAAACATTGGGCGAAACGCACTTTGACGGCGTGTCAAAACCGGAAAACCGTT
>CADAKF010000019.1:0-9860 GCA_902788415.1 uncultured bacterium
GCAAAGGTGGCTCCGTGGGCCACTTCATACCGCTCTCAAACGCAACTTCGTTTGAATATGGTCCACGGAGCCATTTTTAATTTGAAGCGGAAGGGATTCCGCTTCCCCACTCGGTAAGCGCCACTCTCGCTAACGCCCGACACTAAACTTTCATTTAGTTTTTCAAATGGCAGCCATTCGCAAGTTTGCGGCGGCACTTCGGAAGTAAAGGCATTGCTCAGTCGGCGACGGGCGGGGACCCGTCGCGTTTAGAAAAAGCGGGGAGAAGCCGCATATGCCTTTCAGTCGATGGTAAACATCTGAAATCCGACTGCGGCTTCGGACTCGACGACTCGAAAAGCTCAGATGCACTTTTGCTCAGATGCTCAGATGCTCTTTTGCTCAGATGCTCAGATGCCGAGGTCGGTCAAGACCGCGCGAGCGGTATTGACCGACCGAGTTCCAGGTCGACGGTCTTGACGCGGAGGGCTTTCGCCATCGCCTTCGCGACGGCGCGCACGCCGAAGACCTCGGTCTCGTAATGCCCGGCGCAGACCATCTTCATCCCGACGTTCTCCGCCGCAATCACATCGCCCCAGCTCGCCTCGCCCGTGACGTAGAGGTCGCACCCGAGCGCCTTCGCCTCCTCGGCGAACTCGCCCGCCCCGCCGGAGCAGACGCCGACGCGAAGAGTCTGAGAGTTTGAAAGTTTGAAAGTTTGAAGGTTTGAAGGTTTGAAAGTTTGAAGGTTTGAGAGTTTGAAGGTGTGAGAGTTTTGGAGGCCCAGAACTTTCAAACTTTCAAACACTCGAACTTTCAAACCCTCTCCCACAACGCCGATCACGTTTCCATGGTAGGAGAACGCTTGCTTGACGTTTTTAAGCTTGAGGAGTTTCGCGAGCTGCGCGTTGTTGCCGAGGACCGGATGCGCGTCGAGCGGCAGGTGACAGGCGTAGACCGCGAGGTTCGCGTCCATCGCCGCCTTGACGACGTTGTAGACGCCGCCGGAGATCCTCTTGATTCCGCCGCCCCACGAGATGCCGTGGTGAACGACCAGGAGCTGCGCGCCCGCCTTCGCCGCGGCCTTGACGTTCTTCACGCTCGCGTCGACGGCAAACGCCACCACCCTCACCTAGTCCGTTGTTGGAGACATCGTCGAAGTCGGCGACCTTGAGCGTCTTGTCGAGCCACGCGGCGATTTTTTCAAGTTTCATGGATCAGCCTTTCAGGGATGCGATGACGGATTTCAGTTCCGGCATGGTATAGGGTTTCGCCAGGAACGTGTCGTAGGGATGTCCGCGGAACATCTTCTCGATTTCCTCCACGGCGGAGCCGGACGAGACGACGATCGGCACGTTCGGCGCCCCGAGGCGGAAGGCATCCAGAAGCCGCACCGTGTCGATGCCGCCGAGATGCGCGTCGAGGATGATTCCCTTAAGCTCCTTCTGACGGCGGCGGATGACCGCCAGGGCCTCGCGCCGGTCGTGCGCGACATGGACCTGAAGGCCCATTGCCTTCAGGAGAATCGACGTCGTCTTCAAGATCGACTCGTCGTTGTCCACCAGCAGGATTTCGCCGCGGACGGATTCGTCGGCCGATCGCACGCGCAGCCGCTCGGACTCGTCCGTCTTCGGCATTTTCGAGGCCGGCAGGAAGATGAGAAACGTCGTTCCCTTGTCCGGGGCGCTCTCGACACGGATGCCGCCGCCGTGCGCTTCGACGATCGTGCGGACGGTCGCGAGGCCCAATCCCCGGCCGACGCCCTTCGACGAAATGTAGGGATCGAAGAGACGGTGGAGGATGTTCGGCGAAATGCCTGGGCCGTCGTCGTCGATACAGAAGAGAACGCCGTCCCCCTCATGGAGCGGATGTTCGGAAATGAAGTTGGTCGCATCATAGGCCGTCATGCAGAACGGACGCGCGCTGAGGGAAATCCGTCCGGGACGCTTGCCGATCGCCTCCGCGGCGTTCTTGATGATGTTGAAGAAAACCTTCCAGAACTGGTTCGGGTCAACGTCCACATCCGGCGCTCCTTCGCCCGAGCCGATTGCGAGTTCAATGTTGGCGCCAACAAGCTGACAGGCGAGATGGCGGATGTCCTCCATCACCAGCTTCGGCGTCGCCCGGAGGAACTGCATCCGATTCTCGCCCGCAAACGTCATCAGCTCGCGCATCATCCCGGAGCCGCGCCGGATCGCCTCGCGGATCGTCTCCAGCATCTTCGACGAGTCGCCCGAGGGGTCCGCGCCCTCCGCCTCCGCGGCATTAAGAACGACTGAAAGGACGTTGTTCATGTCGTGCGCGATGCCGGCGGCCAGGCTGGTGAGCGATTCGCGCTTGGAGACGTCGAGCGCGCGCTGCTCGGCCGCCAGACGCAGCTTGTGTTCGGCGACCTCGGCCGTGACGTCGCGGACGATGGCGAGGACGAAGCGCGCCCCGAGACGCGTCAGCCGCAGCTCGAAGTGCCGCGTCGGCACACTTTTCGGCACGCCCAGGGGACGCTGCACCTCGAGCCGCACCTTGCCGACGAAGCCGCTCTCGCCCGCCCGCTCGACGGCGTGGACGAACTGCCGCGACTCCGCCTCACCGAACACGGCTGGCGACGGCACCTCGCCGGGGAAGAGCCCGGGCAGCGGCCCGACGCCCTCGGGCTGCTTGGAGATCGAGACCATCCGTCCCTGAGAATCAAAGACGACAAGCCCGTCGGGAACGCCGTCGATGAGCGCCTGATGGCTCGCCTCGGAATTCGCGAGCGACACGGTCTTCGCCGCAATCGCCTCGACCATCCGGTTCACCGATTCAGCCAGCTGGGCGAACTCGTCGTGTCCTTTCCAGTCAAGGCGCGGACAGTCGATGCCTTCCGCACGCTCGCCCAGTCTGGAGATGGCCTTCGTCATGTCCGAAAGCGGATTCAGGAGAAGCCGGTTCTGCACCCAGAACAACGGAATCACGAACAGGATGCCGCACACGGCGATAAAGCACGCGAGGCGTCCGAAGGCGATGCTCGTCGTACTCGCAAAGGCCTTCGGGGTCCTGTCGCGCACCGTCCAGAATCCGCCCGTGTAGAAATTCATCGCCTCGTCGAACATGGGCTCGAGCCCGTATTGCACGCGAAGGCCCGCCGCCTGCGAGACCGTGCGCGGGCGCTCGTCAATCTTCACGCCCATCTGCCTCACCTGCTGCTCCGTGTCGCGGATGTAGTGGATGAGCACGATTCGTCCGCCGATGTAGACCATCGCCAGCGAAAGCAGCAGGAAGAATGCGGTCACCAGAGCATACCGCGTGCGAATCGACTCAATCGTCCGCCGGACCTTACCTATTTTCTTCTTTGTCTGATCCATAGCCAGTATATTACCAAAATGACGACCGCGGCGAAACCGAGTCGCGCCGTCCGGAGATGGGACAATGAGGTGGAGGTGGAAGGCGGAGGTGGAGGGGCGGAGGTGAAGGTTGAAGGTGAAGGCGAACAGCGGAGGGTTCCTGTCTGGTTTGGATGGGACGGGAGCGCCGCAAGGCGGCCGCGGTAGACGATTGTGCGCGGAGTCTCTTCCGCGGTGGCGGCGACAGGCCGAGCCGCCTTCAGCGACTCCTGGCGCTCGAGCGCGGCAAAATCCTGATCGATCGAAGCATCAATCATCGTCCGCGACCTCCCTCCATTCGATCGTATGCGTTTCGTCTGTAAGTCCGACGGGAAGACCGAGCCGCCGACGCGTCTCCTTCGAGTTGCTCTTCCGACCGAGACGAAAGTCCCAGTTGAAGCGGATGCCGTTCCCGGAGAAGATGAGCGCCTCGTCGCGGCAGACGAGCGAGCCGTTCAGGTTGAAGGTGGCGTTGTTCCGGCCCGGCGTTCCGAAGATGCCGTGGTTGTTGTAGAGGATTGCATCAATTTGCGCGATGCCCGACGCGTCCTTCAGCTTTTTGAGGATGTTGTCGTCGCACACGGTCTCGTAGTAGCGGCGATCGTTCGCCGTATAGAAGACCGTCTCGGTCTTCTCTGTCGTGACGTCCTTGTAGCCGATCACGCGTCCCCACCAGTCATATTGCGGCACACGCGTTGTCACATATTCGCCCGTCCCCTGCGTCTTCGTGCGCACCTTGCCGAAGGTCTGTCCGTTCACGTTCTCAATTGCCGTATAGTCCCCCTGGAAGGTCGCGGGATAGCCGATGTTCGCGTCGCTCGGGTCGCACGCGTACTTCTTCACGACGGACGAGCTCGTGCCGCTTTTGATGTAATTGTCGACCGAGTTGTGCCAGCTCTTGTCACTCGAGTCGCCGATGACGATGTTGCCCTTCGCCACGAGGCCGAGCATGTCCTTCGTCGCATTGCGCTCAGCGGTCGCCGCGTCATCCGCGTCGGGATGGTTCCAGGTCGGCGGATCGACGTACCTGATGTCGCCGATGATGTGCACGTTGCGCCCCGAGTAGATTGTGCCCTGTCCCTTCACATAGCCCTTGATGATGACGTCGGAGTCGACGACGACCGGTCCGTCGATCGTAATCGGATTCGCCTGTGTGCCGATGAGGACCAGGGCGCCCTTGTCCGCGAGCGCCGCGTCGCCGGACGGACCCGCGCCCGCATAATGGACGTTCACCGTCCCGCCCGCGCGCGTCACCGTCTGTCCCGATTCGTCCTGGTAGCTGTAACCCGGATAGGTCAGCTGCGACTTGACGCCATTCGTCCGCGCGGACTGCGCATAGTCAACGTAGTCACCGAGGTCCGAGACGAACGGCATCGGCACGGCGTCGGCATATTCATTCACGATCGGGTCTCCGGAATCTTCCGCGCGCGTGCCGCCGATCCGGTCGACGATGTCGCCGTTCTCGTTGTACGTGTAGCGCGTTGGCTTTACGATTGCGCCACTCCGCTCAGGCGCATCGTAGGCGTCTGCCGTCTGATAGTCGTCAGAGTCCGGACGCGCCCGGTTGCCGTAGGCCGAGCGGTAGGACGAGGTGTTCTTGATCTGCGGACTCGACGAGAGCGAGACCGTGCCGTTCGCGCCGACCTCGGTGTTCTTCGCGGCATAGATGAAGCCGTTTACCGTCGAGCCGGAGAGCGACACGTTGCCGTTCGCGCGCATCTTGCCGTTGATGACGATGGAGCTGCCGTTCATCCATCCGTAGTTGTTCACGAAATAGGCGTTGTCGAAGACGGGGCTCTGGTCAAGGCCGGCGAAGACGACGGTCTCCCGGATCGTCGAGGTCGGCCGCGGACCGCCAATGAAGCCATGCGGCGTTGCCCGCGCGTAGATCTGGACGATGCCGTCGCCGTGCTCGCCCAGCCAGACGCCAACGTCGCAGCCGTTGACGATCCCGAGATCGGGGACCCTGTAAACGACGCGCGTGCCGATGTTCGTGGCGTCTCCGTAGTCAAACCACTGGAAGACGTCCGTCCGCACAGGCGTGATCTTGACCGTCGGCGCCACCTCGCCGACGTACTTCTCGAAAGCCCGCTCGATGTCGATCTTCGCCTGCTCGATGGCCGTCTGCGCCGCGAACCGGCACTTCGAGTGTCCGACGTAATACCGCGTCATGCGACACGAAAACGCGGCGTAGCCCCCAAGCGCGGCGATGCTGATCGCCGAGACCGCCATCGTGACAAGGGCGAACGGCAGGACGAATCCCCTCTGGAAGCAAAGGCGCCTCATTCGTCCACCTCCCCCGCAAGACCGCCGCACGGCAGGAAAACGGTACCATCCGTCCGCGCCGGAACGAAGAGCCGCTTCTCGCGGTCAACGCGGTTCGACAGCGCGTTGTTGATTTCGCGGTATCCCGCCCGGCTGATCCGCCCCGAGCCCGAGAAGAACATGAATGTTCCCGCGGCGATCAGACAGGTGATGGCCGTGGCGATCATCAATTCGACAAGCGTAAAGGCGGAGCGGTTCATTCGACAGTCCTCCTGCGCGCGTACTCGGAACGCATGACTTCATTTGAAAGCATCTGCCCGTTCCACTCGATCCACGATGAAATGTACGTTCCGTCAAAGGAGACGGTCAGTTGGGCGGGGAATCCGCAGACGGCGGAACTCCGCTCGACCTTCTCTTTGGCAATCCCCTGGTAGTCCTTGTTGAAGGTCTCCGCGATCGCATCCCACACGATCGCATCCGCCTCCAGGTACTGGGCGTTCTCGCACTCGACGCGGTTGATGACCGCAAGGGCTTTCATGAATGTCGTGACAACGAGGACGAGAATCGCCCCCGCGATCATGCATTCGACGAGTGTGAAGCCCTTACGCATTCGTTTCCTTCGTCTCCGGATAGATCTTCTGCAAGGCCGCCTCGACGAGCCGAGGCTCTGCAAGATAGAAGCGGACCTTCTGGTCCAGCGCGTCCGTCACCGCCTTCAGGAGGTGCGCGTCGTGCGGCGAGAGCGTGACGACGAGCGACAGGTCGCCAAGACGCGCGAATGGCACGATGCCGCGCACGCGCACGAGCTCCTCCGGCAACTTTTTGAGGAGCGCCTTGTCCGGCTCGAACGCGTCCAGCGGCACGGGCGGCATCGCGTACTTGTCCGCGAGCGTCGCGAGCGCCTTCTCGCACGCCTCCGGCTTCTCCTTCTCAAGAGACGAGAGCGCTGAGACGAGGAGAAACCGACCGTTGTCGGGAAGCGCCTTGAGCTGCTCCGCCGTCGCGGCCTCGCCCAGCTCCGCGGCGAGCTTCGCCTCGCTCTCCGCGGCAGTCGCGACAAGTCCCATCGGCGTCGGCGTCTCGGGCGTGAGTTCGGGACGCGGCGCGATCGCCGCACGCACCTTGAGGACCATCGCCTTCGCGGAATCGGCCGAACACTCCTCGAGCCGCGGCAGAAGCGCCGTCGCGCTCTCCACGTCGCCTTCCTTCAGGAGGACACGCGCAAGGGACGCGACCGCCTCCTCGGCCTTGTCGAGTTCACCCATCTGCGGATAGGCGACCGCCAGAAACTCCAGGGTCGTGCGGTCGTCGGGCATCACCTTGAGCATCTGCTCGAAGTACGCGACGCCTTCCTTCAGTCTCGCATCAAATTTAGGGGTTTCTACCATGAATTAGCTCCTGTTGCGGTAGGACTTTAGACGTAAGACTTCAAACCTCAAACTTTCAAACTTTCAAACTTTCAAACCTACTTCCCTTCCCAGTCAAACTTCGGCGGCGCCTTCTCGCGCCATTCCTTGAGCGAGATCATCGTCCCCGCCTGCTCGTTGGCCGCGAGGTACGCCTCGTTCGCGTACTCGCGCTTCTGCTTCATCTCGGCGAGAAGCGACTTGATTTCCAGCACCGCGTCATAGCACAGGTCGAGGACTTCCTTGCGCGTCTCGTCGTCACAACCCATCCTGAGCAGCTCGATGGAGCTGAGCAGCACGGTCGCCGGCTGGCCGAGGGCGTGGCAGAATCCCGCGAGGGACTCCATCACGACCTTGGAGCGCTCGACCTTGATCTCGGCGAGCTCCAACCTTCTCGAGAAATCATTGTCGTTCTTCTGGTCTTCCATTACCGCAACCTCCTCAGACAACACGCGTACAACAACAAGTCACCTCTTCCACCTTCTCCACCTCTTCCACCTCTTCCACCTTCTCCCTCAATGCGCCAGCGAGCCCATGTTGAAGATCGGCATGAACATCGCGATCACCACCGTGCCGATAATGCCGCCGAGGAACACCATGAGGAACGGCTCCATCAGCGACGTCAGCGTCGAGAGCAGGGTCTCCACCTCCTCGTCGTAGGCGTCCGCCACTGAGTTGAGCATGTCTTCAACGCGGCCCGCCTTCTCGCCTGCGGCGATCATGCGGATGAGGATGAGCGGCATGTAGGGCTTCCCCGTGAGGGCCGTGTTAAGCTGATTTCCCTGCTCGACCTCCTTGCCGGCGAGGCGCACCGACTTCTCCAGCACGTGGTTGCCGAGCGAACCAGCCGTCACGTCGATCGCCTTCAGGATCGGCACGCCCGCCCCGAGCATCTGCGCGAGAAGCCGCGCGAAGCGCCCGATGCAGGACTTGTGGTTCAGCTGGCCGAAGACCGGCATCTTCAGCATGCACTCGTCGAACGCATAGCGGCCCTTCTCCGTCCGCTTCCACTGACGGAAGAGCCAGATCGCCACGATGATGCAGGGAATGATGACGTACCACCAGTGCTTGATGAAGTCCGCGAGGTCGACAAGCGACTGCGTGAGCGCCGGAAGCGGCTTCCCCGAACCTGCGAACATCTCCGCGAACGTCGGGACGACGAACTGGATGAGACCCCAGCAGAGGAGCAGCGCAATCGACATGATGACCGTCGGATACGTCATCGCGCTCTTCACCTTGCGCTTGAGGCGCGACGAGTTCTGCAGGATGTCGGCAAGGCGCTTCATGATCGTCGCGAACTGTCCGGACTGCTCGCCGGCGACCGTCATGTTGACGAACATGTCGTCGAAGATCTTCGGAAACTTCGCAAGACCCTTCGACAGCGGGTCGCCGCCCTCGATCGTCCGGAGGAGCGTTTTCAGCACTTTCTTGAACTCGGGATTCTCCGCCTGCTCCTCCAGCGTCTGCATGACGGTCAGGATGGACATGCCCGCACCGTTCATCGAAGCCATCTGCTTCGTGAACGGCACCAGGTCTTTCTGCAAGATCCGCTTTATGCCTCTGATTTTTTCCGCCATGACAGGTTACAGGTTAGGTTAGGTTAGGACTTTAGACTTTAGACGTGAGACATTAGGACGTTAGGACTTTAGACGTTAGACGTTAGACGTTAGACATTACCCGCGCGAACCTTCATCATGCCCGCGTCCTTCAGCGTCACCATGCCCTCTTCGAGCGCTACGGCGCGGAGCATCTCGGCGTTGCCGCCCTTCTCGATGATGCCCCTGACCTTCGGCGAGATCGGCAGCACCTCCATCATCGCGCCGCGGCCCTTGTAGCCCGTGCCGTGGCACTTGGGGCAACCGACGGGGCCGAAGATCTCCACGCCCTCGAACGGCGCGGGGTCAACCTTGTTCGCCTCGAGAAGCGCGCGGTCGACCTCCACCGGCTGACGGCAGTAGGGACAGAGCCGGCGGTAGAGGCGCTGCGCCTGCGCGAGAATGAGAGACGAGGCGAGCATGAACGGCTGGATGCCCATGTCGAAGAGGCGCGCGACGACGCCGCACGCGTCGTTCGTGTGCAGCGTTGAAAGGACGAGGTGGCCCGTCAAGGCGGCCTTGACCGCGATGTCGGCCGTCTCGCCGTCGCGGATTTCGCCGACGAGGACGATGTCCGGATCCTGACGGAGCACCGAGCGGAGAATGCCCGCGAAGGTGAGCCCCTGCGCGACGTTGACGTGGCACTGGTTGACGCCGGGAAGCTCGTACTCGACCGGATCCTCAGCCGTCACGATGTTGACATCGCCTTTGTTGAGGTCCTGCAAACAGGAGTAGAGCGTCGTCGTCTTGCCGGAGCCGGTCGGACCCGTCACGAGGATGATGCCGTGCGGCTGGTCGATCGCGAACTTCATCGCCTTGTAGGCGTAGTCGTCCAGCCCCAGCGAGGAAAGCCCCGGCGCAAGGTTCGCCTTGTCGAGGATACGCATCACGACCTTCTCGCCGTGGACGGTCGGGAGAATCGACACGCGCACGTCGACCTCCTTCTTGAGCGCGCGGATCTTAAAGCGTCCGTCCTGCGGAATGCGGCGCTCGGCGATGTCGAGATTGGACATGATCTTGATGCGCGAGACGACTGCGTTGTGCAGGGCCTTCGGCGGCGAGGGACGCTCGACGAGTGCGCCGTCGATGCGGTACCTGAGGCGCGAGGTCTTCTCCAGCGCCTCGAAGTGGATGTCGGACGCCTTCGTCTTCAGCGCCTCGATCATCATCGAGTTCACCATGCGGATGACGGGCGCCTCGCCCGCCGCGTCCACCGTCGCGTCAATGGAGTCGTCCTTCGACGCGTCGACCGACGA